>JASJCE010000289.1 GCA_030066155.1 Desulfobacterales bacterium | reverse complement strand
CCAGACCGTTTGGGCGTGACGAATCAGGCCAAAACGAGTGCATTTATTTGGTTTTAGCAACTTGATAGTTCCGCCTTGGACAACGCGTGACAAACCCGCTAGGTAATAATATTCCCATTCCACAAGTCATTTAAAAATTTTTCCCATGGTGTGATACGAACCTTCCCAACCAAACGTTCTTCTTTCTCATTGCAGACGACAATGGCCCTGCGGGGGGAATATGTATCTACAAAGGCGTTAATCGATCAGGGGGCGAGAAGTTTTCATTTATTAACAATGGCATACAGGGACAATTCAAGCTCCCGATAGTTTTTGTTTAAATCATGAAACTCACGCGCATAGGATTTTGCGGCGCTTCCCATCTGCCGCCTCAACTGCTTGTTCGTTATCAAGCCCTTGATCGCATCTACAAAAGAGTCCAAATCATACATCGGCACCAATATCCCGGTTTTGCCGTTCCGAACGGCCTCCGGGACACCGGCATTATTGAAAGCCACCACCGGCAGCCCGCAGGCCTGGGCTTCCAGATACACCATGCCCAGGGATTCACGGATGCCGGGAAAAACAAACAAATCGGCAGCGCTGTAGTAGCGGTGCATATCCGCACGCGAGACTTTACCCAAAAATACCGTTCGCCCCGGTACATGTTCCCCAGCCATTTTCCGGAGTTTATCCCTTTGCCTGCCGTCTCCGGCGATAACCAGCCTGAAATTTTGCCCCTGCCGATAGAGTTCGCCACAGGCCCGGATTACCCAGGTCAGGCCCTCGGTTTTGACATCCGGTCTGAACATGGCCGCCGAAAAAATAACCGGTTCTTCCAAAACACCCCATTTTTGGCGCAGTTGTGATCGGGCTCCGTCATCAAAGGAAAAATCGCCCGGGATGATGCCCGGCGCGACATAGGTCAGTCGGTTTTCGGGAATCAGGCGTCTGAGGTTGTGTAAATCGACGGATTTGTTGGCAAAGATATGGCTGGCAGAGCTCAGACATTTTTGGTTCAGATAAAACCCGGGCTTGGTTTTCCACTGTCGTCGGCGCTTGGTGGAATAGATCCCCTGAAATATCGTATAGGGAATTTCCAAAGCCCTGGAGATTACGGGACCCAGTAAATCCGGCGCTTTGTAGTAGCAGTGATAGGTAAACCAGATGTCGATGGGCCGACCCTTCAAACGGCTCAGTACGTTTCGCCTTTCCAGAATCAGCTTCAACAAAGACCACGGCTTCCAGTATATCCAGCGACACCTCAGTTTGCTCACGGTAACTACCTGATGTCCGCGCTCCACCAGAAAATCAAAAATCCCCTTCGCAGTAACCAGATCACCGGAAGGATGCGGATGGTCCAGTGGCTTTAAAGGCGTATAATAGCAAATTCTCATACTAGACTTTCAATAATCAGTATTCGAAATTCTAAAATTCCAAGCATCAAATATCAAATCTCAAATAATTACCAATAACCAAAATTACAAAATCCAAACAACGGCTCAATTTACAATTACGATACACAATTTCGCGGACTGCAGTTCACAAATCCTCTGTTTGTCTAGCTATATTCCCGTGTAAGTTTTGGTCATTGGAAATTGTTTTTTGGAATTTATTTGTAATTTGGTGCTTGAGAATTGGAATTTTCTTATCAGTAATATCTTCTAATTTTCACTCTGGCTGCTTATTTTCGGGGGCCAATCCCTTCTTGCCGGTACACTTCTGCCAGTTCCTGAATCAACTGCCGGTTGTCGAACTCCCGCTTTACCCGTCGTTTGCCGGCCGCAATGACCCGTTTTCTCAGATCCATGTCGGTCAGCATTCGCAGCATGGATTCGACCAGTTTCTCCGGATGTCCGGGGGGTGCCAGGAGACCGGTTCTCTCATGGTCGACCAGCTCGGGAATCCCGGAAATATCCGTGGCCACTACCGGAAGCCCCATCGCCATGCTTTCCATCAACACATTCGGGATGCCGTCCCGATCTCCATTGGGGGCGATTTCACAGCCTAAAACAAAAAGATCGGCCCGCCGGTAGTGCTCTGAAACGACGGCGTGGGGCTGGGTCCCCAAAAGCCGGGCCACGGTCCCCAGATTCAAATCGTTGATCAAGTTTGTAATTTGCTCCCGGTCCTCACCGCCGCCGATATGCGTGTGTTCGAACGCAATGCCACGCTCGTGCAGAATACGAAGCGCTTTATAAATCGTCGGCAGGCCTTT
The DNA here is from genome assembly GCA_030066155.1 of Desulfobacterales bacterium. Lineage (GTDB taxonomy): Bacteria > Desulfobacterota > Desulfobacteria > Desulfobacterales > JAFDCJ01 > JAFDCJ01. The sequence goes on along the minus strand of JASJCE010000289.1, from coordinate 8,478 downwards.
TTTGGCGGTCAAGCGGGCGACGGTCAAGATATGGTAGGGCTGAGCCGGGACCCGCAATTCTTCCGTTTCAGTTGAAAATAGCCTGGTGTCAATTCCGTGATAATTGCGATGGATCGGGGTTGAATGCCCATCGGAAATCGCCTGCAGATGTCTTCGATTGTGCTCGGTACAGGTTACGACAAATCGGGCCAGGGCGATTTTTTCGCGAATCTGCCGAGGGTCCGAGGTATAAATGTCTTTGGCATGGGCTGTGAAACTGAATGGCAGGCCGGTCAAACGGCTGGTAAACATGGCCACCGAGGTCGGGGAATGGGCGAAATGAGCATGCAAATGGGTCACCCGGCGGGAGGGCAGCACGTGCTGCACCAGGTATCCGGCCTGCAGCAGATGTTTGATGGTGGCCGATTTGCGGGTTCTCATATACCGGCGCCAGGCGATTTTCAGAGCGGCACCGTAAGGCCCGGGGCGTTCGGCGGCCAGACGGATGTTATGATACAGCAGTCGCGGCAGGGGCTTGAGCAGGGTTTCCGGCAGATAGTCCACCGTTGCCTGGATCTCTTTGACGCTGTCGTGGGTAAAGCTTTCCCGGGGCTGGCGCATGGAAAACAGGTGGATTCTGAAACCGAGTTTTTCCAGCAGACGGATTTCATTCGAAATGAAGGTTTCCGAAATCCGGGGATAGCCTTTCAAAATCATTCCCAGAGCCGGTTGGTGGGTCGGGCTCATAGTTTGTTGTACCTGAATTCCAGGAGGCGTTGCTGCATGGTTTCAATGCCGGTCAGACGAAAGCGGGAAATGGCGCTGTGGTAAGGTTCGGGGTTTTGCAGGAGAGTCGTCAGTTTTTCGTGCAGCAGACGGGGGGTAAAATCGTCCCAGGGAATAAAATCGACTAAATTCTGGCGGTGAAAGGCCCGCGCCCGGATGATCTGCTCTTTGCGTGGCGTTTCCCTGGGAATAACCAGGCTGATCGTGCCCTGGCCCAGGATCTCACACAGTGTATTGTAGCCTCCCATGCTGACAACGATATCGGCCGCCGCAAATATTTTTTCCATCTGACGATAAAAATGATAGGTCCGGATCCCGAGTTTCCTGGCGCGCCGGAATACATCATTTCGGTCCTGCTTGGGCATAAACGGTCCGGTAATCAGAACGCTTTTAAAAGGCAGGCGGCTGCTGAAGGTTTCAAGAGCCGTTAGATAATTGTCCATCACCCGGTAGCCGTCTCCGCCGCCGCCGGTGGAAACCACGACCAGCCTTTCCCCGTTTTGCAGACCGAGCTCCTTTTTGATATGGCGCACCGCGTCTTTACCGGGAATCTTGCGTGGAATATAGCCGGTGAAGTGCATCTTCTCGCTGATGGCATCCGATATTTCATATTCTTTGATCGGGTCGTAAAAATCCTGAATGCCATAGATCCAGATTTCACTGTACAGGTTTTCCAGATGCTGATAGACGCGCTTCTCCTTCCAGTCCTTTTTGACCGATTGGGCATCATCCATAATGTCCCGCAGCCCGAGTATCGATCGCGTATCGGGTCGGCAGCGACGCAGCCACTGTAAAGTGGGCAGCACTTCCTTCTTTAGCCCCAGAGGCTCCTTGTCAACCAGGAATAAATGCGGTTGGAATGTTTTGGCCGTGGCCGTAATGATATTTTTTCGAATGTCCAGGGCATGCCGTGCGTTGATTTTGATCGACAGCGGCAGATATTCATCGTTGGTCTTTTTGATCATTCCCGGAATGCGCACAAAGTCAATTTGTTCCGGAAACGAAAACCGGCCGGCAATGGGAGAGCCCGTCAGTATCAATATATTGATGCGCGGTCCCAGTAGATGAGATGCAATGGCCATCGTTCGACGAATGTGTCCAAGGCCATACGTGTCATGGGAATACATTAATATGTTGTAGGTCGAATTTCGGCCCATTCCCGCTACCGTTCAGGAAAGTAAAGATCCAGGCCCGGCTTCCGGCCCGTAGGGCCTACAGCCCGGAGAGAGGACCCGGCTTTGGTATTACCCCAAAGGGGTGCGTTTACCTTAGACTCCGGATGGATTGATGGGATGGTGGAATAATGGAATATTGGAAATTAAAAACGGATGAAGCTCTGATTTTAGTTTCTGATCCCTGCCATCATCATAAGATCAGATCTCATTCCGCTAAACCCATTATTCCAGCACTCCAGTATTCCATCATTCCGCTATGTAGGGTTAGGCACAGCCAATTTTCTCTGACCCGGCTCAGCTTCCGGCCCGTAGGGAGAACCAGGTTTTCGATAATGGAACAATGTGCGGCTGATCCAGCCGGTGTACCGTATCTGAAAATGCCGGAAATATTTTTCCGCATTCCCTATATCACATCAATCGGAAGGCATCAAACATTCCTGTTGAATCCGCCCCAAATTCTTTGCTTTAAACCAAGAATCTGCTATATGATGTAAACTTTTAAGTAAACGTCGATACAGGTGATGGATTGTAGATGGAGTTTTACGTTTCAATCCAATTTTTGGCATTTTATAAGAACAAATCTTCATCACGAAAACACGAAATATGAAAAACGCGATATCTATTTTGTGCCTTTTTTCGTGATTTCGCCTGCCCAGTTAAACCTTCTTTTTGTTTAACCGGGGTCATTTCGTGATTTCGTGATTAAAATTTTTTTACGTATCGTTCTCCGCCTTCGGCGGATCTGAGTTGGAAACTTCGTCCATGAAAATCGAAACCCAGCGATTTATCGACCGCTATGTCGGATCCGCGATCTGCAGTGTCTTATCCGTTTATCATCGGTTGTTTAAAAAAAATGCCAACGTTGCAGAAACCAAAAACATTCTGGTCATCCTTCTGTCTGAAATGGGCGCCCTCGTTCTGGCGCATCCCATGTTTCAGCAGCTGCGTAAAAAATACCCCGGGGCAGAGCTGTATGTCATGCTCTTTGAAAAAAACCGTGAAGTTGTGGAGTTGCTGGAACTCGTTCGCCCCGAAAATATCATCACCATCCGGGATACGTCTCTCTCGACGTTGACCCGGGACACCCTCAGCGGCCTGGGCCGTTTGCGGAGAATTAAAATTGACACGGCAATCGACTGCGAGCTTTTTTCGAGAATCAGCGCCATTCTGTCTTTTCTGAGCGGTGCGACAATACGGGTCGGTTTTCATTCCCATACCCAGGAAGGTCTGTATCGCGGCAATTTCATGAACCGGCCTGTCCTGTACAACCCCTATCACCACATATCGCGACAATTCCTGACCCTGGTCGAAGCCACCGACTCGAACACCGCTCCCAGAGCGAAACACCAAGTTTCCCGCGAAAGGCTCGAAATACCCGCCATAAAATTCGATCCGGGGGAAATTGAGGATTCTCGAAATAAACTGTTTGCAAAGGAGCCGGGAATCGAGGGCAAACAAATCGTTCTGATCTACCCGGGCGGCGGGCTCCTGCCCATCCGTGCCTGGCCGCTTGACTACTATTGCACCCTGACCCGGGAGTTACTGGACCGGGGCTATGCCGTCTGTATCATCGGTCTGGCACAGGATAAAGCTGTGGCCCAAACGATCCTGGATCAAACCCGCGACAAAAGTTGCGTGGATCTGACCGGCTATACCCGGACGATCCGGGAATTGATGCTGATTTTTCACTTCTCCGCCCTTTTGATTACCAACGACGGCGGCCCCGGACACTTTGCCGCCATGACACCGGTACCCTCAATCATTTTATTCGGCCCGGAAACCCCGCATCTGTACGGCACACTGTCCGAAAATGCACAGAACCTGTTCATTGGACTATCTTGCGCGCCATGTGTCACTGCTTACAACCACCGCGAATCCCCCTGTGATGGAGATAACCTGTGCCTGAAGCAGATTGAACCGGACCAGGTATTGACCATGGCTCTGGATATATTGGAATCGGGATAACCCGGCAAAACGATCAGTGTTTGTAGTCAACTCAGAGCTGTCTCCGAGCGACGGGGGCAGTCTGATCAAATAGGGAACTGATGAACGTCCAACATCCAACGTCCAACGTCGAACGTCCAATGAGGATGGCGCTCTCCGAGGCGTAGGCGCCACATCCCCTACGAGCCGGAGGCTTCGCTTTGTCGATTTTTAAACGAACAAATAATGATGAGTGATGAATTAATAACCGCTCAATCCGAAAAAGCGGGTCAAGGATCGAAGATCAGATTTGCTCGCACCACTTGCTTCTTAGTCTTTTTTATAAATGACAGAATTCCATATTCGGCCTTGGACGTTGGACGTTCGATGTTGGACGTTCAATCTAAAACCCGTTATTAATTGAATGCAAACTAGCACGCCAACAGTCTCACAGCAAAGATACCGAACGCTATTCTGGTTATTTCTGATTCTCATCACCACCCTTCGTTTGCTGACGGCCGGTAGATTTGGGCTGGGTGTTGATGAATCCCACTATTTGTTGTATTCACGTCACCTCGACTGGGGCTATTTCGACCATCCGCCCATGGTCGCTTTCCTGGCCGCCATGACAACTGTTCTCGGAGACAGTGTTCTGCTGGTACGTTTAGGCCCGATCATGTGCTCAGTCATCAGCCTGGCGTTGCTGCGATACCTGGCACTGGCCCTGTATGAAGATGAACGCGTCGGATTCTGGGCTGCGGTGTTGATACACCTGATGCCATATCAGCACCTGCTGCTGGTTGGCTTGCTGCCGGATGCCGCGTTGAATCTGTTCTGGTGCGCAACCCTGCTTGCCGGATGGCATGCCATGAAGTCCGGTAAATGGCCGATTTGGATTCTGACCGGACTGATGTTCGGCGGCGCGCTCCTGAGCAAATATCATTCCGTTTTATTGGCACTGTGCCTGCTGGGCTATCTGGCCACTTCCCGTCAGCGGCGCTTCTGGTTGAGCAAAATTCAGCCCTATATGGCAATCCTCATCGGGCTGGTCCTATTTTCGCCCAACATCATCTGGAATGCCCGGCATAACTGGATCTCTTATGCGTTTCAACTGGGCCAGGGCAGTGGCGACGGTCTCGACCCGGGCAAATTTCTGCTGGCCGTCGGCGGTCAATTCGGTGCCTGGTCGCCCCTTATAGTCATTTTGCTGCTTGCCGTCATGCTGGTAAAAATCCGTAAGCCGGACATTAGTGAAGCCGATCGCTTTGCAGTTTGGACCAGCATCCCGATTTTCGGATTTTTTTGTCTGGTCGGATTGACCAGTAAAGTATTGCCGCACTGGACATCGGCGGGTTGGTGGACCGGATCAATTGTCATTGCATCAACGGTGTTGCAAAAAATGAGCGGCCCGGAGAATACGGTACGGCGCTGGCGGCGTTTGATCGCTGCTGCCGTCGTGATCGGATTTGCGATGACAGCGCTGCTATACGGGGTGCTGTTTTTGCCGCTCGTCGGGCCGGTATACACCTGGGCCCGCAATGTTTCCCTGTCCCTGCATGATCGAATCCCGGCCGTCAAACCCCTGGAACCGTACAGGGCGGACTTCGACCTCAGCAATGAATTATTCGGCTGGCAGGAAACCGCCCACCGGCTTGAAATGATGCGGATGCAGATGCCCCATCCTCAAACAACTTTTGTATTCGGCCATCGTTTCCACTCAACCAGCCAGGTATCCGTATATTTGAATCCTGAAACGGTCTCGGCAACCATTGGCCACCGCTACGATCAGTATCGCCTTTGGTTCGATCCGGCGCGGCACCGGGGATGGGATGCGCTGTTCATCGTGGAACCCAAGCGTCACCAACAGCGCGCCCAACGCTATCGCGTGTTGTTCCAAAAGATGGACCCGCAGCCGGAGGAGATCCAGGTTTTCCGCAGCGGCCGACTTGCCCGAACCCTCATGGTCTACAGGTACTCCGGATTTAGAGGGAAGTATGAAGAGTAAAAATTTGAGACTGTAGGGGCTGGCTTGGGTCCTCCCCGGGAGCGGTCAAAAAGACATTTACTGTGGCCCCCCGTGTTCAGGTTTCAGGTTTCAGGTTTCGGCGTTTCCGGGCATTGACGACCGTTTAACTTGGCAACTAAAGACGGTATAAAATCCCAAATTCCAAATCCCTAATCTCAAACAAATCACAATGATTCAAATTCAAAACTGGCTTTTCGACCCCGAAAGTGAAAGTGGGTTTCGGTCATTGGATATTGGATTTTGAGATTTATTTGTAATTTGGTAATTGTGATTTGAGATTTGCCCGCTTCGAACAAACTGGCCACATTTCAGGCCAGAGACGGGGCTGAACCCTGAACCCTGAACCCTTCAATTCGGCATCTCCATTATTACTACCGACCATCCCTCTAATCACCAATCAAACGGGAAGATAACTTACTCCCCGGTTTGTTCCATCATCTTTTGCGCCTTAAGGATGTTGTTGCGGGCTATTGCGTTGCGTGGATCGAGTTTCAGGACTATTTCCCACTCGGAAACCGCTGATTCTAACTTCCCTTGATTGGCATAAGCCAATCCGAGATTGAAATGCGCAGTTGCAATCTCCGGATCCAGTTCATTGACCTTGACATAGTGCCGTATCGCGAGGTCCCACATTTGCTGCTGAAGATAAATGGTGCCCAGGTTGTAATGGGCCCGGACTGAGTTCGGATCTAACGCGATGGATCGATTGAATAACGCCACGGCCTTTTTCAGATCTCCCTGGCGGTAGTGCACCAGTCCCAGATTGTAGTAGCTTTTGTGATGATCGGGATAGCGCTCGATTGTCAATTTGAATTGCCGGGCCGCGTCTTCCAGCATCCCTTTTTCCAGATACGCCATACCCAGCCCCCCGCGTGCAACGAGACTATCAGGTGATTTTTGGACCGTGTCCGACCACAGGCTATAGTTGCTTTGCCAGACGGGATTGCGTTGAATCGTGGCATACGAATAAATCGCGACAATTACGACAACCGGCAGCAGGGTGACCCGGATGATGGCGGCATGCCGGGTGAATCGCCACTTCAAGGCAGCGTTGATTGCGGTCGGTACGGCCAGACAAAATCCGATGATCGGCAGATATAGGTAGCGTTCGGCCAAAGGGTGGTAGATTTCGATCAGATTGTAAACCGGGAACAGGGTGATCAGGAACCACCCGATGCTGAAAGAGATTTCCTTCGAAAATCGATATACAAAAAATGCCGAAACCACCAGAGCCAAAACCACAAACAAACCCATCAGATTATGGAGGTCAAAAAAGCTGTCCGGATAGGCATAGACATAGTCGGCGTTCAGATCAGCCGGATACAGGGTCAGAACGATATATTTCAGAATATGGCCGGGCAGGAAAATAATTCGTTCAACCAGACTGCCGGCAGACGCTTTCGAAGCTTCCCCGGGATTGTATAAAGCCCCGAAGCGCAGAATTAGGTAAACCAGGCTGACAAGCACCAATCCGGTATAAAATTGAAATCTGCTTTTTAAGATACTGAAGCGTTTTTTCAAATTCCACCCGTCCCCATCTGCGTCTCTGAGCATCAGATCGTACAGGAGAACAATAGCCGGATACATGATTGCCATTTCTTTGGACAGCAGACTTAATAAATACAACACCGGGCATACGACATATAAGTTGAAGTTGGTTAAAAACCGACCGGTACCGGAACGGACATGGCATATCAGGGCCGGCAAAAAGAAAACTGTCATCAACAAATCATCATTGAAGCTGATGCAGTTTATCGCTTCGGTTAGCACCGGATGACTTGCAAACAACATTCCGGCAATCAAAGCCGGCAGTCGTTGCCGCAGGACGAAGGTTGCCAGTTGGTAAACCAGCAGGGTATTGAACGTATGCAATATCAGGCTGACCAGATGATAATAAAGGGGATTTAATCCGACCACGGCGTGGATCAAAAAATACGAAAGGGTGGACACCGGCCGGTAACTGGCTTCCAGACCGGCATACTTAAAATAGGATGAATCGAATAGAGAGGCGAATAGACGACCGGGCTGATCGATATATTTATTTTCAACGATGGTGCCATAGTCATCATAGACAAACCCGTTGGATAAGGAATTATAGTAGGTGACCAGACAGAGGAGCACCAGCAGAAAAAGATAAAGCGACCTCAGCATGACCGGCTCGTTTGTGCCCTTGGCCGGCAAATTCCTCCGCTCCGGCGATCGGTGACGGTTAATCTTTTCCTTCGATTTTTTTTTACCCATTGTAAATCAAGTAAAGATCCCGGCCCAGAGGGTCAGGCTTGGATTATCCCAGAGGGATGCCATCTGCTGTCCAGTCGCCAAAGGGAATAGTGGAATGGTGGCCTCCGGCTCGCAGAGCCTACGGATCGGAGAGAAGAATGGAATACTGGGGATCAAAAGCGGAATTTGGTCAAATCTTGTTTCTGCTCCAATTACTCGTATTACAATTCAGATCTCATTCCTTCAAGCACAGTATTCCAATATTCCATTATTCCGGCGGTTTGCTTTGCGGCTTAGCCAATTCCCTCTGACCTGGCCCTGAGGACCAGACTTTCGAATTGGAATAAGTTTGCCGGTGTTTGCGTGCAA
>JASJCE010000288.1 GCA_030066155.1 Desulfobacterales bacterium | reverse complement strand
GTTTGAGGTTTTCGGTTACTGTCAGGTTTTCGAACAGACGGCGCCCTTCCGGCACATGGGAGATGCCCAGGTCGCTGACCACTTTATCCGCGGCAAAATCCAGCAGGCTATTGCCGGCGAACCTCATCTCGGTTCCGTCCTCTACCGGAACCATGCGCGATATGGCTTTCAGGGTTGTGCTTTTGCCGGCACCGTTGGCGCCGATGATGCAGACGATTTCGCCGTCATCGATTTCAAAGTTCAAGCCATGCAAGGCCTTGATATTGCCGTAGGAAACACGTAAGTCTTTTACCGATAACAGCATTATTCGACGATCTCCTCACCCAGATAGGCATCGATTACTTTTGGATTCTTCTGAATTTCTTCCGGCGTGCCTTCAGCAATGACTTCACCGAAAACCAGGGTTTGAATTTGCTCGCAAAGCTCCATAACCACTCGCATGCGGTGCTCGATCAGAAAGATCGCAAGTCCGAACTCGCCATGTACTTCACGGATAATATCCATCATCTGCACGAGCTCTTCGGGATTCATTCCGGCCGTGGGTTCGTCCAAAAACAGGACTTTAGGTTCCATTGCCAGGGCCCGCGCCATCTCCACCCGGCGCTGTGCGCCGTACGGCAGATTTAAGACAATTTGATCCGCAAACTGATCAACTCCCATCATCTTGAGAAGCTGGTAGGCTTTCTCTTCACTTTCAGCTTCTTCCCGGTTTCGTTTGGCGGTACCGAAAAAGGCCCCCACCAGGCCATAGGTGAGTTTGGAAAAGCGGGCCATTTTGACATGCTCCAGGACGGTCATATGACGCCACAACAGCATGTTCTGAAAGGTACGGCCAATCCCCAGGGATGCGATCTCATGGGGTGAACGCCCGTTTATCTGTCTGCCCTCCAGCGTGATATCGCCTTCGGTGGGATCGTAGATGCCCGTTATGAGGTTGAAAATAGTGGTTTTGCCGGCACCGTTGGGCCCGATCAACCCGCGAATCTGACCGGGATTGATGTCGAGATCATAATTGTAAACGGCCCTCAACCCCCCGAAGTAGTGCGTCATTTTATCAATTTGCAGCAATGCCATTTTTTTCCTCAGAATGGAGCTAATTTGTTCAAAATCCGTTGTCTGCTTTTAAGTAAAATCCCCGGTATAAATAAAAAATGACTAAAATGCCTAAAGTGCCTAAATTGCCTAAAATTATGGATCTGAAGCGATTTTAAAAATAATACATTCCATGGCTAATTATTTTGCATCCTGCCATTTATATAGCCGCAAAAAGGCGCAAAAAGCGCAGAAATCAAATTTTACGCTCAATAATTTCATCAGGTTACGGGACCGAAATGCGAAAATTTTGACTTTTTACGAGATTATCAGCCATTAATCTTTAGCCTTTCGCCTTTATCCTTTTTCCTATCAACCTCAATCAACTCAACAAACTCATCCACGCTTCTTCGGCTGCACCAGTTTGCGCACATCGAACTCTTTAAATGCGATGAGTCCGGTGGGACGAAAAATCATCACCAGAATCAGCAGCAGCGGAATGATGATCCACTTGAAGAGTTCCAGCGGCCGTAGCATTTCACCGAGCAAACTGATACTGCAGGCCCCGACGATGGACCCGTAGACAGAGTTCAACCCACCGAAATAGACCATGGCCAGGACTTCGGCCAATTTCTGAATGCCGAAGGTACCCGGATTCACATATCTCAGAGCGTGGGCATATAGCCCGCCGGCCACACCGGCCCAGAAGGCGGCAAATAAAAAGGCCGTTATTTTGGTCTGGCGGGTATTGACGGTCATGGCATCGGCGGCCATTTCATTGTCGCGCACGGCATTCAGTGCCTTGCCCAGGGTGGAGCGCACGAAATTGTTAATGATCCAGATGCCGAGAACGACAGCTGCAAAGACCACCGGTCGGTTGGCCCAGCCGGGCTGGTCACCCAATCCGCGCGGGCCTCCCACAAACTCCAAATTCTCGATCAGGCTTTTAACGATGAACATAAACGCCAGCGATATAATCGCCAGGTAATCCCCACGTGTTCTGAAGGAGGGAATCGCCACCGCCAGCGCACCGACGGCCGCAACCAGACCGCCAAAGATCAGGGCGATCGGAAAAAAGAAGGGACCCAGCCAGTGCGGCAGCAGCGCCGCACCGAATAGTCGATCGTCGGCAAACAGGCCGACGGTGAAAACCGAGGAGGCGTAGGCACCGAGGGCCATGAATCCCGGGTGTGAGCAGGAGAACTCACCCATATAGCCGTTGATCAGGTTCAGGCTCAGGGTCACCAGTACGGCGATCATCGTAAATCTGAGCACATCCGCCCGATACAGGCTCATGTCAGACCACCAGTGTAAAATGACGTAAAGCAAGCCGAGGTGAATAATGGTCGAGATCATCAGCGGATAGTCAAGCAGTTTCCCCGCCAGCCGGTTTATACTCGCGGCGCTTACCCGGGCAACCACAAGGATCGGCAACAGATAAATCAGGACAAAATAGATAGCAGCGCTGTGGAATAGCATCGGCTTTTTCAACATGATCACAAAGCCAAACAGCATCGGCGCTTTACGCAGCCCCAATGATCGGGCGAAAGGCGTTCCGATGAAATATTCAAGCGCTACGGCAACCAGCGCTCCCAGCAGCCAGCTCAGCAGCGGTATCTGGGCAACAAACTCACGAACGCGACTGAACTTCAATTTACCCTCAGCGGCCACCCCTTCACCTGTTGCTTCCATAGGTTGTACCTTAGTGATTTTCGTGAATGTTGTTTTTGATTGTATGTAATGTCAATATGACGCTGCTCGAAGAAATGCCTAAAATTTGAAAATGCCTAAATTGCCTAAAGTTGATGATTTCTGCCTATTTAAATTAATTCAAAAGCATGATCCGGAGCTATTTTAATTGCCTGCTTTCTGGTTTCCCTCCTCACTAGCGTCGATCATTCACAAAAAAGATTGAACGCAGCGAAACCTTAATTTTACGCAGTTTAGAACTTTAGGCATTTACCGCTTATGCTCCTACTTTTTCCGCCCGATACCTGTAGTCCAACCATTAAATCGATAGAATTCCTCAATTCGTCATTCGTCAATCGACATTCGTCAATCGCGGTTGAAAACCGCTCTCACAACGTAATTGAATTTTTTTTTGACCAAACGCCCCGTTCCGCGAACTGCTACCGGGCTGACACCTGACACCCGAAACCTGAAACCCAAGCCGGCGAAGCCGGAAATGAATATTGAAGACTGAAAATTGAAGATTTATGGAATTCTATCCATTTTAGCTTTGATATAGCCGCAAAAAGGCGCAAAAAGCACAAAAATCAAATTTTACGCTCGATAATTTCATCAGGTTAAGGGACCAAAATGCGAGAATTTTGACTTTTTACGAGATTATCAGCCATTAATCTTTCGCCTTTATCCTTTTTCCTGATCAACCTTAATCAACTCAATAAACTCAACAAACTCAATAAACTGTTCAACGCTTAAAGTCTTAATTTTGCGCTGTACGGTTCACCGAAAAATCCGTGGGGGCGGAACACCAGGATCAGCAATATGATCGAATAGGCAATCAGATCCCGGAATGTCGATGGAAATATCATGGGAACGAACATTTCGATAAAGCCCAGTAGAAAGCCGGCCAGCGTGGCGCCGACGACGGAGCCTCTGCCGCCCAGAATAGCCGCCACAAAAGCTTTCCAGCCGATGAGGATCCCCATGTAAGGGTCCAGGACCGGATAGGCAACGCCGAAAAGAATCCCGGCCGCTGCCGCCAGGCCGGATCCGATGGCAAAGGTCAGTGCCGCAATTCGATTGAGCGGCACCCCCATCAACGGAACGACGACATAATCAAAGGCCATGGCCCGCATGGCCATGCCCCAGCGCGTGCGCCGGATAAACTGGTGCAGCAAGAAGGACAATGTGATGGATACCAGCACGATCATGATTTTCTTGTTGGTTACCACCACGCCGCCAAGCTGATAGGTGGCGGTTTCGATCAGCGACGGAAAGCTGTACCGTTGGGCGCCGAGCAAAATCAAATTGCCGGTTTCCAATATAATGCCGATCATCAGGCCGGTAATGGCAGCCGAGGCCCGGGGCGCATCGCGCAACGGCCGATAGCCGACCCGCTCGACAAACATCCCCACAAAAGAAGTCAGGAACATGGAGATCAGAATGGTTAAAACCAGAATCAGCCAGCCGGGAAGTGCAAACGCTCCCGTCGCGGTCAGGTATACCAGCGTGGTGGCGACGCCAAACCCGATATAGGCCCCGACCATGAAGATATCCCCATGGGCAAAATTAAATAACATCAGGATGCTGTACACCATGGAATATCCCAGCGCTATGAGGGCGTAAAAACTGCCCCACTGCAATGCATTGACCAGGTTTTGAAAAAATACCATCAGGTGTCTCCTAGGCTCCTAAAAAAGCCGTGCGCAGGGTTGCCGACCCCGGCCGGCTGCTTTGTGGCTTCGAGCCGGATCGAGTAATTCGCGAGGGGAATTCTTAATTTTGATATAGCCGCAAAAAGCCGCAAAAAGCGCCAAAAGTAAATATCCGACCCCAGATAGGCCGGCGTTGTTCCACCCCATAGGGGTGATCTCTACAAATCGGTCGCCAATGGAATAATGGAATGGTGGCCTTGATCTACGGCACAGCCAATTTTCTCTGACCCCCGTAAAGAACACGGGATCAACGACTGGCTCAGAGAACCAGGTTTTAAATAATGGAATAAATACTGATGACAAAGCAAACGCTAACAGGTTTGCCCTCCAAAAAGATTAAAATGTCGCGGGGATTCAGCAATCAACAGGCAACAACCCGTTTCTTCCGAAGCCCCGCAACATTAAGACTTATAAATGCTTTGCGTCTATCTTAGGGACAAACGGACTTATAAAATTCAAATTCACCGGCATCGCTGATACGCACGATAACGGCACATTTAACCGGGTCACCGTCCTCGGTGAAGGTCATGCCGCCGGTAATGCCGTCAAAGTCCTTGATCTTGGCCAGCGCATTGCGCACTGCCTTGCGGTCTTTTTCGAGGTTGCCCGTAAGACGACCGGCCCCTTGGATAGCGTTCTGGACAATTCGCATGGCATCCCAGGTCAATGCGGCAACATCATCCGGCACATAACCATGTTTCTTGTTGTAGCGATCGATAAATGCCTTGGTGGCACCTTTGGCACCGGCGGCTGCATAGTGGGTGCTGAAAAACAGACCGTAACAGTCTTTGCCGCAGAGTTTGACGGTTTCAGCCGAGCCCCAGCTGTCACTGCCCACAATGGGTTTGTTCCAACCCAGTTGATGGGCCTGCTGCACGATCAGAGCCACCTCGTTGTAATACTGCGGGGTGAACAGAACCTGGGCGCCGGAGTTGTTGATCTTGGTCAACTGGGAGCTGAAGTCGGTGTCCTTGGTTGTAAAACTTTCGTAGGCCACCACGGATCCGGGACCGTTCAACTCTTCCCAGGCTGATTTAAAAAATTCGGCCAATCCTTTGGGATAGTCACTGGCCACGTCGTACAGCACCGCGGCTTTGGTGAAACCAAACTCTTTTTTGATAAACTTGGCAACCACCGGACCTTGAAAGGGATCCAGGAAGCAGCCGCGAAATACAAACGGGCGGTCTTTGGTGGTATCGGGATTAGTCGACCAGGGGCTGACCATGGGAGTTCCCAGTTCGTTGGCTTTTCCACCGGCCGGAATTGCCTGTTTCGAGGACTGGGGGCCCACAATTGCCAGTACATCTTCCTCGGTGATCAGCTTGGTGTTGGCCTTGACAGCGGATTCCGCTTTGGACTCATTATCTTCAATGACCAGCTCGACTTTGTATTTTTTGCCGCCCACCATAATGCCGCCGGCTGCATTGACATCTTCCAGCCACATCTGGGCCGCAAATTTAGTGCCTTCTCCGACTTTCGGAATATCGCCGGTGAGCGGGGCGTTTACACCGATATAAATCATATCAGCCGCGAAGCAGACTCCCAGACCCGCAATAAAAAAAGAAATGATTGCAACTACCAATACTCTGCTTTTCATCATAAGCCTCCTTTCTAAAAACCTTGCATTAGGGTGTTTAGGACTCATTAATAGACCATGTAGAATCCAAAAAGATTTAGGGTGCATAACATATACACATCGGTTTGACAACCCATACCGTGGAAGCCACAGGAAACCTCAAAATCAACTCTAACTGATTTGGATAGAAGCGATTTGTCTTGCTGGATACATCACTAAAATCCCAAACTACAATCCTCAAATTACAAATAATATCAAAATTACAAATTCCAATGATTAAAACATTACAGTCACTTATCGGAGTTTTCGCTTTATTTAGGTTGTTTTGAATTTTAAATTTCGGTCATTGGTATTTATCTGAGATTTGTTTTTTGGTGCTTGGAATTTTCATGATTTTGATAAGTGAGTAACTCTATTGATACCGAACAATAAACTGTTTAAATGAGGTGGCCTTGCTGGAAGCGGGAATCGAAGACTGAATCCTCTTTAGGCCCTTAGGGCCTTTTTACTGACAACATGTTGTCAGAAACAAAAGGTTTCAGTGTTCAGGTTTCAGGATTTCGTAATCCGCTTTCCTGACAACCGACACCTGACACCTGTCTACGATACCGTCTGAAGCGGAGCGGAAACGGGGACACCTAAAATTTATGCGACTGCATGGCCATCGATTTCACTGCCCTGAAGGGGCCTCTTTTTGCGAGTATGGTCTCGCAAAAGCTTAGTGCCTATTTATGGAAATCAAATCATGTTTGCGTAAGATTTGAGTTCTGATAACAAGGGTGAATTCAGATCGATAGAATACCTCAAATATTCAATAGTCAATATTCAATATTCATTTCCGGCCTCGCCGGCTTGGGCTCTTGTTAACTGTATATACTATTCATTACCATAATCTGATCATCACATCGATTTACAGTCTTCCTTTGATCGAAATTAAAAAGGAATCGGATTCCTCTCAAATTATTACCCGAATTTGTACGCCAACACCCCGGCTTTAATGAAAATGGAACTTGAACTACTGCAATTGGCTCAGGTGATGATTGTTGCTTAACGATTCAGGTACGCCTTATTTCAAAAAATGTTCTAAATTAATTTCGGTAACCCGGCGTCGCGCCCAACCGTTCAAACCTCGAAATGCGTCCCCGAAACAGGTGAATTGACGCCTGGTCGATTTGCAAGATGCCAGCCAAGGCCTAATTTTGCCGAGGTTGCCGCGAGACCGGTTAGAGGTCTTTACCGGAGCGTTATCGAAAAGAAAGGATTTCCGATTGGCATGTCTCTTTTCGATTTAATCATGAAAGGCGGAGTGTTGATGATTCCAATATCGTTGTGCTCGGTATTTGCCCTGGGCATCATTGTGGAACGGGCCATTCATTTTCGTAAAGCCGGGGGCAATGCCAACCGTCTCAAAGAAAAACTGGAGCCGCTTATCATTGGCAATAAAGTCAGTGAGGGGCGGTTGCTGTGCGAGGAGTCCGGCGGCGTGATATCAAGCGTTTTTCGGGTCGCATTGCAGGAATTGCAGCGCGAGCCGGATATGAGTCAACCGGTGGAAGATGAAATCGAGGTCACCCGGCGGGTAATCGACGAAGAGTTGCAGGTTTCGATTCTGCCGGCCCTGGAAAAACATCTGAATGCGCTGGACACGCTGGCCAGAGGTACGCCGTTGCTGGGTCTGTTGGGGACCGTACTGGGAATGATAAAAGTCTTTTTTACGATCGGCATCGGTCAATCGGTGCCGGATCCGTCCGTCCTGGCGAAGGGCATCGGCCTGGCGTTGATCACCACCGCAGCGGGTCTGATTGTCGCCATACCCGCATTTTTCACGCATCGCTACTTTATGGGCAAGGTCGATTATCATCTGGAAGAGGCGCAGAAGGCCAAGGGCTGGCTGCTGGCCCAACTGGCAAAAAGACGCCTGATCACGATGGCAGGGTAGGCCGGGGCCGGTCACTTAAACGGCTGTCAAGACCCGGCGAATCCGGCGTTACTGTAAAACCGGTGCTGCAACGATGGAACCGATACAATCAACCAACGCATGGATATTGAGAAAAGAAGACAAGGTCTTCGAACCGGTTTCTCTGCGGACATTGCGAACCTGGGTTTACGAAAAACGGGTTCAGCCCCGGGATATGGTATCATCCGACGGGGGCAAGACCTGGTCTCTGGCAGAGCGAACGCCGGAGCTGATGCCGTTTTTTCCGTCCCGCGGCACCACCACCGTATCGGAGCTCCCCACCGGGTATGTCGGCAAAATAGAACGCCGCCGCCGCAGTATTGAGGTCATCGATATGATACCGATGATCGATATGGTTTTTTTGCTCCTGATCTTCTTTGCCCTGACCAATACCTTCGAAGTTCAAAGATTTTTGGAACTCAACCTCCCGGCGGGCAGCTCGGGCATCGAGATGAAAAAAACGGAAAGACTGATCCTGTCCATCAATAAAGAGCATCAAATCATTTTTGATGATGAACCCATTCAATTGTCGGAACTGGAGGCCAGATTGAGGGACGTCATTAAGGCAGACACCGAGGTTACGCTGGTGATTAAAGGGGATGAGAATGTGGCCCATGGCCGTGTGGTTGAACTGATGGATGCGGCCAACGGCGCCGGGGTGAAAAAAATCCTGGTCACTGTCAGAAAGAGATAACAGCTGGATCTGATTGTGATCCATGGAGTTGAGCAAAGCCTGACCCTATGGGCCAGGATTTTTTACTGAATTGGGGTGGAGAAAGTCCGTTAAGGATGCAAAGATGAAACGATCTATCTTAATCGGTCTGGCGGCAGGTCTGGTATGGTCGCTTTTTTCGGTCGCCGGGGCGGCTCAAAAAGCCGCATATTTCGCCAATCTCGGATTTGCATATTACCGGATGGGCCAATTCCCGAAAGCGGTGGAGCAATTTGAAAAGGCCCGATCTTTAGATTCTCAGTACCCGAATATTCATGCATTGATCGGGGCGGCCTACTATCGAAACGGCAGTTTCGATCCGGCCATCGCGGCATACGAAAAACAAATCGAGGAGACCCCCGGCGTCCCTGACCATTATTTCAACCTCGGCCTTGCCTATCAGAAAAAAGAACACTTCGATAATGCGATTCAGGCCTATAATCGAGCCATTGCGCTGGGCGGCGGGTCGGCCGGGATATACCGTAACATGGGATTTATTTTTCTGCAGCAGCAGAAGCTGCCGGAAGCCTTAGAGGCGCTTCGTAATGTGGTGTCACTTGATGCGAGCCTGTGGAACGACTGGTATAATCTGGGTGTGGCCCACTACCGTCAGGCACAATACGCCGACGCGATAGAGGCCTATCGCAAAGCGCTTGGGCTTGAACCGCAAAATGCCGATATTCAGGCGGCCCTGGCCAAAACCTACCTGAAACAGGGTCAACCGCGTGCAGCCCTGGAGCACTATCAGGCAGCCCGCAAAATTAATCCTGCCGATTCTGAAATCAGGTATGAAATCGGCCTGGTTTACCGGCAGCAAAACAGGTGCGCCGAAGCGCTGGCTGAGTTCAGGGAGGTGCTCGTACGAAACCCGGGGCACGTCAACGCCCGCCGAGAACTCGCGCAGTGTTTAACGGATTCGGGACAGCTCGATCCGGCAGTAAAGGCGTATGAGCAGGCGTTGGAGTTAAATCCGGATGACCCGGACACATTGCTGGGGACGGGGATTGCGCTGACTAAAAAAGGCGATTATGACAGGGCTTTGGTCTACCTGCTGCGGGCCGAATCGAAGGCGCCCAAACGCGGCGACATCCAGTTTCATTTAGCGCTCTGCTACGACCTCGAGGGCCGGCATCAGTTGGCCGGCGAACGATATCAGGACGCCATCCGGATCGATTCGACGCTGCCGGAAGCTCACTATAATCTGGCGGTAATCTATGAGAGGCAGGGAAGACTTGCAGATGCGGAAGGACTCTACCGCCGATCCATTGCGCTAAAGCCGGATTTTGCGGCAGCCTACAATAATCTGGGGATGATATACAGCAGCAGGGGCAAACCGCAAAAAGCGATGGATGCTCTCCGGCAGGCACTAAACTACAATCCCGAATTCGCGGAAGCCCATAACAACCTGGGGCTGATCTATCGTAAAACCGGTGATCTCGACAGCGCCTTGTCTGAATTTCGCAGGGCCATCGCCGTCGACAAGCGGTTGTTTGAGGCGTACTTTAATGCTGCAAGCGTTTATGAGGAAAAGAAAGACTTTCCCAACGCCATTGTCGCCTACCGCCAGGCTGTTGAACTGGCGCCGCAGCATGAAGATGCCCTGCTGGGTCTGGCCAATGCTCTGAATGCGTCGGGGAAGGTCGATGATGCGATAACTGCCTGTCGGGCCGTTTTAAGGGTAAACGCCCGGAACATACCGGCGCGTTTTATGTTAGCCGGAATTTTGTCTTCCCGCGATCGGTCCGCTGAGACGATCAAACAATATCAGGCCATTCTGGAGATCGAGCCGGACAATGTTGACGCGTTAAACAATCTTGGCGTCATCTACTATCGTGGCAAATCCTACAATGAGGCGCTTAAATACCTTTTAAAAGCAACCCGGAGCGACCCTCAAAGGGATGATATACACAACAATCTGGGCCTGCTGTATACCGAGATTGGCATGTATGCTGAGGCGAAAGACGAATTCGAAAAGGCCATTCGTCTGGGTGGAAAAACGTTGGAGTAGGGGTTCTGGGTTCTGGGTTCTGGGTTCAGAGGTT
>JASJCE010000287.1 GCA_030066155.1 Desulfobacterales bacterium | reverse complement strand
TGGCATATATGAACCGCAGTGGACCGCCGGTGCAACAACTGGCCCGTTACTATCGCATACAAAGCAAGGATATGCTGGTCATTCATGACGACATCGACCTTGCTTACGGAAGGTTAAAAATAAAAGAGAAAGGAGGGCATGGAGGACACAATGGCATAAGATCGTTAATCGATGCCTTTGGGGGAGGCGATTTCCTGCGTCTTCGCATCGGTGTCGGCCGTTCCGAAACCGGATCGGATGTGACAGGCCATGTTCTGGGAAAGTTCTCTGCGCAACAGATTCAATTTTTAGACCGAATTATCAAAAACGCCCGGAATGCGGTTGTTACAATTCTTAGCCACGGTACGAAGGTTGGTATGAATCTATTTAACGGCAAGGATTTAAAGATTGCAGAGTAAAACAAAAATTATTATTTGGAGGAAAGGATGAACTATTTATTACCGCTGATTTGCACACTGGTGGGAATAGCCGGTGTTATCTTCTCGCTCATTCTGGCGAGTATGGTTAGAAGTGCTCCGGCCGGCAACGAGAAAATGCGCGAGATCGCCAACGCCATTAAAACGGGGGCAATTGCCTATTTGAATCGTCAGCTGAAGAGTATGGGGCTGGCCGGAATTATTTTATTTGTCATCATCGGCGCAGCGTTGAGCTGGAAAACCGCTATCGGCTTTCTGATCGGCGCCATCGCCTCTTTTGCGGCCGGTTACATCGGGATGCGGGTGTCCGTGCTGGCCAACGTGCGAACCGCCGAAGCCGCCAAAGGCGGCCTGGCCAAAGGACTGGACCTGGCATTTAAGGGCGGTTCCGTGACGGGAATGATCGTGGCCGGGTTGGCATTGACCTCGGTTGCCGGCTGCTACACGGTATTGATCGCCAGCGGCACCGAAGCCCGGGATGCGGTTATTGCCCTGGTAGCCCTGGGATTCGGCGGCAGCCTGATTTCTATTTTTGCCCGGTTGGGCGGCGGCATCTTCACCAAGGGTGCCGATGTGGGCGCCGACCTGGTGGGTAAAGTCGAAGCCGGAATTCCGGAAGACGATCCGCGCAACCCGGCGGTTATTGCCGACAACGTTGGAGACAATGTCGGGGACTGCGCCGGTATGGCGGCCGATCTGTTTGAAACCTACGCGGTTACCGCTGTTGCCGCCATGCTCTTGGGGAATCTGCTCTATCCGGCGATTTCCATTGCAACCGAATTTCCGCTCGTGCTGGGTGCCATTTCCATCATTGCCTCTATGATCGCGGTCTTCTTTGTCAAATTGGGCAAATCCGAATACATCATGGGCGCCCTTTACAAAGGTATGTTCGGCTCCGCCATATTGGCGGCGATCGCCTTTCTGGTGGCCTGTTCGACCATGTTCACGGGTGTCGCCGAACTGGGCGGCATGCGGATATTCCTGGCGGCGTTGGTCGGGCTGGTCCTGACGGTCGTCATCGTGATCATCACCGAATATTACACCGGCATCCGCAAACCGGTCAAATTTGTGGCCGAGGCCTCCACCACCGGTCACGGCACCAACATCATCGCCGGTCTGGCAGTCAGCATGGAAGCCACGGCGCTGCCCGTTTTGGCCATCTGCCTGGCGATCGGTATCGCTTACGGGGCCGCCGGCCTGTATGGTATTGCCATGGCAGCCATGTCCATGCTGTCCATGACCGGAATGGTCATTGCCATCGATGCCTACGGACCCATTACCGACAATGCCGGTGGGATCGCCGAAATGGCGGAAATGGACGAAAGTGTGCGGGCCGTCACCGATCCCCTGGATGCGGTCGGCAACACCACCAAGGCCGTCACCAAAGGCTACGCCATCGGCTCGGCCGGTCTGGCAGCACTGGTTCTCTTTGCCGCTTACACCCAGGAGTTCGCCTTGCACGGCGGCTCAGGCGATCTAAGCTTTGAGCTGAGTGATGTCAGCGTGATTGTCGGACTTTTCATTGGCGGCCTGTTGCCGTTCCTGTTCGGTTCGATTGCCATGAAGGCGGTGGGCAAAGCCGGCGGTGCGGTCGTGGATGAAGTTAGACGGCAGTTTCGTGAGATTCCGGGAATTATGGAAGGCACCGCTAAACCAGATTATGCCCGCTGCGTGGACATCGTCACCCGCTTCGCCCTTAAGGAGATGATTGTTCCGGCATTATTGCCGGTTGTCACACCGGTGCTGGTCGGCTTGATCCTGGGTAAAGTTGCATTAGGCGGACTCCTGATCGGAAGTATCGTGACCGGCCTTTTCGTCGCCATTTCCATGACCACCGGCGGCGCCGCCTGGGACAACGCCAAAAAATACATCGAAGATGGTCACCTAGGCGGCAAGGGCAGTGATGCCCATAAAGCCGCTGTGACCGGCGACACCGTCGGCGATCCTTACAAGGATACCGCCGGACCCGCCATCAATCCGATGATTAAAATTCTCAACGTGGTTGCCCTGCTGCTGGTACCGTTCCTGCTGTAGGCGTTTATCTTATTCTCGTTAATCTAGAAAGGATTGGCGTTGCTTTACGCCAATCCTTTTTTATTGATTGTTCATCCAGGGTATGTTATGTACAATTCTACCCTGAGGATCAGCTTTTAACGACGTAATAAAACCGATGATCGGTGGGAAAATGACTGAAAAAAAAGCAAAAGGAAGATCGCAGCGCGACAAACAGAAAAGCCGACAATTTCAGGTGGGCGATCTCGCCGTCTACCCGGCTCACGGGGTCGGCCAGATTCAGGCTATCGAAAGCCGCGTCGTCAACGGCGAGAAACATGATTTCTATATCATGAAGGTCCTCGAAAACGGCATGGTGATCATGATTCCCGTTCGCAATGTCCAATCCGTCGGTTTGAGAGACATCATCGACAAAAAAGATATCCCCAGAGTATACGATGTCATGAAATCCCGCAAAGACGGACTGCCCGACAATCAGACCTGGAACCGCCGGTATCGTGAGTACATGGATAAAATCAAGACCGGCTCGCTGTACGATGTAGCCGAAGTTTTCCGGGACCTCTTTCTGCTCAAACTGACCAAAGATCTGTCCTTCGGCGAACGTAAGTTATACGATACCGCCCAGGTATTGCTGGTTCGGGAGTTGTCGACCGCCAAGAATACGGACGAGAATACGATCATATCAGAGATTGAATCGTTGTTCGTGGCGGATGCCCCCGGTAATTAATCCTGCCTCAACAACTCATTCGTGGATGGTGCCTTTACCATTGTCGTCGAGGAACCCGACGTCGGCCAACGGCTTGACGCCGTTGTCGCCCGTCATGTACCGGACTGTTCCCGATCACTGGCCGTCGAATTAATCACCGCGCATCGGATACTTGTCGACCGGCAGCCCAAAAAGCCGGGATACCGCACGAAAGCCGGTGATCGAATCCAGGGCTGTATTCCGATACCCGAGCCGATTGAATACCCGCCCCAACCCATTCCGTTAAATATCCTCCACCAGGATGAGAGCATCATCGTGATCGACAAGCAGCCGGGACTCGTCGTTCATCCCGCACCCGGACACAGCCGGGGAACCCTGGTTAATGCATTGCTGTATCATTGCCCCGATCTCGGAGCCATCGGGGGCGAGATCCGTCCGGGTATCGTTCACAGGCTCGACAAAGATACTTCCGGAATTATGGTTGTTGCCAAGCAAGCGGCAGCCCAGGAAGAACTGGCCCGACAATTTAAAGACCGGGAAATCCGAAAAACATATCTGGCACTCGTTTACGGCGAGGTTCGACCGGCGTCAGGGGAAATAACGTCGCCCATCGGCCGTCATCCGACTGATCGTAAACGCATGTCGACCACGACGCGCAAGGGCCGGGATGCCGAGACCCTGTGGCAGGTCCGGGAGCGACTGAACGGCATCACGCTGCTGGAGCTGTTACTGAAGACCGGCAGAACCCATCAGATCCGGGTCCACTGTACCAGCATAGGATATCCGGTGGTCGGGGACCCTGTTTATCGACCCCGCAAACTTTCCAGACGCATCGATGAATTGCTGTCGGTTCATCCCCGGAGGGTGATGGATTCCGTTAAATCCACCGACCGGCAGATGCTGCATGCCTGGCAGCTGAGCCTGGTCCATCCGCAACATGGACGCAAGATGACCTTCGAGGCACCCCTGCCGGAGGATATGCAGAGACTGATTGGCAAGTTGAGGGGGGGAGGGTAGGTTTCGATTTTGGATTTTGGATTTTGGATTTCGGATTGGAAGGGCGGAGAGCAGAGGGCAGAGGGCAGAGGGCAGAGTGCTTGGTATTCAGCGAAAGTCGTGAGGTATAAGGTTATAAAAGGGGTTTCAGGTTTCAGTGTTCAGGTTTCAGGATTCATCTCGGTAATTAGTTGCTAAAGCGTCAGACTCAATGCCAAATACTCGATACTGGGTGACAATAAATCGCGATACAAGATATAGGGTAAAAGGTGTAAGGTAAAGGAAATTATCAATTCCAACCTTCTTGTCCTCTCAATTTCTTACCTTCTTATCTTCTCATTTTCTATCATCTAGCTTCTGTTTTCTGTCTTCTGCCATCTGACCTCTGTCTTCTGTCTTCTGCCTGCCGCGGCGAAGCCTTTAGGCGAAGACGGGTCCTCTGTCCTCTGTCCTCTGTCATCTGATCTAAGCTTTGTAAATCAGATATGCGAGATAAGCCGAATAGCAGGCTAACAATACGATGCCGTCGCGGCGATTGACGGTGAAATCTTTTCGCATCATCAACCAGGGCAGGAAACTGGTAAACATCATAACCAGGTAGTCAATCCACAGGCCGCTTGCAAAAAAGCCACCGGGAATCGGAATGGGCCGCACCATGGACGCCACACCCAGCACACTCATGATGTTAAAGACATTGCTGCCCACCAGGTTGCCGATGCTGATATCCATTTCGCCGCGCATGGCGGCCACCACCGATGTGGCCAGCTCGGGCAGCGAGGTCCCGAAGGCGACAATGGTCAGACCGATAAACTTCTCGCTGACGCCTAAGATGGTCATGATCTTGACGGCATTGTCGACCACAATCTGGGCGCCGCCAACGACCCCGGCAATCCCGGCCGCTATCAGCAGAATTTGTTTGGGCCGGGAGGCGACAAAACCGATTTCCGCCAATTCGGATTCAATATCGGCCGCTCCGGCGGTCTCCTTTTTCGCCAGGTAATAGTTGAAAAACGTGTACAAGATGACACCGGCAAATAGCGAGGTGCCTTCGATCCGCCCCAGGGTGGAATTGAGCGTCAGCAGCAGCAGATACACGGATATGGCCAGCATGATCGGGATGTCGCGTCTGACCACGGACGGATCGCTTTTAATGGGATTGAATACCGCCGACAATCCCAGCACCAGCGCAATATTGCAGATATTGCTGCCGACGACGTTGCCGACCGCAATCATGCTTTTGGCCTGAATCGAAGAAATCAAGCTGACGACCAGTTCAGGGGCTGAGGTTCCGAAGGCAACCACGGTTAGACCGATGACAATCGGCGTGACCCCCAGACTGCGAGCAAGGCTGGAGGATCCCTTCACCAGCCACTCCGCCCCGAAATACAGCAGCACAAATCCCACCAGGCATAACATGATAAGAATGATCATGATCGCGGACTCCTCTGTCAAAATTGAACCCGAATAATAGGAGAGACCATCAGTTGTGTCAAGAGTATAACCGAGGTAAAATCTGTAATAATATCATATCCTTTGGGTTTGAATTAACATTTTCCTTGCAATTGTAAAGCACATTTAATAAATTCTTAGTTAAAACTTATACATTCGGAATTCCTACGGTTTATTAAGAACACGCGTCGAAGGGAGGTGAGCACCGATAATCGCGCAATCTGAAAAAGTAAGGCAGATTGAATACCCTCGCAGCATTTTTTGACTGGATTTTTTAAAATCACATATTTGTACGAATATTATTTAAGGAGGCAAATCTCATGGCTAACGGAAATGACAGAACACCGGCATTGCAAAATGAAGACTGGTGGGCCTGTTTCATCGGGTGGTTCATATTACTCATAGCCATTATCGAAGTTTCAGCTGCATCGTCCATATTACCGGATGCCCCTAAACTGGGCAAATGGACCGAATTATCGGCTGCTTTTCCCAAAGGCTTCGGTACTACCATTTGGACAGGCCTTGTTATGTGGTTTTTTTTATGTATATTGACATTGATATCGGGCTACTTCCTAAAATTCGATCTCAAGAGTTACATTCCGGGATTCCTGATTATTTTTATTATCGCATTCATCTCCATGGTCATCGCCAAACAGGCGTTTATCAGCAAGTGGGGGATTTCCTACGTGCTGTTTGCACTGGCGTTCGGTCTGATTATCAGTAATGTCTTTAAGGTGCCAAATATCCTCAAAGCCGCCGGCCAGACCGAGTTCTTTGTCAAAATCGGTCTGGTCTGTATGGGCGCCACGATCATGTTCTCGGTGGTATTAAAAGCCGGTGTTTTCGGTGTGGCTCAGGCGGTGCTTGTGGCAACTGCCGTCTGGTTTGGTACCTATTATATCTGCCGATCATTTAAAGTATCCGAACGCTTCAGCAGTATCATTGCCACGGCCAACGCCATTTGCGGCGTGTCCGCCAGTATTGCCGCCGGCGGCGCTGTGCAGGGTGATCCCAAGGAAGTCAGCTACATGGTTGCCTGGGTACTGGTGTGCGCGGTGGTGCTCATCATCGTTATGCCGCCGATTGCGGTGTGGATGAATCTACCCTCCAATATGGCCGGTGCCTGGTTGGGCGGTGTGATTGACAACACCGGAGCAGTTATTGCCGCCGGAGAGGTTATACGGGATGCCAATGGTAATCCCAGTCAGGCGGCGGTAAATGCCGCGGCCGTGGTAAAAATGGCCCAGAACGTTATGATCGGTATCGTCGCTTTTCTGATGGCGCTGTGGGCCACTTTGAGCCTCGAGAAGAAGGAAACCGGAGAAAGACCCTCACTGATGGAAGTCTGGTATCGTTTTCCGAAATTTGTGATCGGTTTCATGATTGCTTCATTCGTGGTTTCTTTTTTTGTCGAGCCGGTCTGGGGCGAGAAAGCGGCCAAGGCTGCCGGCAAAGCGTGCAAAAGCTACCGCAGCTGGCTATTTGCGCTTTGTTTTGTGTCCATCGGCCTGGAAACCAATTTTAAGGAATTGATTTCGGTGGGCGGCGGCCGGCCGGCCATTGCCTACTGGTTGTCCCAAACCGCCAATGCCTTTTGGACATTATTCATTGCCTGGATTCTGTGGTCCGGAACCTTTTTTACGCCGGCCATCTTACCGGATTAATTTCCAGGTTCTTTAAAACCAAATCCTAAATGCAACTAGAAAGGCGTTCCCCGGCGGAACGCCTTTTGCTTTGCGCAATTCTTATCATTCAAGCCTTAGTGGGTTTAAGGTTCAGATTATCTTTTTTCACTCGACGACTGATTTATAAACCTATGAACCTTTGAACGCTGAACCCCTGAACCTCTGAATGATGACTGATTTCTAAACATTGACATGCCAAGAGTTTCAATGCTATGCCGTGATCAAAAGGAAGCAGGCGCATGGATAAATACAACCTTATTATGGATGCCGAACAGCAGTTTGCCAGAGAGGTCACGCTGGGCGTCATCGTTACCCGTCCGCTGACGGCATGGCATTACTTGATTCCAGGCTTTTTCATCATTGATTTTTTGCGTCGCGGCAGCGCAATCCGCCAGTATACCCAACATTTTATGTTCCCCCGTAAACTCGCCATCAACGTTGCCGCGGCTCAACTACAGGGCCAAACCGATCAAACCGTCAGCATGGATTCTAGTGATTCCGTCAAATCCTGGCTGGAATCGCTGAACTTGTATTCGCCGGAACTGGTGCAAGCCCATCTTGCCCTGATCGACATCCTGTCCGAACATTATCTGAAACTGCTGACGACTGAAGGCGACGAATTCAACACCTTGATCGAACGTGCATATCCGGATCGCGGGCATTTTGAAGAATTTATCGAGACGATCACCGCCGCCGAAAATGAAGTCGACCGCCAGGTTATGGATCTGCTGGGCGGCAATCCCAACGTTCGGGAGAAAATGTTGGCCGAACAGCAGCAGATCGCCAAACGCAGACAGAAGATCCTGGAGCAGGTTTTTTAAAATAAAGAGCGAACCGCAGAATGTCGAATGAGGAGTTGATTATTGCCAGCCAGTTTGAAGAAAAAGTTTGACATTATCTACAACTACGAACGACGTGTCGGAAACTCGGTGGCACTGCGGGTCATCCCGTCCAAGCCCATCGGCGTCTGGGAATTCCTGATCCCGATCGTCTTTATCCTGCATTTCATGCGCAACAAACAATCCCGAGAGGTTTTTATTCAGAACTACCTGTTTACCAAACGGCATGCCCTGGATGCTGCACTAAAAATACAGAAAAGCGGCATGAGTAAAACGGATGCTTTGTCTTCGGCAAAGGATAAAACCCGGGCCCTGCTGTCGGCGCCGGAAACGCGGAGAGTCTACTCGGATCTTATTCGCCGGCAACAGATACGTGAAATCGATCTGTTGATCGATCATTATGGCAAACTGCTCATGGCCGAAGGTGAAGATTATGATACCCTGGTACGAAGCGTCTACCGCGATCGGCAACACTATTTGAGGTTTCATGAGCAACTGGTATCAGTCGAAAAAAACGTATCGAACGCCGCCCGGGAAACTCTCGGATCTGCTGCGAATCTTGAAACGCTCCTTAGAATCGAAAAGATCACCGAAGAGATACGACAGGCCCGGATCAATAAAATTTTTCCACGACCGATTTCGGGATCCGGCAATGCTCACTGATCAGGAACGCCAGTGGATAGATCAGCATGCCTACGTTCCGGAGCACCTGCCGGACTATGTCGGCGCTATTTCAAACGCCGAACCGTTTCTCCACCACCAATACCTGTTCTTTATTGCGAAAAACCATATGTTTTTCAACGGCTATCCATTGAGCGTCGATGCGGAACCGGTTGAACGGGTTTATGAGTCCGTCCTGGACCAATTCAAGCCCACGTCCGTGGCCCTGGTTGCATCCAGCAACTGGTTGGCGACTGAAGCGAATGAGGTAGCGGCAGTTGACAGTTACTATCAGCTCGAACTTCCCCTGCGGTCTATCGGCGCGGCGAATGCCTATATGCTCCGGAGGGCAGCCAAAAATCTTCGGGTGGCGCGCGGGCGGTTTGGCCGGGAACATCGGAGGATCGTCAAGGCTTTTATAAATAGCCGCAATCTAACTCGTCGCCAGAAAAGCCTTTACAGGCGGATTGACAATTACATGAAGGCCAGTCATACGACTGTCTTGTTTGAAGCGAGAAGCGGGAAAAAACTCGCAGCATTCAACATCGTGGATCTTGGTGCCGTGAATTATGCATTTTATTTATTTAGCTTCCGATCCAATCAACTGAATGTGCCCGGTGCTTCGGATCTGCTTTTTTACGAGATGGTGAAATTCGCGCATAGCGAAGGCAAAATGGCTGTCAATCTGGGGTTGGGGGTCAATGCCGGAATTCGTCGTTTTAAAGAAAAGTGGGGCGGGAAGCGTTTTCTAGACTACCATTCAATGATGGTGGATAAAAGAGAAATGGATATCGGACAGCTGGCGAAAAAATTATAACCAGCGGGATTAAATTATCCTGAATACACAGGCGCTAACAGTATCAAACTTTCCTAAACCACAAATCACAAACGACAAATCCCAAATGACAAACAAATTCCAATTATCGAAATTCCAACTTCCAAACAATCTCTTCAACGAGAGAAATCCGAATTTTTTGTTTCGGTAATTGTGATTTTGAGATTGAAATTTATTTGGGATTTGGTGCTTGTTTTTTGGATTTTTACGGTAATTTAGCGGTTTCCCTTTACCATCGAATTCAATCAGTCAAATTATTTGCTATGTTCCCGAGTTTGAATAGATTTTATCGGCGGCTTCCATGCGGACGCGTTTAGTTGCAGCCCTGACTTTATCAAACCACAGACGCCTTTCTTTTTTGGTTCCCTTGCGCATGGTGGTAATGGCAGCTTGGATGACCTCTTCCTCAATTTTCTGGAGTTGATTCAAAAAGGTCAGGTAGCTGCCCTTGGAAGCGAAATTCATCCTAATGGCTTTTTCGTAGTCGGGTTGGTTCAGGTTAAGCAACTCGAGGTAGTGGTCGAGCAGAAATTTAATTTCCTTTAATTGTTTGCTGCGGATTTCGTCGGTATAGAACCCTTTCTTTTCTTTGTTCAGGGTTTCTCTGGTTTTCACCTCTATCAGCCGGATTTCCCAGGCGCGCTCTTTTCCCTCATAAATATGTTTTCCGGCTTCAAGCGCGAACTTTTTGGTAAAAAAAAGGTTCTTATGAAGTACCTGCAATCGCCGCTGATCTCGAAGGATGTCGTACAGGAATAGCGGAAGGACAATTATCCTCCAGTTGAATCTGGATTTTCTGTTTTCCAGGAGTGATCGTGCAATCTTCTTCGTTTGGCGAAGCTCGTATTTATGAATTGCGTTGTAAGACTTCATTATGCTCGTACATCTGCTCGATATTATAGCAACGCTTCCGATAGCTTTAAAATTCACCGCAGAGTTCGCCGAGAACGCTGAGAAAAAGTATTTAAAATAAACTCTGCGTCGCTCTGCGATCTCTGCGGTGAAAAATTAGAATGGTGAAGTTTCTCACGAGCGTCGCCTCTGGCCAAAAAAAACGGCCAGTCTGATCGGAAAAGAAACTCTAGATTTTGAAAGAAAAAGAGGAATGGATTCTTATCTTAAAGAAAAAAATTGGAC
>JASJCE010000286.1 GCA_030066155.1 Desulfobacterales bacterium | reverse complement strand
TTATCTCAATATCCAAATTATTATGTTATTCCTTTTGATACAATTGAATAGGATTTTATAAACCTATGGATAGATCAGCACTTATTAATAAACTGCTTTTTGAATTCGATATACTTTCAGAAAAACAGATGCGAAAAATGGCATTACAACTGCCAAAAAAAATCGTAAGGTGGTTGGGAATTATTCATCCTGATAACCGTACGCGAAAAATATTTTATCGCGCCACTGGAGTCTATGTCGGAGAAGGTACCGTTCTGAATGCGAACTTAATTATTGAAGATTCATATAATCATGTTGTTGAAATTGGAAAAAGAGTGTCCATCGCTCCAGGTGTAATGCTTATCGCCAATGCGGCGCCAAACAATTCAAATCTTCAGAATATACCTTACGTTAAAAACAACCTCATTGTATCAAAAAAAGTTAGCATCGAAGACGATGCATGGATAGGTGCTGGTGCAATTATCTTACCTGGAATAATAGTAGGAAAATCAGCGATTGTGGGTGCTGGTTCTGTAGTAACTCATAATGTCGAACAATTCACAGTCGTAGCTGGTTCGCCTGCACGTCGGATTCGGAAATTTAATTAAATAGGCGTATTCGTTGATCAATGATAGTAAAAAAAGCAGAAAAAATTCTGATTAAGATAGTAAGAGTTTTCGATTATCCTATATTGGTTTTAGTTGTTCCATTTTGCCTTGCTGGTTTTCTATTTGCGCGGCCTTGGATCTTAAAACAGAGGAAGATTTGGAATCAATCCGTTAAAGGAAGCCCCAAAGCGCTGATGCTCAGAGGATTTACAGTTGAAAAAGTAGATAAACGGGGATATGCACAGCTATTACCGTTTCGAAACCCGAGTTTGGAATGGATCGGCATATTGGATGCCTCAAATGTTCAACAGATAAACATTAAAATTGCAGATGATCTTTATCTTTTTACCTGGCGGTCGCCAAAATTTGTCAGAGTTATGGAAGAAATAGGATTCAGCGCAACCGCCATACTTTTTCGCGAAACAATCGCTGTCTTTAAAATTACAAGCTATTGTGTCAGAGAGAAAATTGGACTTCTTCGTGCCTACAAGCACGACTACCCCGCTTTACAAGCTTATCTGGTTTCGAGGTTTATCAAAATACCCTTCATCGTCGACATAATTGGCAATTTTGAGTTGATTCGCAAGCTTACTGGAAATGTATACTATTTTAGAAATCTAAATAGATTACCCTTTATTGAAAATTTTGCACGACCCGCGACAAACTGGCTTCTTGGCTTACCTTTGCGGCATGCAGCTCGTGTGCTGGGACGGGATAAAAGCACTTATGAACATGCATTTTCATTGGGAGCTCCGGTTGAAAAGCTTGCATTTATTAGACTAAGCAACTTTAATTCTGCGTTTAAGTCTTACAACCCTGAACGGCCGCCGGATAAACCGGCAAGCTACCCGTATTTTCTATTCGTTGGGCGTTTGGTCGAAATCAAATTTCCACTTGACGTCATTGCTGCCTTCGATCTGGCAGCAGCCCATCTTCCGGAATACCGTCTGGTTATTATTGGAGATGGGAGGCTTGGAAAAAAAGTAAGACAAAGAATAGAGCTCAGTAAATATAAAGACCGGATTGTGCTATTAGGCGCCTGCTCGAGTGATATCGTTTTAAATTGGACGGCCCATGCAAAAGCGGCGATTTGTCTTTTAGCAGGTTATACCGTAGTAGAAGCTATGTTTTGTGGAATACCGGTCATTGCATATTTTTTTGACGGTCTTCCTGAATTGGTCATTGATCGCTATACCGGCTATATTGTGCCTTTTCGAAATATAAATGCACTAGCGGAAAAAATGATTTATGTCAGTCGCAATTTTGAGGAAGCAAAAATTGTGGGAATGCGCGGCCATGAATTGGCACATATTTCATTTGACCAAGATAATGTTCGGGAAAAAGAAAGTATGTATTATAAACAGGCACTTACCGAGACCAGTAGTTAAAAGTTTAAATAATGCCTTTTGATCAGAGATAAAAATAAGGAGTTACACACAACGCGCATGTCCAATTTAAACCCATTATTACTGATTCCGGTAGAAAATCAGGTGCGGGAGCTTGATCCTAAACTGATGCTGGCCTGCGTGGCGGCGCGACGGGGATTTTCGTCGGTGATCGGATCACGCCGTGAGCTGGAGTTTCGGATTGATTCGTATCCCAAAAGCATATACCTGTCCAAAAGCATGACGGGTCGCAGCCTCATATTTTTTCGCATCGCCCGAAAATTCGGTCATGAAATCGTCACATGGGATGAAGAGGCCCTGGTGCATTTGCCCCCGCAGACCTATTTCTCTCGCCGACTGCATCCTGAAGCCATCAAACACGTATCGCATTTATTTGCCTGGGGGGAGGATAATGTGGAGCTTTGGCGGCAATATCCCCATTTGCCCAAGAATATAGCGATCCACAACACCGGGAATCCGCGCAATGACATGTTACGCCCGGAGATGCACCCTTTTTATGAAGAAGAAGTAAAGGCCCTGCGAAGACGATACGGCGATTTTATTTTGGTCAACACCAATTTCAATCATGTCAATGCTTTTGGTCCGGACATGAATTTGTTTAAACCAGTGAAAAAACCGGGTGAACCTGCCAATTTCGGCCGTGCGGCCCGCGGGATGAGTCGCGAATATGCCCAGGGCTTATGGGATCACAAACAGGCCGTATTTAAGAGTTTTCAGCAGTTAATTCCAAGAATTGACGGTGCGTTTCCGGATCTCAACATCGTGATCCGCCCGCATCCGACAGAGCGGCATGATGTCTATCGAGACATTGCCGCTCACAGTTCTCGCGTACATGTCACCAACGAGGGCAATGTCGTACCCTGGATTCTGGCCACGAGAGTCGTGCTGCACAATGGATGTACAACCGGTGTTGAGGCTTTTGTCATGGGCGTGCCGGCTATCAGCTACCGCGAATCCGTGAGCGAGGACTACGACAACGGCTTTTATCGTCTGCCCAATGCCGTCAGCCACCAATGCTTTAATTTTGAAGAATTACGGGATATGATCTATCAAATCCTGTCCGGGAAAATCGGGGTTGCCAACGGTGCTGACCGCAAACAAATGATCGAGCGCTACCTGGCCTCCCGCAATGGTCCAATGGCCTGTGAAAAAATGGTGGAAGTGCTCGCTGCAGCCACATCTGATCAGGAGGCTGATGATAGCTCCTCGACTTGGGTTCGGCTGCAGCGCAGGGTGATCGCAGACGCGTACCATCTCTACAAACGCTTGAAACCGATGTTGCCCGGATCGCACAATCGGCCTGCGTTTCAAAAACACCGTTACCCGGGCATATCACTTGACGGATTGAATCAGAAAATAGAGCGTTTGCAGGAAATACTCAAAGACACAACCCGAATTAAAGTCGAGCAGCTTAGTGATGTGCTCTTTAAGATATCCGTATGAAGTTAAATCAGAATAACAGCAGGTCATGGTTGATCATACCGGTGGAGAACCAGGTGCGTGAACTGGATCCCAAATTGCTGCTGGCCTGCATCGCCGCCCGGCGCGGGTTTTCGATTATTATCGGATCACATCGTGAAATCGATCTGCGCATATCATCCTTGCCGCAAAGCCGTTATCTGAATAAAAGCATGACGGATCGTAATCTGAAGATGTTCCGGATAATGGAAAATTTAGGTCACGAAATTATGACCTGGGATGAAGAGGCGTTGGTCCATTTGCCGGCGGCTACCTACTACTCCCGGCGGCTGTCCCCAACTGCAATTCGATATAATTCGCACTTGTTTGCCTGGGGTGAGGACAATGCCGAGCTGTGGCGGCAATATCCGGATCTCCCGCCGGACATGCCGATTCATGTCACCGGAAATCCACGCAGTGATATGATGAGGCCCGAACTGCGCGCTTTTTATAAGTCTGAAGCAGACAGGCTCAAAGGCCGGTTTGGTGATTATATTCTGGTGAACACCAATTTCAACCACGTAAATGCGTATTTTCCGGCCCAGAATTTGTTTCGACCGGTCAAAAACACTGGAGACGTTCCTCAATTCGGCAAGGCCGCGGTGGGGATGAGCAGAGAATATGCCGAAGGACTGCGTGACCACAAGCAGAACATCTTTGAGGCCTTCAAGCAAATGATCCCGAAACTTGATCAGGCATTGCCGGACCAGCGTATAATCGTCCGCCCGCATCCGACTGAAAACCAGCAGATCTATAAAGACATTGCCAATATTTGCGAGCGGGTTCATGTAACCAATGAAGGCAATGTCGTCCCCTGGCTGATGGCCGCCAGGGCCGTAATCCACAATGGCTGCACAACAGGCGTTGAAGCATATGTGATGGGTATCCCGGCCGTGTCCTATCGCGCAAAGATCGATGACGAAATTGATATGGGATTTTACCGTCTGCCGAATCTAATCAGTTATCAAGTCTATAACTTTGAAGAACTGTTGGAGACGCTCAACAAAATACTGACAGGCAAATTAGGTGTCGCTGACGGTGAGGATCGCCGGCAGCTAATCAATCAATATCTTGCCGCTCAGGACGGCCCCCTGGCGTGTGAACGAATTGCGGACGTTCTTGAAAATGTACGGCAGGCAGAAACCGTGATGGCCAAACCAACCTTGAACCGGAAAATGCTTGGCCGGATTCAAGCCAATTGGCGTCGCTTTAATCGGTATATTCGCCGATACCTACCCGGCAGCCATGCACCGCAGGCGTTTCATCTTCATCGATATCCCGGTATTACGCTTTCGGAGCTCGACGATAAAATCGCAAAATTGCAGCAGGCAATCGGAGACAAAACAATTTTTAAGACAGCTCAACTATCCAACCAAATTTTTGTGATCGAACCCGCATTGGTTGACTAGTTGAACGATATCTGTGATTGGAGAGTTTCAATGAAAATCTTAATTTTAGGAACGGGAAAAACAGGAACGACGGCTATGGTCTACAAAGTGGCCGGCGGTTTGCCGAATTGCCGCGCCTTCTCTGGCGGTCATCCGGGGAAGTATATCGGTGACTACGAAAATGCCGTGTACAAACATACTTACGAGGAACGCAAGGGCAAAAGCTTCGAGGTCTTCAGGGACCACTTGAGCAAGGAACATTACGATCGCAAAATTTGGATGGCCCGCGATCCCCGTGATGCCGCCGTCAGCCGCATGCTGTATCGCTGGCATCGGGGAATTTCAGGCAGTAAAAAGCAGTATCAGGCGCATCTCGACATGGTACTTCAAAAGGAAAAGGATCCGCAATCCATACCGTTTTTCGAAATCTGCCGCTACACGGGACACGACGGCTGGCCCCGCACGGCCGAACAGGTCGTCGAGGAGGAGCAGAACCGTTATGATGAAATGCTGAAGTTTGTCAATATTCTGGACAAGGACTGGTATTTCTTCACGTTTGAAAACATGGTGGATAATAATGTCCAGGCCCTGAATGATTATTTGGGTTTTGAAATCCAGAACGACGCCGAAGTTCCGAGCTCATCCGGTAAAGCCAAAGTCATTCGCAAAAAAGCCAGCGGAGACTGGCGCCACTGGTTCACCGAAGAAGACGTCGCACTTTTCAAGCCGGCCTTTAAATCCTATATGGAATTTAATGGCTATGACTGCAGCGACTGGGCACTCGAACCGAATCCGGTCATTGAACCCCGGTACTCTTCGGTCTACATGCAAAATTTGCCGCGCAAGGCCACCAAGAATAAAATTCTGCGTTACCTGGACCCCGTCGTCCAGCGCCTCGTCAAACAGCAATGAAGACCCTTATTTGAAAACTGGAGATTATACATGCTCAACAACAAAAACATCCTGATTACCGGTGGAACGGGGTCATTCGGTAAAAAGGCAACTGAAATTATTTTAAAGAAATACAAACCCCGTCGATTAATTATTTTCAGCCGGGATGAATTGAAGCAGTTTGAGATGTCTCAAACCTTTTCGATGTCCCAATACCCGTGCATGCGGTATTTCATCGGTGATGTTCGGGACAGGGAACGGTTGAATCGCGCATTCTACGGCGTTGACTTCGTTATTCATGCTGCTGCGATGAAACAGGTCCCGGCCGCTGAGTACAATCCGTTTGAAGCGGTCAAAACCAACATTATCGGTGCCCAAAATGTCATCAATGTCGCCATCGACCAAGGCGTTAAAAAGGTAATGGCCCTAAGCACGGATAAAGCGGCCAATCCGGTAAATTTATACGGCGCTACCAAGCTGTGCTCGGACAAACTGTTTGTTGCCGGCAACTCCTACGGCAGCCACAAGGAAACGATATTCAGCGTTGTCCGCTACGGCAATGTTGTCGGCAGCCGCGGCAGTGTCATCCCCTTCTTTCTAAATTTTAAAAACAATGGGTATCTGCCGATTACCGATCCGAACATGACCCGCTTCTGGATCACACTGGAGCAGGCGGTCGAGTTTGTTCTAGTCTGCATGGAGAATATGTGTGGGGGCGAACTGTTCGTTCCCAAAATTCCCAGCATGAACATCATGGATCTGGCCCGGGCCGTCGCTCCGGAATGCGAAACTAAAATTGTTGGGGTACGCCCCGGTGAAAAGATCCATGAGCTTATGATTTCCCGCGATGACGCGCGCCAAACGCTGGAACTGGATAATTTTTATGTTATTCAGCCCCAGTTCAACTTTTGGACACAGCGTTCTTCGTGGAATGAGGGTCGCCAAGTTTCGGACGATTTCGAATACAGCTCGGGGACAAACCCCTGGCGTTTGAGCGTTGCCGAAATGCAGGAGATGTTAAACGGACTATGATCCCATACGGCAGACAACAGATTGATGAAGATGACATTCGGGCGGTCATTGAAGTGTTGAGATCCGACTGGCTCACCACCGGACCCAAGGTAGCTGAATTTGAAACGGAATTCGCCAGGCAGGTCGGTACATCTGAGGCCGTTGCTGTCAGCAATGGAACCGCCGCACTCCATACGGCTATGCATGCCCTGGGCATTGGACCCGAAGATGAAGTCATTGTACCGACGATGACGTTTGCCGCCACCGCCAACTGCGTTGTCTTTCAGGGTGCAACGCCAGTATTTGTCGATGTGGATCCAGATAAATTATTGATCGACCCCGACCGGGTTGAAGAAAAAATTACCTCTCGTACCAAAGCCGTCATCGCGATGGATTATGCCGGACATCCGGCTGATTATGGCGCATTGAAAACGATTACCGAAGACCGTGGCATCGCCCTGGTGGCCGATGCCTGTCACGCCTTGGGCGCATTGTATAAAACTCGGGCGGTCGGTTCACTGGCGACATTGACGACTTTCAGTTTCCATCCGGTTAAGCACATAACAACGGCCGAAGGGGGAATGGTAACGACCTCCGAGCCTATGCTCGCTCTAAGAATGCGCAATTTTCGCAATCATGGGATTACATCTGACCACTACCAGCGAGAGGCCCAGGGTTCCTGGTTCTATGAAATGGTAGAACTCGGCTACAATTACCGTTTGACTGATCTGCAGTGCGCTTTGGGCATCAGTCAGTTGCGCAAACTTCGAGCGTGGATTGATCGGCGTCAGTCCATAGCGCAACAATATCGCCAGTTCTTCAGCCGATTACCGGCCGTAAAGCCACTGTCTGTAGCCGAATTCGTTGAGAATGCCTACCATCTGTTCGTTGTTCGAATCGATTTTTCGAAATTGTCATTCGATCGTGCAACGCTTTTTACTGAATTGCGTGGCAGGGGGGTCGGCGTAAATGTGCATTACATTCCGGTACATTTACATCCCTTTTATCGGAACAACTTCGGCACGGGACCGGGTCTGTGTCCGGTTGCCGAGGCTGCCTATGAAGAGATTCTTTCCCTTCCAATGCATGCCGGCATGACGGATGAAGACGTCGAGACGGTTTGCCTCGCATTTCGGGATCTAATTGAGAATTGAATAACAATGGTTTCCGCAAGCACTCAATCTGCCCGTCTTGTCTTAGGAACAGCTCAGCTTGGAATGCAATACGGTGTTGCCAACCGGACCGGTATGCCGGATGCGAAAGCCGCCGTGTGCATCATCGCAAAGGCCCGGGAAGGCGGAATCTGTGAATTCGACACCGGTCAGGCCTATGGCGAAAGTGAAATGGTGCTGGGTCGGGCATTAAAGGAACTGGGAATCAGCGATGATGTCAACATCATCAGCAAGTTTCATCCCGATGTGAATCTCGAGGATACGGGCGAAGTGCGACACTCTTTAGACTCGAGCTTATCCAGACTCGGCATACCGCGCATATTCGCCATGCTGCTCCATCGGGAAGATTCTCTGACGCATTGGGAAAAGGGATTGGGAAAAGATCTTCATCGATTCGTCGAAGAAGGCCTGATCGAACAGGTCGGCATTTCCGTTTATACGCCCCGTAATGCCCTTCAAGCTCTAAAGACCGACGGAATTGATCTAGTGCAGATACCTGGCAATCTGCTTGACCGGCGCTTTGAGGTCGCAGGTGTCTATGATGAAGCCCGGAGCTGTGGAAAATCGATTTATGTTCGTAGTATCCTACTGCAAGGGCTGGTGTTGATGAATGCCTCGGAATTGCCTAGCGCGATGGATTTTGCGCTTCCGGTGATTGAACGCCTCAATAAATTCAGTCAAGACAGCGGTTTTACAATTCTGCAATTGGCTTTCGGCTATGTCAACGGAGCGTATACGAATCAAAAAGTTGTTGTCGGCTGCGAAACTGTTGAACAGATGCACCACAATCTCGCTCTCTGGCAAACGGAGCTGCCCGAAGATTTAATCACACAGATTAAAAACGAGTTTGCCAACACTTCGGAAAGAGTGCTCAATCCGTCGCTTTGGCACAATCGCTCGAAAACAGAATAGGCTATTTCATGAATAAACATAAAAATGATTTTGCGTTCCTTCGCGGCGAGCGCGTTTACATGCGGGAATTGCGGGTTGAAGATGTGAATCAGGCATATTACCGCTGGATGAATGATCGCGAAGTCACCCGGTTTCTTGAAAGCCGCTTTTTTCCGAACTCCATGGAATCTTTGCGGGAGTTTGTTGGGAAGATTGGGCAGGATCGAATATATGTTTTTCTGGCAATCTGCCTGATTGAGGACGGTCGACATATAGGTAATGTCAAACTGGGACCCATAAATTGGATTCATCGCTTTGCCGATATTGGCCTCCTGATAGGAGAAAAAGATTGCTGGGGGCAGGGTTACGCGTCAGAGGTGATTGGTTGTCTGGTGAATTATGCGTTCGATGTTTTGAATCTCCATAAGCTGACCGCCGGTTGTTACGAAGGACATCAAGCTTCACTAAAGGCATTTCAGAAAAATGGTTTTCAAATCGAAGGCATTCGAAAAAAGCAATATCGTTGCAACGGGAAATATGTGGACTCCGTTCTATTGGGTCTAATTGGAGCCGGATCGGTTGAAGATGAATCTTAAATTAGTCAATAGTTTGGCCATGCAGGCCCGGGCCAAACGGCGAATTCCAGGGATGACCCAGCTGTTGTCGAAGCGGCCGGATATGTTCTCCCTGGGTGTATGGCCGGGTTATTTCAACAAGGCCGAAGGTGCCCGTGTCTGGGACTTGGACGGTAATCAGTACACAGACATGAGTATCGCTGGTATCGGTGCCAACGTGCTGGGGTATGCCGATCCGGATGTTGACGACGCCGTTAAGAAAGTGATTGACGCTGGAATCAGCAGTTCACTGAACTGTCCAGAGGAAATCGAATTGGCCGAATTGCTGTGCGAGTTGCATCCCTGGGCTGAGATGGCACGCTATACCCGCAGCGGCGGTGAAGCCATGGCCGTAGCGGTGCGAATCGCCAGAGCTCAAACTGGCAGGGACAAAGTTGCCTTTTGCGGGTATCATGGCTGGCACGATTGGTACCTGGCGGCTAATCTGGGCGGTAAAAACGCTCTCAACGGTCATCTTCTACCCGGTTTGAATCCGGCTGGAGTGCCTCAAGGTCTGCGGGATACAGCTTTTCCGTTTCACTACAATCGTCTCGATGAACTGCAGCAAATTGTAGCGAAACATTCAAAGGAGATCGCCGCCATCATCATGGAACCTATTCGAAACCTGGAACCGCGGCCGGGCTTTATCGAAGGCGTGCGCAATCTTGCCGATGAGGCCAGAGCGGTGTTCATCATAGATGAAATATCGGCCGGCTTTCGATTATCCTCCAGCGGCGCTCACATGGTCTTGAGTGATGTCAGACCCGATATTGCGGTTTTTTCGAAAGCGCTGGGAAACGGATATCCAATTGCGGCAGTGATCGGAAAATCGAATGTTATGGAGGCTGCTCAGACCAGCTTCATCAGCTCCACCAACTGGACCGAACGAATCGGACTGCAGGCCGCATTGGCTACCATAAGGAAACATCGCCGGGAAAACGTCGCGCCGCATCTGATCGAGATGGGCCGCAAGGTTCAACAAGGGTGGACTGAAACCGCCTTAAAGCACGGATTGTCGATTCACGTCGGCGGCATCGAGCCGAT
>JASJCE010000285.1 GCA_030066155.1 Desulfobacterales bacterium | reverse complement strand
CGTCCTCTACCAAAATTCTTCCGGTAATATTGCTAACTTTGATGATGCCGGAATTGTCGTCAATGATTAGATTGCCGGCAATATTTGTAATTTCGATAGGTCCAGAACCATCGATTGTCGTGATATTCATTTTAACCGGTAATTTAACATGCAAATTTATCCTGGTGGTGATCGGAGCCAACGGTGGAGCTGCGGTATGGCAGTATAAAAGCGCTTGATGGTAGGCTCTCTTGAGTTCCAGCTGAAATAACTTATCGCCTAGAAGCCGGAACTCATCTCGATCGACGCCGTCAGCCTCAATCTCCGCAGTTACTTCGATGTTATCAGTTCCTTCAACGCCCCGAATGGTCAAACGGCCTGCCCCGCTTTCTATGCGCATCGTGAGAATTCCTGCAGCAGGGATTTCCAGATTTCTGATCTCCCGATGGGTTGCGGCAAATGCGATTGCCGGTAGAAGAACAAAAATCAATAGCGCTGCGGATTTCATAACGGCTCCTTTTCATAGCCGGAATAGTGATTGATTCCGCGGGAATTTAGGATGGTAACTGAATCAGTTACACATTATCATGACAAAATTTCTGAAGTCAACTATCATTCTGCCCCTGAATTTGCGCCCCGAACTTCGACATTCTGCGGTTCGCTATCTAAAATTCGATAGAATTCCATCAACCTTGAACCTTAAACCCTGAACCTTTTTTCCTGAAACCTGAACACTGAAACCTGCTTTCTGAACACCTAACCCCGAACCTCCTTCACGCAAGACATATTGACACAACGCTAAAAGTTCGTCATAGTGCCTCCACGCCTTCAGACCGTTTTACCGGAAACTTTTATCCTTAAACCCTGACTGGGAGGTGACAAGTTGAAAACCGGAACATGCCCCAAATGCGATTCCCACGAAATTTTCTCAGGCGACCGCGTTGCCCTGAAAAAAGGACCTTTCGGCAGCAACTCCATTCCGATCGGACTAACCTCCATTGCGGCATTGGATAATTTTGTCTGTGGGGAATGTGGTTATGTGGAGAGTTATGTCAGCGATACACAAAAACTGATTGAAATTGCGCGCAAATGGGAAAAAGTCGGATCGGAA
This sequence comes from Desulfobacterales bacterium, assembly GCA_030066155.1. Lineage (GTDB taxonomy): Bacteria > Desulfobacterota > Desulfobacteria > Desulfobacterales > JAFDCJ01 > JAFDCJ01. The sequence goes on along the minus strand of JASJCE010000285.1, from coordinate 9,385 downwards.
GATATTGAAGAAAAAGCCGATTGATTCTGCCGGTCTCTGGAGAAAGACGATTGAGATGAATTTTTCGAAGAAAGCGCATCGGGTCAGCAATATCAGACGGTTTGGGGTTATCACGCGGTTAATGGTCAAACATGGCCTTGGTGATATTCTGGACCGCATGCTGAGCCGGAACCAGGCCCCGGCGGATGTCGATAATGATAGTGCCGCCCGGATCCGTACAGCTTATCCCTCCCCCCAGAGAATTAGACGTGTGCTTGAAGAACTCGGACCCAGTTTTATTAAACTGGGACAGCTCATGAGCTCTCGCGCTGATATCTTTCCACCGGAATATATTGATGAGTTAAAGAAGCTCCAGGACCAGGTGCCACCGATACCCTTTGAAAAGATCAAGGCAGTGATCGAGAAAGAGCTCAAACGGCCGGTCGGCGACACCTTTATGTCCATTGAGGAAGAGGCGCTGGCGGCAGCTTCTGTGGCTCAGGTGCATATGGCCGAGCTGGACGAAGGGCGACGGGTGGTTGTAAAGGTTATTCGGCCCGGCATCGACAAAAAAATCCGTGAAGATATCGGGCTGATGTATTACGTCGCGGAAAAAATCGAAAAATCCTTCGAAATCGGTAAAATTATCGGTTTTGTGGACCTGGTCAAAGAATTCGAAAGAAGCATCTTTCGCGAGCTCGACATGTTCACCGAAGCCGGCAATATCGAACGGTTCGCGCAAAATTTCCGGGACAGCCAAGAACTGTATATCCCCGCCGTATACTGGGAATATACGGCAAAATCGGTACTGGTGATGGAGCACATCGCCGGCATCAAGATGGACCAGGTGGCTGAGATTGTCGCCAACGATATCGATCCCAAAGAAATCGCCATGATCGGACTTCGGTCATTCTCGCGCCAGCTAATGGAGTTCGGGCTGTTCCACGCCGATCCGCATCCGGGCAACACCATCGTCATGTTCGACGGTCGTGTCAGCCTTGTGGATTTTGGGATCACCGGCTACCTGGATGAAGAGACCATGCTGCAGCTGGCCAATATATTCCTGGGATTTGCCGAACGCGACTACAATATGATCATGGAAGCCCTTGAAGACGCGGGCTTAATTAATGAGCGCTCTGTTAATTTCCGGAATTTTCGCAACGATCTGAAAGATATCAGTGAACCGTTTTACGGCAGATCCCTGCAGACGATCTCGGTTAAAGATGTCTATGAGCAGATTATGCAATTGCTGCTCAAATACCGGATCCGCCTGCCGCGCAATTTGATGCTGCTGTTGAAAACCTTTATTCAGACAGAAGCTCTGGGTAAGATTTTAGGCAGCGACGCCAGCCTGCTCGAGGTTACCCGGCCCTATGCTAAAGAGCTGCTGCAGCGCGGGTATGACGCTCAGAAACTGGTGCGTAATCTCAGCCGGGAGGTCCGCTCGACCCATGGATATCTGAAGCTGTTTCCAAAGATGATTCACGATGTGCTGAAGGGGCTGTCCTCCGGAAGACGTCCGATTGAGATCAAACATCGCGGATTTCAAGACATACCGGCCAAGATCGAGAGGGGCATCAATCGCTTAACGGTCGGGTTGGTGATCAGCGCCTCTCTGATCGCCGGATCTCTGGTACTGAACTCTTCCCAGAAATTACTGGAGTTTAAGGTGGACTGGTTCGGTGTCCACAACATTTCCATTACCGCCCTGTTGGGCCTGCTGGGTTATACCCTGGCAACCCTGCTGGGATTCTGGTTGATTATCTCCATATTCCGGTCGGGCAAAATGTAGATCTTCAGCAATAGCCGCACCCAATGGCGGCTTTCCGCAACCATACCTGCAAAAAACGGAGTCTGCCGGCTTAACGTGATGCAGCCGCTTCAATCTGCGGCAATGCCCGACGCATCTGGCGCAGCGCCTGGCGGATGCGGTGCTCATTTTCAACCATTGCCAGTCGCAGGTAGCTTTCCCCTTCTTCACCGAATCCGATCCCCGGCGCCACCGCCACATTGGCCTCCTGCATCAGCTGCATGGCGAATTGCATGGAGCCCATTTTATCATATGGTTGGGGCATTTTGACCCAGGCGAACATGCCGGCCTGTGGCTTGTTGACGGGCCACCCCATTTTTTCCAACCCTTCGCAGAGGATATCGCGCCGTTGGCGATACCGTTCGACCTGCTCCCCGATTTCGGCTTCGCAGTCGCGCATGGCCACGATGCCGGCGACCTGTATAGCCGCAAAAATACCGTAATCATAGTAACCTTTGATTTTCGCCAGGCCTTCGACGATTTTGCGATTGCCGACACAATATCCCAGACGCCAACCGGCCATGTTGTAGGTTTTGGAAAATGAGCCGAATTCCACGCCGACGTCGCGGGCGCCTCCGGCTTCCAAGAAACTTGGCGGTTTATAGCCGTCAAAGGCAATTTTGGCGTAAGCAAAATCATGGATCACCATAAACCGGTATTTTTGGGCCAGGGCGACAATTTCCGCAAAGAAGTCGACCGTGGCCAATTCGGAGGTCGGATTGTGGGGGTAATTCAGGATTAAGAGGCGCGGTCTTGGCAGGATATTTTCGCACATGCGTTTGATGCGATTCAAAAAAACCTCCGGCTCACCCAGCGAAACCCGGATCACGCTGCCGCCCGCGATAATCGCCGCGTAGATGTGTACGGGAAAAGCCGGCGCCGGTACGAGAATGGTGTCGCCCGGCCCGACCAGGGCTAGGCACAGGTGGGAGATGCCTTCCTTGGAGCCGATGGTGACAATCACCTCGGAATCGCTCTTCAATACGACACCGTAGTCCTTCTGATAATTCAACGCAATTTCACGCCGTAAATGGGCCAGCCCGTCGGCAACCGGGTAGCGATGGGATTTTGGATCCTGGGCCACCTCGCATAACTTCCGGGTGACAATGTCGGGTGCCGGATCAATCGGATTGCCCATTCCCAGATCAATCACGTCATCGCCGTTGCGGCGCTTTTCCATTTTCATTTTATTTATCATACCGAACAGGTAAGGCGGCAATTGTTCCATGCGTTGCGAAAACTGTATCGTTTCACCGATTGTCATTTCACACCTCCTATATCGTTTAGATTGCACTTATTCTAATCGAAAAATCTGGTCATCGGGGCCTGATCAAGGGCAGTTGGCTATGCCGTAGACTCCATCTGTTACTTGTTTCATGAATTAAAGGTTCAAGGTTAAGGAATAAAGGTTCAAGGTTTAGGAGTAAAGGTTCAAAGGTTCAAGGTTGAGGGTTCAAGGTTGATGGAATTCTATCGAATAAATATCTCGCAGAGCCCGCTGAGCACACAGCGCTATTTTGATTGGCTTATATGAAACTACACATGGTTGGAACAGCGAACCGCAGAATATCGAAAAACGAATAACCATTAACTTTCCTGCTCTGCCATCTGCTCTCTGCCCTTTGTCCTTCCTCTAATAACTAATAACAAGTAACAAATAACTTGCCTTTTCTGTCATCTGTCTTCTGTCATCCGTCATCTGAACCCTGAACCCTGAACACTCCGTACCTGCAACAAAAAGCCCCGGTACCGATTCCGGTCCGGGGCAAGCAAAAAACGCCAGGGACCGGACTGCCAGCCCTTGGCGTTGGTAACAGCGTTTTAATGGTTTATGCGCCGTCGACCGTCGCCGGGACTGGCTCCCGGGCAGCGGCCGCTGCGGCATTGTGAAAAAATCTGTAAAATTCCATCGTTCCCATCCGACTTGTATTCTTGCAAAACAATATTTAACTTAGAAATCTGACGTAATCAATGATTTTTATTTGCCGGAGTTGAAAAAGAACAAAATAGATTTCGTGCTTTCTAAATTTCGCCCGCCCAGTTAAACCTTCGTTTCCGTTTAACCGGGGTGCTTTCGTGACGTACGCCTGAGGAGGAGTTATGAGCAGTTTGAAAGAAAAGATATACGACAAGATGAAAACCCATACGCTGGCGTCATTTGCTACGGTTACCGAAGATGGCAAACCCTGGACGCGTTACGTGGTTGCATCTTCGGATGAACAGTTGAACATCTGGTTTGCCACGTTCCGAAATTCGCGCAAGACTCAGCAGATAAATAATAACCCGGAGGTTCATCTAACGCTCGGCGTCGAAAATCCCCAGACTGCGGTATCATGGCTGCAGGTGCAGGGACGGGCGGAGTTGCTTGACGATGCCGAAACCAGAAATGCGGTCTGGTTCGACCATTTGAGCTCCATCTTCAATGGACCTGACGACCCCAACTACGTGGTTTGCAAAGTCACGCCCTATCGTATCGAATATTTCATGATGAATATGCCGAAGCCGGAGGTCTGGGAGGCCGATTAAATGATTATTGAATATTGATAATTGAATAATTGCGGTATTCTACCTGTTCAAATACAAGATATTAGCCACGAATTGACACGAATATTCAATTGGTCCTTCCTGGTGAAGCTTTAACAGATAACGAATAAACAACAATACTTATTCAACCCATTCCAATTAAGCATTACCCTTCGACTTCGACGATCATTTCGATTTCGACGGCGATATTGAGCGGCAGGGCGTTCATCCCTACGGCGGAACGGGCGTGCTTGCCTTTGTCGCCGAACACCTCCACCAGAAGATCGGATGCGCCGTTGATGACCTTGGGCTGGTCGAGAAAATCCGCCGAGCAGTTGACCATTCCCAGCAATTTTACCACCTGCTTTACCCGATCCAGGTCACCGATGAGCGACTTCAAAGATCCCAATAATCCAATGCCGACCCGGCGCGCGGCTTCATATCCCTGTTCGATGGTCAGGGTGTCCCCGACGCGGCCGGTAATCAGTGAACCATCTTCCTGATAAGGCCCGTGCCCCGAAAGAAAAACCAGATTGCCGGTCTGCACGGCCGGAACATAATTCGCCACCGGCGTCACGGCCGCCGGAACTTTGATTCCCATTTCCTTTAGCCTGGCTTCTATCTGCATGTCGATCTCCTTATTCGTTTTAATCGTAAAGATACTTGCGCAGCAAAAGATAATTAATCCACCGGCATCGTAATTTGTCATTTCCCAGCGCATGGGTCAAAAAAAGTGTCAAATCGATAGACCGGTTTAACAGGGGCGGATTAATTACGTACTCCGCCATAGCCGTGTTTGACCGAAAGTATGAATACATAAAAGAACCCGAGGGTATAAATTAATAAGAAAGGACTCACCAGATACTTGCTGAAAAGCAGAAACAGTATCAATCCGGTCAATGAATAGATGCCCAGAAAAAATTCAATCCATGATACCGCCGACAGGGGAATGGAATACGTCATTTCCCGCCACCGGTCGCCCCTTGCCCTGATGCCGTACTTGGGCGTGCGAATGAAGCTGCTTTCGATGTTCAAAAATGCTTCGAGCACGGCTTTCGTGTTGTTTACCGCAATACCGGTACCCAGGCACATCAGCAACGGAATAAATTTAATGCGCTGTTTCCATTCAGAATGGAGCGTGCGCTGGGAATACATGTACATGATTGAAGGACCGCACGTCGCCAGACAAAGAAGCGTGAAAACCATGATCGGAAAGGCGATCTGATCGAAAAACCATTGGGAATAGAGCATGGGGATGGACGTCAGCACCACCAGAAGCATCATGGGATGAACCATGTAATGGGTCAGATGGAGAAATGCCTGGATTTTGACCAGAAACGAAACCCTGGCACGAAATAACCGGCCGAGGTTCTTCTTGGCCGTCTGTATGGATCCTTTGGCCCAGCGGTGTTGTTGCGACTTGAAGGCATTGATGGTAACCGGGACCTCTGCGGGGCAAACGACGTTCGGGGCATAACACAGTTTCCAGCCCCTGAGTTGTGCTCGGTAGCTTAAATCCAGGTCCTCGGTCAGGGTGTCGGCCTGCCAGCCGCCGGCATCTTCGATGGTTTTTTTGCGCCAGACGCCGGCTGTGCCGTTGAAATTCAGAAAGAATCCGCTCCATGCCCGGGAGGCCTGTTCCACGCCGAAATGCCCATCGATTCCGATTGACTGCGCCCGGGTCAACAGTGAATAATCACTGTTGATGTGCCCCCAGCGGGTCTGCAGCATGCCGACCTTCGGATCCATAAAATAGGGTATCGATTCCTTCAGAAAATCTGGATTCGGGATAAAATCGGCATCAAATATGCCCAGCAATTCTCCTTTGGCGGTATGCAAGCCCGCTCTGAGTGCGCCCGCTTTGAAACCGTTGCGATTTCGGCGATGGAGATAGACAATATCAAAGCCTTGCCCCTGCATTTCGAACACTATGGATTGGGCTATTTCAACCGTATCATCTGTAGAGTCGTCCAGAACCTGAATTTCGAGCAACTCCCGTGGATAATCCAGGTGGCAAACGGATTTTATCAACCGCTCGACGACATAGCGCTCGTTGAAAATTGGCAGCTGAATGGTTACCCGGGGCCAATCGGCCGGCTGAACGGAGTCATAAAATTTTTTTTTAATTTCTTGATGATTGAGATTAGCACCACGTTGGTTCAGGCGATAGAAGATCATCAACACATAGCAGTTTATGCCGTATGTAAACAGCGAGATTAGGGCAAATACGTAAACGATCAAACACACGTGTTGGATTATGTCCGTCATATTGCTGTAAAGCCAATAAAAACTGGGTGCATGCAATATCTGAAAATCGTATATCTCAATCCGAAGTCCGAATCTTTGCTTACCATTTTCGGTAAGTCTGTTTTAATCGCGATACCTGACACGAAATACAGGAAATGACGATAATGATATAGCCGCAAAAATGCGCAAAAAACACGCAAAAATTAAATTTAGCAGCAAATAAATCCAACGGTTTATGAGACTAAAATTCAAAAAGTTGGACTTTTTACGAGACCGTCAATTACAAATGGTATTTAATGTTTTGAGCATAATCGGATTTGTCAAGGGGGGCAGGCAATTGCTGATGGGAATCAGATACTTAGTTATAGGCGGCGCCTCTGGCCAAAAAAAGGCCGGTCTGATCAAAAAGGAAACTCCTGCAGGACAAATGTCGAATGTCGATTGGCGAATGACGAATTAAGGAATTCTTGCATTTTAATTTTAAAAAAGATTGAGCGAAGCCTCCCCTCTGGCCTGTAAGCCTATGAAGCCTACGGGCTGGAAGCGGGCTCGTAGAGGGGTTTGGCGCCTACCCTCTCTCCGAGCTGTAGGCTCTACGAGCAGGAAGCCGGCCTGGAGGCCTACTCTCCGACCCGTAGGCTCGCGTCTACGAGCCGGAGGCGGGGCTGGCCTCCGGCTCGTAGAGGCCTGATCCTACGCCTCGGAGAGAAGCGGCCTCGGAGAGCGAAACCACACTTCGATATTCTGCGGTTCGCTTTTTATAATTGAAGTTTCATATAAAATCCTTCTATCTTCTGAATGCGGCGTATCGACGGGCCCCGGGGTTTTTTAAACAGCCGCTTCTGGGGAAAATGACGCCGGTCCTTACGGCAGCAGTGCCGAAAATGAGGTGCTAAAGGTTCCAGGTATCAGGTTTCGAGCCTTGTTCCGACGAATTGGCTTCGCCCGCGCAGACCGGACTCAGGAAACTGGATAGCTAAATCCGGGAACCTGAACTCTCTCTGTGAAACTTAAACATTGTAATTTTTCACCGCAGAGACCGCAGAGCGCCGCAGAGATTTTTTAGATATTCTTTCTCAGCGTTCTCAGCGAACTCTGCGGTGAATTCCTTAAGTTTCTTCATCGATTTGACCGGCCGTTTTTTGGGCCGGCGGCTGGGCTGACACCTGAAACCCTCGGCTTTAGATTATTTGTGGGTTATTCTCCGCCACCGTACTTGAATGAGAGATTCACCCGGGCGCGAAAAGCGGCGACCTTGCCGTTTTCGACTTTCATATCTAATTTAATAACTTCGGCCACCCTAAGATCTCTGAGGGTCTGGCCGGCTCTTTCAACAGCGCTTTTAGCGGCTTCCTCCCAGGAAGTTTCGCTGCTTCCTACCAGTTCGATTACTTTGTACACACTGTCAGGCATTTCTTCCTCCTTTCTTGTGCCTTTTGGATGAGCACAATTTGGGTTACTTTAGCGGCAACGGGATGGAATGAACCTTTTTCCGCTACCACACCAACGTCAAATGGAGTTTGATGAATCACCTAGATTCCTTCAGGTACGCATTATAACTTGTGGAGATTAACTGTGCTATTGATGAGCAGTTCGGCTCATCTCAATTTCGGAATACTGATAAATTCTGGTTTGTAAAAAACAAGCGGCTGAGCAAACATCACTCTTGGCGTTACGCAACAGCCTGTCTCAAGGAGAGTAACCTGCCCAATACGATCCTCTCCGCCCCGTGTGTTTAGAAGATTGGTTAAAAGCAATTTGCAGCTAAACTGAAATATACCCGGAGTGGTTGTCGAATATTGAGTTAAAACGTACACTAAACAATGAAGTTGATAAAGTCAAGGTTGAAAATACGGTCAATTTAATCCTTGATTAAGGGTCGATTCCTTTGTATTAAATCCAGTTTATCAGAATAGAAAGGCCTTTTCGGATGAAACCTGAAACATCTGTTGTCAGACCCGCTCCGGATATTTCAATCAATATTGATGAGATCTGCTCCGTCATTGCCCAAACCCAGAGAGCTGACGGTGAAATTCCCTGGTGCGAGGGGCAAAAGACGGATCCCTGGGATCACGTTGAAGCCGCCATGGGGCTCAGTATCGGCGGTTATCTGGACGCATCCCGCAGTGCTTTTGAGTGGTCGGCCAGAAATCAGCACAAAGATGGAAGCTGGTACTCAGCCTACATTAATGGCGTACCGGAGGATAAAACCCGCGACGCCAATATGGCCTCTTATATCGCCGTCGGTGTATTTCACTATTATCTCATCAGCGGTGATTTAGCATTTATGCGCCATATGTGGCCAACTGTATCCGCCGCCATTGATTTCGCCCTGAGCCTTCAGACTCCCGGCGGTGAAATTCACTGGGCAATCAGCCCCGAGGGCAACGTTGACCCGATGGCCCTGCTGACCGGTTCCAGCTCAATCTACATGAGCCTGAAATGCGCTTTGGCTATTGCCAAGATACTCGGTTATCGACTAACAAAATGGCATGATGGCTTGATTCGACTTGGTGAAGCGATTCGGCATAAGCCGTATTTGTTTAATATGACCAAATCCCGCTATTCGATGTATTGGTTTTATCCGATACTGGCCGGCGTGGTTACCGGGGCCGATGCTCAAAAGCGCATCGACCAGTACTGGAAAAAATATGTCGTTGAGGAACAGGGAGTATTGTGCGTGTCGGACGAGCCCTGGGTGACGATCGCCGAAACTTCCGAGTTGGTTATCGCACTCGCTGCCATGGGAAACCTGAAACTGGCCGAAATCGTCTTCAGCTGGATTGTGGATCGGCGCTATGATGATGGCTCCTACTGGTGCGGATT
>JASJCE010000284.1 GCA_030066155.1 Desulfobacterales bacterium | reverse complement strand
ATTTCCAATAGTTAAAAGAATTTGACGACGATCCCGGCGTATGCTATAAGGCGTCAGGATAAATTGACCGCTCAACAGGATTGTTGCAATCCTTTCATATATAGATGGCTATACCCACATATCAAAGAACTCTCAACAAAGCTGTCGGCTTCACCGGAATCGGGCTGCATTCGGGCAAGAAGGTTCATCTGACGCTCAAGCCGGCACCCATCAATTACGGGATCAAATTTGTACGCAAGGATTTGCCTGACGATCCCACCATTCCGGCACGCTTCAATTGTGTTGTCGATACGAGCCTCGCCACGGTAATTGGATCAGATGGCGTCATCGTATCCACGATCGAGCACCTGATGGCCTGCCTGGCCGGGCTATCCATCGATAATGTTGTTGTCGAACTCGATTCTTACGAAGTACCGGTCATGGACGGCAGCGCAGGCCCGTTCACCCGTATGATTATGGAGGCGGGTATTGAGGTGCAGGCGGCGCCGCGGCACTTTTTCGTTTTGAAAGAGCCCATCGAGCTGAAGCAGGACGGGAAATTTGTGGGGGCATATCCGGATACGACGTTTCGAATCACCTGTAACATCGATTTTGAGCACCCTCTCATTCGCCAGCAATCCTGTTCGATTGAGGTTGAAGACCACATTTTCGAGCGGGAAATCTCCAGCGCCAGAACCTTTGGTTTCTTGCACGAGGTCGAATATATGAAGCGCTACGGCCTTGCCCGGGGCGGGTCGCTGGATAATGCCCTGGTGGTCGACGACCATAGCATATTGAACAAAGACGGGTTGCGGTATCAGGACGAATTCGTCCGCCATAAACTGCTGGACTGTATCGGCGACTTTTCTCTGCTCGGCATGCCGATTTTAGCGCATATTGTTACCGTAAAGTCCGGTCACGCCTTCAATCACGCCTTTCTTGAAAATTTCTTTAACCACAAGGCCTCGTGGCAGACGCTCACGCTCAGCGAGCCTGTCGAACACCCCGCCGGACTGGCAAAATCTCTTGCAATTTAAGATGGTTTCGGATAATAGTGGTTGTCAATCCGGTAATGGAATGGGGGGTATTGGCCGACCTCTTGTTTCCTGGCAGTCCTCGGAACCGCACCACCGGGTTTAATCCCGGACGGGATTGCAAAAACGCAGATTCTGAACCGGATTCTGAAATCTTCGGACAGACGGCGAGATTGTCTGTCCGCGACCGCCACCGGCAATAACGGCACTTGGCGGACGGATGCTGACAAAATCGTGAACTGCGCCGCGATCGATTCCCGAATGCAGCCATAAATAAACCGAAAATCGATATGCTATTGCCCCTATATGTGGCATAATATATTCATTCTCTTTGGCCGCCGTCGGTGTCAAGGTGGAACTTTTGGGTCATGACCGTCGCTTAATTATTCTAAAGGAATCTGTTGCGTACTTGTATGGCATTCAAACTCAGGAAGCACAAGCCGTGGGCTCTTTTTCTAGCTGTTGTCCTAATTGGCCATGGGATTGCGTTTGCGCAGGAAGCGAAGCTGACCAATATTACGGTTTCCAACACCCGCGACGATCTGTTGTTGTATCTCAATCTGGAGGGGGCGTTCGGTGACAAACTGAATAAGGCCATTCTGAGCGGTGTGCCGGCAACCTTCTCATTTGTGACAAAACTCAACCGGGTGCGCAACGTGTGGTTGGACCAGAGCATCGCAGATATCACGGTCACCCACACGATCAAATACGACAATTTGAAGAAAGAGTTCAGTGTCAGGCGATCATGGAAAAATAATGAGCCTGAAATCACCGAGTCGTTCAAGGAAGCCCAGAAATGGATGACTGAGGTCAACAGTCTAAAAATCATTCCGCTGCGGCAGCTGGATAAGGGACAGCAGTATCAACTGAGAACGAAAGCCGAAGTGGTCAAGCAAACCCTTCCTTTTTATCTACACTATGTCTTGTTTTTCGTCTCGTTATGGGATACCGAAACAGACTGGTATACGATTGATTTTATATACTGAATGATCCGTCCAAAGGGACGGGTTCGACATACCCTCCGGTTTTCGGATAATAATGTCCAAACCTTCTGAAAACGATGTTCAGCTCGACAATAAAAAAAAATAAAATCCGCCACCGCGACGCCGACAGCAAACGTCGCCGGCGGGAAGTCATACTGATTATTGTCATCCTGTTTGTCGTCGCTCTGCTGACGTTCATTGAAACCCGGACGATTCAATTTGGTGCGGACATTCCGGTTTCCAACACGATATTGATGTTCATCCTGATCAATATCAATTTGCTGCTTCTGATCCTGTTGATATTTCTGGTTTTCCGGAATCTGGTAAAGCTGCTATATGATCGTCGGCGCAAGGTCATGGGGGCCAAACTACGTACGCGACTGGTTGTGGCCTTTATCGTGCTGACGATTGTGCCGACCGTTGTCTTATTTTTCTTTTCCCTTAATTTCATCACCACCAGCCTGGAATTCTGGTTTAACGTCCCTGTCGAACAGGCACTTGAAAACTCTCTGAGAGTCGGTGCCAGATTGTATGACCGCGTGGAGGACAACAACCGTTTCTTTCTGGAGCGGATTGCCTACCAGGTCAATAAGAAAAACTTGCTGAATCCCAAAAATTCAAACGCCCTGATCCAGTATGTCCGGGTGGTTCAGCGTGAATTCAATCTTGATGGGGTCGAAGTCCATGATGCCAATACGCGGCGCCTGACCTTTGCAACTGCTTCAAAACTGGCCGGTAATTTTTTCGGGCCAGTCTCGGCCGAGCATTTGCAGAAAGAATTTCCCGATATTGGCGTTCGGACCATCACCCAGGAAATCTCATCCGGCGAGCTGGTTAAAACCATCGCCGCGGTTCCATTCGGGGCAACTTCCGATGACGTCCTCGGTTTTGCGGTGGTGACGATGCTCATACCGCCGGAATTGTATGACAACCTGGTATCCATATCGAAGGGCTATGAAGAATACCAGCAGATCAAGCTGTACAAAAAACCAATCCAGATAACCTATTACACCTCGCTTTCAATTGTGGCCCTGCTGGTTATGTTCTGTGCGATCTGGTTTGGATTCTACCTGGCCAAAACCATCAGTATTCCGATTAAGGAGTTGGCTGAAGGCACCCGCAAAGTTGCCGAAGGCGATCTGGGCTTTACCATCGGTTCCGTCGCAGACGACGAAATCGGCAGTCTGGTGAACTCATTTAATAAAATGACAAGAGACCTCAGAACCGGCAGAGAGCAACTGGAGTTGTCGACGCGCATGCTCAAAGAGCAGAATATTGAGATTGAAGAAAAACGCCATCATATCGAAGTCGTTTTAAAGAGCGTTTCGGCCGGGGTTGTAACGCTGGATGCCAGGGGGATGATCTCCACGATAAACAAATCGGCCGAAAAGATGTTGGGCGTCAATGCCGATGAAGTGCTCAACAAAAACTTCAACGCGCTGTTGAAAGTCCAGAATCAAGACCTTGCCGATGAAATCATGACCAATCTCGCATTCGCCAGAGACAACACTATCGAGGTCCCGCTGAAGTTGATCGTTGAGGGCCGCCCCCGCAGCTTCCTGGTGACGATCAGCGTACTGAAGGATGAAATCGGGCGGCACCTGGGAATCGTCATGGTTTTTGATGACCTGACCGAAATGGAGAAAGGCCAGCGCATGGCTGCCTGGCGGGAGGTGGCCCGCCGGATTGCGCATGAAGTCAAAAACCCGTTGACACCAATTACCCTCTCCGCTCAACGCTTGAAGCGAAAGTACTCGAAATCCCTGAACGAACCGGTGTTCGATGAGTGTACCCAGACCATCATCGACCACGTGGATTTAATTCGTAATCTGGTCAACGAGTTTTCCTCCTTTGCGCGGTTTCCCAGTGCGAATCCCAGGCCCTGTGAGCTGATGACATTAATCGAAGAAACCATCGCGCTGTATCGGGAGGGCCACCCGAACATTAAATTCGAAGTCCACAATTCCGGTGAAATCCCGGCCCTTAACCTGGATCGTCAACAAATAAAACAGGCATTTATCAACCTGATTGACAATGCGATCGGTGCGATTAAGACAGATGGGTGCATATCCTTCTCGGTTACCCACGATTCCATATTAAAGCGAACCCGGATAGAAGTGGCTGATGACGGCCCCGGTATTAACAATGAGGATAAAACCCGCCTTTTCGAGCCTAATTTTTCAACCAAAAAAGCCGGCATGGGATTGGGCCTAACGATTGTCAGCACCATAATCGCGGATCATTACGGCTTCATCAGCGTTCAGGACAATGTACCGAAAGGCGCTAAATTTGTCATCGAGTTGCCGGCTTAAAAAAATGTGAGTTGTCAGTTGTGAGTTGTCTGTGGTTAATATACCAACGCCTGAATTAACAAGAACACATCATACAACATACAACAATTGTCTGGTATTTATTAACGAGGTATATATCAATATTCCTGAGCATCTATACTTCTCGTATATAGCCAAAAGGATAATTTATGTTTCCATCTCTTTTGATTGTCGACGATGAACCGTCAATTTTACAAAGCCTTGGCGGTCTGCTTTCGGATGAAGGGTTTGAGGTTACCACGGCCGCAAATGGTTATGAGGCATTGAAAATCATCGAGGCCGAATCTCCGGATCTTGTTTTGCTGGACATTTGGATGCCGGGGATTGACGGCATTGAAACCCTGAAGGAGATCAAAAAAGAGAATTCGAATATCCAGGTGATTATCATCACCGGACATGGAACGATCGAAACTGCAGTTCGAGCCACCAAACTCGGCGCATTTGACCTCATCGAAAAGCCGCTCTCCATCGACAAGGTCATTGTCGCAATCAACAATGCCCTGAACTTCCGGCGCCTCGAGGAAGAGAACAAATATCTGCGCAAAAAGACCCTGGAGAAAAACGCGATTAACGGAAACTGCGCCGAGACTATGGAATTGAAAAGGAACATCGCCAAAGCAGCACCGACGGACACCTGGATTTTGATTAACGGCGAAAACGGCACCGGCAAAGAGCTCGTCGCCCGGATGATTCACCACCTGAGTCCGCGGGCCGAAAACCCATTGATCGATGTCAGCTGTGCGGCAATTCCGGAGGACCTGATTGAAAGCGAACTTTTCGGTCACGAAAAAGGTACCCTGCCAGGTGCCACCACCAAGAAGATCGGTAAATTTGAATTGGCCAATCAGGGCACGATATTTCTTGACGAAATCGGCGACATGAGCCTGAAGACCCAGGCCAAAATTCTGAGGGTGCTGCAGGAGCAAAAGATCCAGCGTGTCGGGGGCAGCCGAACGATCGGGGTGGATGTGCGGGTCATTGCTGCCAGCAACAAAAACCTGGAAGAAGAAATTGAAATGGGCACTTTTCGCGAAGATCTATTCTATCGGCTCAACGTTTTGCCCATCGAAGTGCCGCCGCTAAGACAGCGGATTGGGGACATACCCGTCCTGGTTGACACTTTTCTGACCGAATTCGCGGTGCAAAATCGAGCCAAGAAAAAAAATATCACCCTGGAAGCGCTCGAGACTCTCAGCAGATATTCCTGGCCGGGAAATGTCAGAGAACTCAAGAATCTGGTGGAGCGCTTGGCGATCATGGTCGAAAACGAAGCCATCGACGTTAAAGATATCCCGGTTGCATATAAGCAGGAAGGCAGTCAGTCGGATGACTGTATCGAATCGGCCTTTCTGGAGTTTGACAACCTCAAAGCGGCAAAGCTGGCCTTCGAAAAAGAATTCATTAATCGAAAACTTGCCCGCTACAACAACAATATCACCAAAACAGCCGAAGCTATCGGTGTCGGGCGCAGTTTCCTGCACAAGAAGTTAAAAGGCTATAAAAAGTAGGATGGCTTTACGAATTATTGCAGGCGATTTGAAGGGCCGCAAGCTCCGGTCGGTGTGCGGTACCGGAACCCGACCGACTGCCAATCGAACCCGTGAGGCCATATTCAATATTCTGGCTTCCCGCGTCCGCGGGTCCAATGTTCTGGATTTATTTGCCGGAACCGGCGCATTTGGGATCGAGGCGCTGAGCCGCAAGGCTCACACGGCGGTTTTTGTTGATAACGATCATGAGGCGCTTCTTGTTCTGCAATCCAACCTACGTACCCTTTCTCTCGAGTCGCGATCTAAAATCATCCGATGGGATTTGTTAAAAAATCTAAATTGCCTGATAGCCATATCGGGCGCCTTTGATCTGGTATTTATGGACCCGCCGTATAATCAGAACATGATTGAGCCCGGTCTGCGAAATCTTTATAAGAGTCAGTCACTGGACGCCGGAGCCCTGGTTGTCGTCGAACACTCGCGCCTTGAGCCGGTGACGATAAGTCAAATGCCATATCGGACTGTCGATCAGCGCAAATATGGAAAAAGCCTTGTTACCATTTTGAATTATGTGGTATGAGAAGCGGGCTTTTCGATTGCGGATTTTGGATTTTGAGAAGGAGAAATATGGAAAGAATTGCGATTTACCCCGGTTCATTTGATCCCGTTACGAACGGGCACCTGGATATTCTCGAAAGAGGATTGAAGCTGTTTGATAAAATCATCATTGCAATTTTAACCAACCCCAAGAAGAAATTCCTGTTCACGCTTGATGAGCGTATTGAAATGCTGGAAGAAAGTTTGAAGGAATTTTCGAATGTAGAAATCGATACTTTTGACGGCCTGACGGTTGATTTTGCAGCGGAGTGCAACGCCCAGGGGATCCTTCGCGGACTGCGTGCCATGTCCGATTTTGAATATGAGTTTCAGATGGCCCTGATGAATCGCCGGCTGAACCGGGAGGTTCAGACTGTCTATTTAATGACCGGTTTGAGGTGGATTTACACGAGTTCATCGATCATCAAAGAGGCCGCCCAGTTTGGCGGCGATATCCACGGGATGGTTCCACCGATAGTGGAGCAGAAAATTAAGAAAATTTTTGCAGTAAAAAGATAAGAAGGGCATTCCAAACCGAGCCGATTGCGGTGGCTTTTTAGAGCGAACGATTTGACCTGAATTTAGGTCAGAGACAGCCGGGCTAAACCGCGACCATATACCCGGAGCATTCCATTCCACCTTCCGCATTCCGACTTCCGAATTCGGTAATCTGACCTCTGACTTCCGTCCTCTGTCGTCTGGCCTCTGTCATCTGTCTTCTGTCATCTGCTATCTGTCATCAGCCGACATCCTTTCAATTGTCAATACCGCCACAAATCCCAGTACAGCCAGTGCCACCGCCATGAAAAAGGTCTGATCAATCGACGGCGGCAGGATCGGGCCGCCCCAGATCAGATGCTCCTTTCCTCGGATTATCTGGGTTGCCACAACTTCCTTCCAGGGCCAGATTTTTTGCAATGATCCGGCAATCAAGCCGGTCAGGAAGGCCAGGGTCAGGTTGTGGTACTTTTGCAGCAGATAGTTGAGCACCCGGGAGAATCCCAATAGCCCGATGCCGCACCCCACACAAAAGACGAAGATGACAATCATATTCTGGGGTAAGAACGGATTTTTCAACGCTCCGGTAACATACTCATACTTGCCCAATATCAACAAAATAAAAGCGCCGCTTATACCGGGCAGGATCATGGCGCAGATAGCGACGACTCCGCACAGGAAAATGAACCACAAATCTTCAGGCGTCTGCATCGGAATCAAGTTGACGATGATGGTCGCCGCAATGATGCCGGCAACAAAGCTTATACCCGCCTTGCCGTACCAGTTGTTGACGTGTTTACCGATCATTAGGGTCGATGCCGCAATCAGCCCGAAGAACAGGCTCCAGGTCGGCACCGGCTGGTGATGCAGCAGATAGTTCATGATGCGGGCCAGGCTCAATATGGCAACAACGATTCCGCTAAACAACACCAGCAGGAATCGGACATGGACTTTGGCCACGACTCCCTTGAAGTCGAGAGACAATAGTTTTTGAATCGCCTCCTTATCAATTGAGCGCAAAGCCGCAATCAGGTCTTCATAAATTCCGGTTATCAGGGCGATCGTTCCACCCGAAACTCCCGGGACGACATCAGCCGAGCCCATGCACAGGCCTTTGACTGCGAGGTTAAGTGCCGTGCGAAGGGATGTCGGTCCGGGACTTTCGGAAAATGCTTCTTTCCATGTATTGTTATATTTTTTCATCTATTGTCCAATATTCAGGTTCCGTACGGACCATACTAAAATGTCGAAGTGCGAGTGGTAAATGACGGATAACGCAACCTTTTCGCTCTGTCTTTGGGTGACAGACAGCGTACCTTCAATTCGTCATTCAGCCTTCGACATTCGACATTTGAGATTCATTTCGCGGCAGACGGAATGGGTCAACAGCCCCGACGATCAGATTGGAGCGACTAGGCGTTTTTCACCCATCCCTCCAGCCGTATTCTCCAACCAGTTTGACAAATCGGCACCCACCGAGGTTGGATTGCTGGATTGAATTCCCACGCCTGTCGATTTTGATCAGCTCCTGTGTATGCTGGTTGCCGACCGGGACCACCAGCCGACCGCCGACCACCAGTTGATTGATCAGTATTTCGGGGACCTCCGGAGCTCCGGCGGTCACGATTATGGCATTGAAAGGGCTTTCCTGCTGCCATCCTTTGGTGCCGTCGCCGTAGCGTGTTACAATATTGTGATACTGAAGTTTGTCAAACAGGCTGCGTGCCTGGATGTGCAGGGAACGGATGCGCTCTATCGTGTAGACGCGGTACACAATCTGCGCTAAAATCGCGGCCTGATAGCCGGAGCCGGTGCCGATTTCGAGAACCCGATCATCTTTATCAAGCTCCAGCGCCTGGGTCATTTCAGCAACTATGTACGGCTGTGAAATGGTCTGCTGTTCTCCTATCGGCAACGGGTAGTCGCCGTAGGCCTGATCTCTCAACGCTTCGCTGACAAACAAATGCCGGGGCACGCGGCGAAATGCCGACAGGACATCCGGATCCTTGATGCCCCGTGCTTCAATCTGGCTGCGGACCATCTCTTCGCGCTGCCGCTCGTATTTAATCACGTCCTTTTCCATTGTCTTTAAGGGTGTTTTCTATCAAGTAACTTGGGCGGGGTCAAGTTGATAGCTTGCTTCAGTCGATAGTTTTAAAAACTGCTTGATTTTTTTATGAAATATTAACATAATTTATAGTTATTCATCTGGGTGCAATCCGCTTCCAGGGCGGCACCATGAACGGATTCGAATCTGTTTTTGCGGTCAGAATTATGAACAATACCCGACATCTTGTGGTGTCCAGCATTTTGTCGCTGGTAATACTGATGGTTGGCACGGCCGGATATATGATTATCGAAGAGTGGACGTTCCTGGATGCGTTATATATGACAGTCATTACCATTTCCACTGTGGGTTACCGGGAAATCAATCAGGTCGGTGACGTCGGCCGGATTTTTACGATTATTCTGGTTGCCATTGGTGTCGGATTTACACTGTATGTCGCCGCCGCAGTCGTACAATTCATGGTTGAAGGGCGGATACGGATCATATTGGGGAGAAGAAGGTTGGACCAAAAACTCAATCGGTTGAAAAACCACTATTTTGATTATCATCGCAATAAAGAAGCCGAGTGGGGACATGCTCTTCAACCTGTCATTCGAGGCGGCTATCATGCCTGATGATACGGTTATCGCGGTTGGAGAACAAGAGAATTTGCAGAAGCTGGAGAAGGAATTGAACCCTTAAAAAAGAAGGTTTCAGGTTTCGGGTGTCAGGTTTCAGTTGTTGGAAGACAGAGGACAGATAACAGAAGTCAGATAACAGACGTCAGAGGGCAGAAGGCAGAGCACAGAAGACAGATAGCAGAAGACAGATGATGGATAACAGAGGTCAGAGGACAGACGACGGATGTCAGAAGATAGATTGGCGCTCGCTTCCAGGGGCTGGCCTGACACCTGAAACCCGAAACCTGACACCTTTATCTATATCTTGTAGATAATCCGCTTGTCCGTAATAATGATATCCACATATTTGTCATGCGACTCCATGGGAATCTGGGCCACGATCTGCTCCTCGAATGTCAGGGCAACTTTGCGGGTAGTAATCGCCAGCCTGGGAATGAGCCGGTCGTAGTAGCCCCGGCCAGTACCGATGCGACCGCCTTTTTCATCAAATGCCAACCCCGGTATAATCGCGATGTCGATGCGCTCCATCGGTACGGCTTTGCAACGGGTCGCATCCGGCTCAAGAACATTGCGCGGGCCGGGCACCAGATTTTTGGCGAAATGATCGACTTTCATCAGACTCATTTCGAACTTTTCCGGATCAAAGCTCGGAAGAACCACAATTTTATTATATTGATATGAACGCTTGATGATATTTTCCGTTTGCACTTCATAGTCGCTGTTGACGTACAGCAGCGCAATTTTTGCCTCCAAGAAATTGGCAAATTCAAAAAGCCTGTTTTCAATTGCCCGGGTTTTTTCAGCTCTTTCGTTTTCGGGCATGGCGGAAATTATCTGGGAAATGTCATCACGAATCTGAATTTTTGCGGCACCAATCTCCTCC
>JASJCE010000283.1 GCA_030066155.1 Desulfobacterales bacterium | reverse complement strand
TGTTATAATTAACAGCATATTCTGGATACCCGGAAGTGGAAAGATTTTCCCCTCCCGGTAAGCAAAGCTTGCCGCCAATAAAGTTGAAAATTTTTCTCCCAGCGGCTATGCTTATAGCATGATACGAAAAGGAATAATGCTGATTCTGCTGCTGCTGTTGGTGCCGTGGGTGCCTTTCGGGGTGTGCAAAGATGCCAGTTTCAGGTGCGGCAATACATTTATTGACGTTGGTGACAGCCGAGCCAGGGTTTTGTTCAAGTGCGGCGATCCGGTCCAACGGGAGGTTATCGGGTATATCGATTCGCGTGAAAATGGCGATTTGATTGAATATGTTATGGAAGCCTGGACCTATGACAGTGGAACGGCACGGTTTCACATCATCATTTTCAAAGGAAACCGCGTTTACAATATTGAAAGTGAGATGAAATAGATCCCTGATTGAGCGCTTTCCGCTCAATCAGGAGTGCAATATTATTCCTAAAAGATCATTCCTTTTTGCCCAATCCGCCTTTGATGACCTTCACAAGCTCCCGTACAATTGATTTTCGATCTTTAATAATCAGGCTATTGGCAGGGCCATAGGCCGTTATACGCCCATCCTTGGATAAAAATGGCCTCAGCACTTCTGCGAGTTCCTCAGCATCGGCATGTTCGAGTTGGACGATTTGAATGACGATCGGTTCATCTCTTGGGGCCGGATACTGAGAAAATGAATAGCTGCTATTCAGCAGTAGAAATAGCGATAATACCATTGAGGCCAGAAATCGGCTCATTTTATCTGCGCTAAAATTCGATCAATGTGACGCATGTGATTGTCGAAGTGAACTTCAATGAAGTGAAGTGCTTCGATAACACTCAACGGGCCTCCGAAAGGATGTCGATATACCAGGTCATCCTTCTTTTCGTCCGTTACTGCAGTGAGATATTCGGGCAGTCGGCCGCGGATATCATCCCACTTCCCGATCAGTTCTTCCAGTGTCAACCGGCCCCGGGGTTCGGCCCGTTTATCCGGGACGTCGACTTCGATATCCTGCTTCATGACCTTGATCACCATCCGGTACCGGTCAGGTGTTTTGGATGCAGGGTCCAGGGTCGAGGCGGGAATATTGGCGGACAGCTGCTGCAACAGGTCCTCCTCGGCGATGACCAGGTGCTCGATAACTTCGACGATTGACCATTTATCCGGGCCGGCTTTAAAGTGAAGGATCTCGCCGGATAGTTCATCGAGCTGTTGAAATAATTGACTTCGTTTTTGCGTTAGGCTTTGAAACTTTTCTGCTGTTGTTGTAAGCATCGCTGTCCATTTTTTTCAGGTTGCCGGGCGCTGGCCAAAGATCGGCTCAACCTCCCGGGTTCGTTTCAGTTCGAAAAAACCGGGCACACCTCCAGCCGCGATGACGGCATCCCAAAACTTCACGGCATCTTCACCGGTCGGTGCCGGACTCATGACAGGGCCGAAAAACCCAGGTCCCCGGCCGCCATCGAGTACGATTTGCGGCACGCCGACATCGGTTCCGGCTTTGGCAATAGCCAGATCCATGTCGGCCTGGATATCATCATCGAACGTTTCATCCTCGGCAGCGGCCGCCAGGTCGGTTGGTAAACCACAGGCCTTCAGGATGTCTGCCAGAGAATCAGCGTCGTCGATATCGCCTTCGTCGTGATGGTAAATAGCCCCCATGGCCGTGTAGATTTTTTCCACGCCGCTGTTGCCGTGCCCGCGCCGCACGGCGGCTGCGACGCGCAGCGCTTTTAAACCAATATCCTGCAGAATCTGATAATCTTCCGGTACCTTGCGGTCCTTGTTGATTATTTTAAGGCTAAAAAATCGCCAGTTGATATGAATCTGTTTCTGTCGCCCGACATCGATCATCCACCTGGATGTAATCCAGCACCACGGTCAGACCGGATCCCAGTAAAAATCGACACTGTCTATAGAATCAGCCATTTCTGTCTCCTCCTCGTTTTATTCATTAATCAGTCTACGGTATAAATCACAGCCTATCATGTTACTGTCAAGAAAAAATCAAATCATACCAATTTTCGGGTCGAAAAAGAAGCAATTGACGGATTATCAACAAGCCTATACAACTTCCCCATACGATGTAGTTAAGTATTGCGTGAAAATCGGCTTTTATAGATTAGGAATGAGAATATAGAGTAAAGGATTTTCGGCGCAAAAGATAATTAGTCCGCCGGACCCTATTTCCGAGCAAGGTTTTAGCTTGTATTCTCATATAGAATTCTGAATGCACCTTTTTTATAGGGCGGAGTAATTATGGAAACCATAACCATCACTGAAGCGCGTCGACTTGCGCTCGCCCGTGCCGGACTTCTCAAGCCGGAGTGGACGGGACTCCCCCGGCGTGCCACCGGCCGAACGCTGCGGGCTCGCAAGGCGGCCCTTCGCATAATCCGGCGTTTTGGTTATCTGCAGCTTGATACGGTATCTATCGCCGGGGCGCGAAGCCATGCCATCGTGTTGCTTTCTCGCCTGGAGGGCTTCGATCATGAGCTGGCTGAAGCCTTGCTGCAGCCTGGGGAGCCGCTCTTCGAGTACTGGGGTCATGAAGCATGCTGGCTGCCGATCGAACTCTATCCGGTTTTTGAATTCCGCCGCAAATTGTTTCGCCGTCATCCCTGGTGGGGGGACCTGATCGGACAGTATCCCAAAATCGCTGAAAATCTGTGCCGGCGCATTCGAGATGAAGGCCCCCTGCGCTCAATCGATCTGGAGGGCAGGGGGAGCAGTGGTTGGTGGGATCTGAAGCTTTTCAAACGGGTGGCAACCGCGCTGTGGTCATCAGGCGAGTTGGCCATACGCGAACGGCGCAATTTCCAGCGGGTATACGATTTGACCGAACGGGTAATCCCTGAGCGATTTCGGCAAACCGGTCTGCCCGAACCAGCGGCCATCGAGCACTTATTGCTGCTGGCATTGAAGGGACATGGCTGGGCTGCAACTGGAACCCTCGCTCAAACCTGGCGGCTAAAAAACCTGAAACCTGCCATTTCAGCTGCCCTGAGCCGTCTTGTCGAAACGGGTGAGATTTTACCCTGTAGTCTAATTGGTGATGTTGGACGCAAAATAGCCGGTTGGATCCGGCCTGCCGATCTGGCGCTTGCCGCTCGCCTGAGGCGTGTCCGGCCGCGCACTGATACAGGCGTGTTGCTGTCTCCGTTTGATCCGGTGCTCTGGGACCGCCGCCGTGTCCACCAACTGTTTGGCTTCGAACAGCTGCTGGAAATCTTCAAACCGGCGCCGAAACGCAAATATGGCTATTATTGCCTGCCGGTCCTGGCTGGAGACAGACTCGTGGCACGGGTCGACCTCAAGGCTGACAGAAAAGCCCAAAACCTGCACATCCCGTCAATACATTTGGAGACAAATGCATCCTCCGGCCCAAAAATTTCGCAAGTCCGCAAAGCCGTCCAATCGGCACTGGAACGTTATGCCGGTGCCGTGATGTTGAAGCTTATCAATAAATGAAATTGAGTTATAAATTTAACTCTATGCAGTTGGCTTTTTATTTTTATGCACCAAGGATGGCCTTCAGGGCTTCGCTCAAATCCTGTATCCGGTATCGACAGGTCAAATTTCTCGACATTCGAGACTTTCGGCATTTAGCTCATGATGCGGCCAGTCGATGACGACCAGGGGATCCACCAAAGTTACCATTTCAGGGTCTCGCATGACGTTCCAGACAAACCCTTCATAGGATAAGCTTTTTGATGGAATCCCTAACGAGAAGTGCAGATGGGGCAGGATGTTGGCCTTCGAATGGCCGGTATCGGCGATTGTTGCAATAATGTCGCCCTGCTTGACGCCGGTGCCGACGCCAATCCCGGATATCGGTTTGGTGTGGGCATACACCGACAAAAAATTTTCGGATATATCTGCCGGATGCTTATGCTCGATAATCATTGCCTGGCCAAGGTAATCTTTGAATATCGCCCTGACTTCCCCATCGTGCATTACCGGGATCCGGGTTGTATGATCGAGGCGCCGGATCGTACCGGAATCATCTTCGTACTGGCACAGATCGATTCCTTCATGCGGAAAATCCCGAAAGCCGTGGTCGCCCCACCATTTGTCGGGAGATTTAAACAGCATGCCCTGACAAAACGTCCAGCGCCTAAATACGTCCGGTTTTAAACCGTTTTCTTCAATCAGCATCTCGGTAAAACGGCTCGCGGGGATAGCCGGCGAAGTAATGGATTCCGGGTCCGGTGAAGTGATGGGATTCATGACGGGCTCCACTGTATGTTAAGGTTCCCTAATGGTATATGCCTAAGAACGATAATGCAGTCGGAGTCAAAATCAACCGGTGAAAAGTAAGATGGAAATTCATTTTTTACAGCAGTGGTGTATTCTGTTTGACAATCGCTCCCTGGTACCTCTATACTTTCTGAAATTTTTCCTGGATTTGTTCAGGGCGCAAAACCCTCCAGCTATACTATTTTAACCCGAAACGCTGAATTCTGAACTGTGCAATTTGTTTTCTAATTCTTAAACATCCATTGCAGATTCGGACGGTAATTTGGAACGCTCGGCCAACCTTCTACTCACTATTTTGCTTGCCGTAATCCTGGTGGCGATTGGAACCGCCGGATATATGCTGATCGAGGATTGGCCGATGCTGGATTCGGTTTACATGACAGTGATCACCCTGTCCACGATCGGCTATGGTGAAGTCAACCCGGTCAGTCAGCCCGGTCGAATTTTTACGCTGATCCTGATCGTCATGGGGGTCGGGTTTTTCCTCTATGTTATTGGCAATGTGGTTCAATTCCTGGTGGAAGGCCGGATCCGGCTTATTTTGGGGAGGCACAAATTGGATAAGCAAATCAACCAGCTGAACAATCACTATATCATCTGCGGGTATGGCAGAATGGGACGGGCATTTTGCCGATACCTTATCCAGAGGGGGCTCAAGTTCGTCGTCCTCGAGAAGAGCGATGAACGCGTTCCGGTCATGAACACGGACCACGTCCTTTATGTAACGGGTGAGGCGACCGTCGAAGAGAACCTGCTCAAGGCCGGGATCAAACGGGCGTCGAATCTGATTGCGACTTTAGGCACGGATGCCGACAACGTTCTGCTCGTTTTACTGGCCAAAGGGCTGAACCCAGGCCTGTACGTGGTGGCCCGGGCCAGCCAGAATGCATCCAAGAAGCCCCTGGATACGGCCGGTGCCGACGTCGTTGTATCGCCGTACGATGTTGGCGCCAGAAGAATAGCCCATGCGATCCTGCGGCCGAATGTCATCCGATTTCTTGAATATGCCTTTGCGGATGAAAGCACCGACATTCATATCGAAGAGCTGCCGGTATCTGAGAATTCCAGGCTGGTCGGTGTGAGCTTGAAGGATTCGGGAATACGCCACCTTCATAATTTGAATATTTTGTCCATCATCGAAGAAGATGGCGACATGCTTTTTAATCCATCAGCGGACACTAAATTAAGGGCCGGGGAAAGCGTCATTGCAGTCGGAACCATGAGAGACTTGAAAAGAATGGAGGAACTGCTGAATCCTTAAGCCGGAGGACAAACGTCATGTCGAATATTAAAACTGCTGCATACGGATCCTGGAAGTCGCCGATTACGTCTGACCTGATCGTTTCCGAGACCGTGCGTCTGAGCGACATTATTCTGAGCGGATCGGATGTCTTCTGGGTTGAGATGCGTCCATCGGAGAGCGGCCGTAACGTGATTGTCCGCTGCACGGCGGATGGAGAAAAATCGGATATGACACCGGCAGACTTCAATGTCCGGACCCGGGTCCACGAATACGGCGGTAGATCCTATACGGTGAATGAGGCTGATGTCTACTTTTGCAATTTTGCCGACCAGCAGATTCATCACCAGAGCAGAGATTCCAATCCGGTGCCCGTCACATCGCACCCCGGTCTGCGGTTTGCAGATCTGATCGTCGATAGACAGCGTAGCGGTCTGATATGCGTCTGTGAGGATCACCGCCGTGAAAATACCGAGCCCGAAAATAAGCTGATCCGCATTGACCTCGCGAGTGCAGGTCCAATCGATAGTCAATCAATCGACATTCTCGCCTCCGGCAGCGACTTCTATGCCTCACCGAGTCTCAGTCCGGACGGCTCCTGGCTTGCCTGGCTCTCCTGGAATCACCCCAACATGCCCTGGGACGGTACTGAATTGTGGGTCGGCCGAGTATCACCGAACGGCAGACTTGAACAGATTGAGAAGGTGGCGGGAGGGCCTGAAGAATCTATTTTCCAGCCGCGATGGTCGCCGGACGGCACGCTGTATTTTGTTTCCGACCGCAGCGGCTGGTGGAATCTTTACCGACGGGATGGAGATCAGGTCAAACCGGTGGTGTTGATGGAAGCCGAATTTGGCTTGCCGCAGTGGGTTTTCGGCATGTCGACTTATGCCTTTGAATCCGACCAGCGCCTCATTTGCTCCTTCACCCGTCAAGGGAAATGGCAACTGGCCGAGATCGATCTGACAACCGATGAACTTCAAATCGTCAAAACGCCCTATACTGAAATCGCCTATTTGCAGGCAACTGCCGGAAAGGCGGCTTTTATCGGCGGCACTGCCACCGAACCGACGGCAGTCGTGCAGCTGGATCTCGACTCAAAGTCTCCTGAAATCCTGCGACGATCCAGCCGGGTCGATCTGGATGACGGATATATAGCCACCCCGCAATCCGTCGAATTCCCGACTGCTGACGGACAAACGGCACATGCTTTTTTTTATGAGCCGACCAATAAAAATTTCCGGGGGCCGGCCGAAGAACGCGCCCCCTTGATCGTCATCAGCCACGGAGGCCCAACGGCGAGCACATCCTCCAGTCTGAATCTGGCCATTCAGTATTGGACCAGCCGGGGCATTGCGGTGCTGGATGTCAACTACGGCGGCAGCACCGGTTACGGCCGAGCCTACCGGCAACAGCTGACCGGCGGCTGGGGTATCGTTGACAGGCAAGATTGCACCAACGGTGCCGGATATGCCGTAGAGAAATTCGGCATCGATCCCGAGCGATTGATCATCAGAGGCAGCAGCGCGGGGGGCTACACGACGCTGTGCGTTTTGGTTTTTGATGATGTCTTCAAATCCGGTGCCAGCTATTACGGCATCAGCGACCTGGAAGCGCTGGCCAAGGAGACCCACAAGTTCGAGTCCCGCTATCTGGATAATTTGATTGGTCCCTACCCCGAACGTAAAGATCTATATATGGCGCGGTCTCCGATCCATCATGCCGAAAATCTGGATTGCCCCATTATTTTCTTCCAGGGCCTCGAAGACAAGGTGGTGCCGCCCGGCCAGGCTGAAATGATGGTTGCCATTCTGAAGAAAAAGAGTCTGCCCGTGGCCTACATCACGTTTGAGAAGGAGCAGCACGGCTTCCGCATGGCGCCCAACATCAAACGGGCACTCGATGCGGAGCTTTATTTTTACTCCCGCATATTCGGATTCGAGCCAGCCGATGACATCGAACCGGTGGAAATTGAGAATCTCTAAAAGCCAAAGTGAAACCAAAGCCGGCTCTTCCCTCCAGGCTGTAGCCCCTACGGGCCGGAAGCTGGGCCCGGATCTTCACGGTATTGATGCGCCACTTTCCGGAACCGCTATGAACTGGATATCGACGCCAACAACTCCTCTTTTTACCAGATCCCAGGCATACACCAATGCGGATCCAAACTCGATATCCTCGAAATACACATTTCCGATTAGGTCTATTACGCGGTACATTTTATGCCCCTCCCCTGTTGTGTTACAAGTAGTGTAAAACCTCAATTTAAGGTAATATCGCTAAACTAATCCGTGCATTAACTCTGTTGATCTGCCCATCCATGTTCTTTTATCCACCTGTGATATGTGGCGGATTCGTTCTTTGCGATTTTAGACAAAATCAAGGCATTGCTGCCCCTCAATTCATCCCATGTGATATCTAAGACTGGTTTACGATCAAATTAGTTTACAGGCGGCACTTTTTATCCTGCGAAACATCCAAATTTCGAATTGTATTCTTTGCCTCGGGCAGATCGATGACCTGGTGATATTGGGATTGGCATTGAATTTTTTGGCGCAGGATTTAGCGAAATGCAGGGAATGGAAGGATAGAAATAGCTAATGGGCCTTTTAGTTTACGGTATCAAAAGCAGAATTTTGAACGTGTTTGGTCCAGGAAAAAATCTGTTAATGCTCCCTTCATTCGAGGTCGGCGTAATGCAAAACATTACGTTTGCATTGTGCATCATTATGCATATGCCTAAAGAATATTAACACCAACAGACAGAGCAAGCATGGCGCCCATTACAAGAGCCTTAAAACACCAGTTGTTGTTACGGATTGTAAAACTGGCCAGAGTAATTGCTGCAGTTGCGAGTATTAATGATGCGGGAGCCATAATCCAGGGAATTTCTTCAAATAACATTATAATGGAAGTCATTTACAAAATACCTCATTCTTAATGATTAATAATTTTAAAAAATGGCACATGAAAACTCACAAGCTTCAGGATTTTAGCAGTTTTCCGGTCTGGAACTCTCCCATCGAGCAATTTTGCCAAACAGAGTTAGCAGCAAGTATGCCAATATTCGTAGATTAAATTAACTATATAATAACAATTGGTTAAGTGAGAATGTGAAATTTACAAGAGCGTAAGTTGAGTAATCATTTTCGGAAAATTGTGGAAACCACTTCATACGCCTTACGAAATTTTAGGTAGTCCCGCTCTCCGTTTGATTGAGTCTTCGATGAAAGCGGTTGAGGAGAGCGAATATTAACAATTTGAATCTTTGACTAAAAACTTGTTTTGTGAAATATAAGTACAAGGCAATTAACCGGGATTTTGAAACACCCTCTACGGCATAGCCGGTCACCAAATCCACCATTAACAGAGCCTGAGGTACGAATGAAGAATTCCGTGCAGATAACTGATGACTGGATAAAAGTTTTGATTCAGGACTTTATCGCCACATCACCCGTTAATACCATGGAAAGCGAAGGGGCCGGGTCAGCCTGGGAATCGGCATTGGTCGGATTTGCCGCCGGGGCAGATCCACTATGGCAGCAATATAAAGAATATATCGGCGCCTTCCACTGGACTCCCTGGGAGGTGTTCAATCAACACCGCCCGCAGGAAAATGTGAGCGCGGACCAATTAACCGTCATTTCTTGGATTCTCCCCCAGCGGGAAAGCGTCCGCAAGTCAAACCGCAGAGCCAGGAAATACCCGTCCGAAGAGTGGGCGCGAATCAGGGTTTTCGGTGAGGCCTTCAACGTGGCTTTACGTCAGCACATGGTCGACCAACTGGAACTAAGCGGACATGGGGCAATCGCACCGATGCTGGCCCCCAACTGGACGATTATAAAATCGCAGCGGTTCTCTTTCGCATCTTCCTGGTCCGAACGCCATGCAGCCCATGCTGCCGGCCTCGGCACATTCGGCCTTTGCGACGGACTCATCACCGCCGGCGGAAAAGCGATGCGGGCAGGATCTGTAGTTGCTAAAGTCACCATCGAACCGACACCCCGCCCCTATGCCGACCACCGCGCCTACTGCCTCTTCTTCCATAACGGGACCTGCGGCAAATGCATCGACCGCTGCCCTGTGAGGGCCATTACCGAATCCGGCCACGACAAGGTAAAGTGTCAAAAACACCTGGCCCGCTCCCGGGAGCACGTCAATAAGACCTATGGATTTCAGGGGTACGGATGCGGCTTGTGCCAAGTCGGCGTGCCGTGCGAAGCCCGCATACCGGTCAGATCCGCGCGGGAGGCGCTTGAACGAGGAGAGCTTCCGCCTCCGCTGCCCCCTCTGGCCTGAACGGATATCGTCAACCGGCAGATGCAAATATTTTAGTCGTCGCTTTAAACTGCAATGCAAAAGAATATAGTTAAATTAGGTCTTTTAAGTCGGTTATGGCGAGATCTCAAATTACTGCTTCCGCTGTTTAGAGACTACTGGAAAGGACGATACCGGGATGTATCGGGCAAATCATTGATCGTCCTCGCTCTGACACTTGCCTACATTATCAGCCCGATTGACTTGATACCGGATTACATTCTCGGCTTTGGCCAGATCGATGACGCTGTGATATTGGGACTGGCGTTGAATTTTCTGGAAAAGGATCTTATGAAATACAGGGAATGGAAGGATAGAAAGCGATAGTGTTGAAATTATGATTTGGGCAATTTATGGCCATCTAATTTTTGATGTTATTTTGTTCGCCTGTCCAAAACTTTGCCTTCATTATACCAATATTTCAGAAGAAAACTTACGGGTTCTATGGTTTATTTTGCCGACAACGTTTTTCCGTTTTTTCCTGATCGTTTCGATTTTAGTATTGATTCCCGGGACCGAGTG
>JASJCE010000282.1 GCA_030066155.1 Desulfobacterales bacterium | reverse complement strand
GAAGAGACCATCGGGCTGTTGAAGCAACTCAGCCGGCTCGACAATATCTCCGTCAAAGGGCTGATGACCATGCCGCCGTATTTCAACGCACCGGATAAAGTCCGACCGTTCTTCGCGGCCCTGCGCGACTTACGGGATCGAATCCGCGCCGAAAATATAACCGGTATCGGCATGGATGAATTGTCCATGGGAATGACCGGCGATTTTGAAACCGCCATCGAAGAAGGCGCGACGATGGTGCGTATCGGCACCGCCATTTTTGGAGAAAGACATTGAAATTGCTATTGCATATATGTTGCGCCCCATGCGCCATTTATCCAGTTCAAACGCTGCGTGCCGGCAGTATGAAGGTCATGGGATTCTTTTACCGCCATAACATTCATCCCTACTCGGAATGCCTGAAGCGCCAGGACGCCCTCGAAACCTACGCCCGGGAAATCGGGCTGCGAGTCATCTCGCAGGATGGCTACGAACTGGAGAACTTTATCCAGAATGTCGTCTATCGCGAAACGGATCGCTGCCATTATTGCTACCACGATCGGTTGAAAACCACGGCCCTGATGGCAAAGCGGGGGAAATTCGACTATTTTTCGACCACCTTATTGTATAGTAAATTCCAGAACCATGATCTGATCAAATCAATTGGCGACGCGGCGGGCCGCAACGCGGGGGTTCCATTTTTTTACGAAGACTTTCGCCCGGGATGGAAAGAAGGCATAAAAAAATCCAAAGACCTGAATATGTACCGCCAGCAGTACTGCGGCTGCATCTACAGTGAAAAAGACCGATTTTACCATCAGGAAAAGACAAGGTAAACCCGAAGGTTGTATTTCAAAATATGTCGGAGTGATGGAGTGCTGGAACGCTGGAGTTTTGAGGTTTTTCCATCACTCCAACAATCCACTACTCTGTTACTCCTAAATTGTTTTTGATTTCTTAACGATTCAACCAATCAACCAGTCAACGAATCAACCAATCAACTAAATCAATATGTTTGGCAATTTTATTTATTTCATTCTGGTCCTGCTGATCTATCTCACCTATCAACCTTCCGATGAGACCAATTTCACGGCGTTTGAATCATTCGCACTGTTTTTCAGCCTGGTAATCGGTTTCGCATATCTGACCCGCTTTCAGTTTCAGAGAATCGAAAGACGCATCGCCAGAGGACAGTATCTCCACATCGATCACCGGTTTCACACGACCCTGCTCCATCAATCGGTCATGACCATTTTTCTGTTTGCCATTAATGTTTACGGATTGGATCTGCCGTCTTTTTTATTCCGCATGGCGCTTTTCAAGACCATCCCGACCCTGCTCGCGCTGGTTTTTCTAATACTCTACATCTGTTATCTGGCAATCGTGTGGACATTTGCCTATGACACCTATCAGAAGTTGTACCGGGCCGAGATCTCCAGACGGACATACGTGCTCTCCAACATATCGTTTTCGATTCCCGTTCTGCTGCCGTGGCTGTGTCTTTCGGGAATTGCGGATGTCATCCATGCCCTGCCGTTTAAGGCACCCGCAGAATTTCTGGACACCACCCGCGGCCAGATCACCTATTTTCTTTTTTTTCTGGTGGCGATCGCGATAATCGGGCCGCTGCTGATTCAAAAATTCTGGCGGTGCAGCCCCCTTGAAAACGGATATGACCGACATCGGATCGACGCTCTGTGTAAACGGGCGGGAATGGAATATGCCGATATTCTGTACTGGCCCATATTCGGCGGCAAAATGATTACAGCCGGTGTCATGGGGCTGATCAAACGGTTCCGGTACATCCTGGTGACACCGTCTTTGCTGCGCCTGCTTGAACCCGAGGAGGTGGACGCGGTCATTGCCCATGAAATCGGCCATATTAAAAAGAAACACCTCCTTTTTTATCTGTTTTTTTTCGTCGGCTATATGCTGTTGACCGTGGTCGCCTTCGATTTGATGGTCTATACCTTGATTTATGTCAGACCGTTATATCTGCTGTTTGATGGGAGCGGCTTGAATCAAACGACCATCATATCCGGTTTTTCCAGCGCGGTGATGATCTGCCTGTTTCTGGTATATTTTCGCTTTATATTCGGTTTCTTCATGCGTAACTTCGAGCGTCAGGCAGACACTTATGTATATGCGTTGTTTGACAGCGCCCAGCCTTTGATCTCCACCCTCGAAAAAATAGCTGCCACCAGCGGTCAATCGGCGGACCGTCCCAACTGGCATCATTTCAGCATCCGGCAGCGCATTGAGTATCTGTTAAAATGCGAAACGGATTCATCCTGGATCACCCGTCAGGACAAAAAGGTCAAGAAGAGTATTGGCGTCTACCTGATTTGCCTGACCCTTTTGGGCGTTCTCGGGTATCAGATGAATATCGGAATGATGGGTGAACGGATCAACAGCCGCCTGCTTGAAAAGATCATTCTGAGTGAAATCGAAACGGATCCTGACAATCCGGAATTGTATGATATGTTGGGCAATATATACTACAGCGCCAAAAACTGGAGCGGCACCCGGGATGCCTGGGAGCGCTCCCTGGCACTCAAGCCGGACAATGCTCTGGTTCTCAACAATCTGGCCTGGCATTACGCGACCTGCGAGGACCACACATTCAGGGACCAAGAGCGGGCTCTGTCACTGGCCCGGCTGGCCGCTCGACTTGAGCAGTCTCCGCACATTCTGGACACCCTGGCGGAAAGCTATTATGTCAACGGGATGTACCGGGAAGCATACGAAGCCGGCCAACAGGCCCTAGCCCTGGCTAGAGACAAGCGATCCTACTACAAAGAGCAGCTTGAAAAATTTGAAAATGCAATGCCCCCGGAGTGACCGGAATACGGATTTTCGATAGGCGTATGCGATTTCATTTGTATCCCAACCGACCCAACTATTAAAAACGAATATCGAATATCGAATCTTGAATATCGAATGTCGAAGTAATGTATTCTGTCTATTTTGAGAAGATTGAGCGAGCCGACTTCGCCATAGTGGCCGAAGGCTACGACGGCTGAAAGCGAATCCATCCTTCGACATTCTGCGGTTCGATATTCGACCTGCCCGCAATGCCTTTACCCTCGTTTTGGGCAAAAGTCAGCGTCTGGTTAATAAATCAGTGGATGCGATAAACCAGTGCAGCATGCATGGCAGGCGGGTATTCTGCGGTTCTCTTTTTCAGCATTCCCGCTTCAGCGATCTCCGCTTTTCAGCTTGCGATAGTTATCGTACAACTTCCGTCCGCCCCCGATGATCAATAAAATCCCCAGCAAATAAAAGCAGATGTAAATAAACCAGATGGCCGAGGAGAACGATTCAATTTCCTTGATCTTGGGCATCACCTGAGGAATCCTGAAAAACACACCGATACCGGCCAACACCAACAGCCCGCCCCAGACCAATTGCATTTGTATTTTACTTTTATTCATGTATCCAAATTAGAATTGATTCGCAGAAGGCGAACCTTAATTATTCAATTTTCAATATTCAATCGTCCTTTCTAAAGGCTGCCTTTGAATTCCGGTTGGCGTTTTTCGAGAAAGGCGCTGGTTCCTTCTCTGGCATCCGGACTGGCGTAACAAAGGGAAAAAGCATCGATCTCAAGTCGACAGCCGTTGGCCAGATCCACATCCAGGCCATTGTTGACCGCCTGCTTGGCCGCCCGTAACGAAACTTTTCCTTTCGACGCAATGACACCCGCGGTATTCAATACCTCATCCATGAGGCCTTCCGGTGGAACGACCTTGTTGGCCAGACCCAGCTGAAGCGCCTCATCCGCCTCGATCATCTTGCCCGTAAAAATAAGCTCCTTGGCCATGTTGGCGCCAATCAGCCGCGGCAGGCGCTGGGTGCCGCCAAAACCGGGAACCACTCCCAGATTGATTTCGGGCTGGCCGAATTTGGCATTCTCGGAGGCATAGATAAAATCACAGGCAATGGCAATTTCGGTGCCACCGCCCAGTGCAAAGCCGTTTACGGCGGCGATGACCGCAATCGGCAAGGATTGCAGTTTGCCGATAATTGCGTGGCCCTTTGCCGCAAAAGCCTTGGCTTTAAGCGAATCGAAAGTCGCCAGTTCGGATATGTCCGCTCCGGCCACAAATGACTTCTCACCGGCGCCGGTCAGGATCAGGACGCGAATATTTTCATCCGCCGCAATCCCGTCCAGCGCCTCGCCAAGTTCTGCCAGAAGCGCCCCGTTCAGCGCGTTCAACGCCTTGGGCCGATTGAATGTAATGGTTGCAATTCCGTCTTTGACATCATACAGGATGTTTTCGTAGGCCATTCTGTCCTCCGTTGTCGTGGGTAGATTTAATATCGTCAAACCGTTATATATTGTTGTTCGATAAAGCAATGTGCCGGAAATGTCAAATCTCATCCCCGGGATGCACAGGGCTCCGTCATGCAAACAAGTATTTGACCGAATTCACATAAATAGCTTGTTTAACTAAAACCATTTAATTTTCTGATAAAATATTCAAATTCGATCGGCTTAGAATCTACTTTGACGTTACCTTACCGATACCGACCAACCACGACCGACATTCGCCACTCAGCGTTTTCACCGTTTCTCGCCGGCAGCTGCAATGTAAATGGCGGCCAGAATGAATAGCCCGCCGCATAATTTGAGCCAGGTTATCCCTTCATTGAAAATGAGATAGGCCAGCAGGGTACTGCCGATGGGTTCTCCCAGCAGGGCTACCGCCACAAAACCCGGGCTGAACCACTTGAGGGCCCAGTTGTAGCTGGAGTGGCCCATTATCTGTGATATCAAGGCCATGGCCCAAAACGCGGCAACCGTCTGACTGCTGTAACCGGTGATGGGCAGGTTCAGGCTGAGAACAACTGCCCACAGGAAAATTGCGGCACTGCCGTAGCAGACCGCAATATACGCCAGCAGCGAGACCTTGCGGCGCAGGTTGCGCCCCAGGAGCAGATAGATCGCCGCGCAGAATGCTCCGATGAGGGCCAGCAGGTCCCCCCACAGGGCCCGGCCGCCGGTTGCGAAATCACCGTAGCCGATAATTGCGCCGCCGATGACGCTGAAGCCAATGCTGACAATGGTCAATTTGCGAATGCCCTCCCGCGCGACAATCGGCGTCAACAGGCCGACCCACAGCGGTATGGTATTGACCAGCACAACACTGTTGGCAATCGCCGTATAATCCAGAGAGGATATCCACGTAGCAAAATGCAGTGCCAGGAAAAATCCGGAAAGGACTGCCAGCCGGATGTCACGAACGGACAAACCGCGCAGTTCATCCCTGACTTTCCAGACCGCAAGCGGAATGAGAATCAATGATGCCAACCCGACCCGATAGGCAGCCGTCACCAGTGCCGGGGCGTCTGCCAGCCGGGCAAAGATAGCGCCGGTAGACACACCGACAATACCGACGACCAGAACGATATACGGATTGATCGGAATGCTGGAACGATCCGCAATTCTAACCATTGATTTTTGCTGCCGAACGGCTTTTCCGAAACGCGGTGGGGCTGGTTTCCCGGATATAGGTCCGGATGCCTTTGACGATGGCTTCGCACAGGCGTTCCTGGTACCTGGGATTGGTGAGGCGTTTGCACTCCCGCGGATTGCTGATGAAGGAGGTTTCGACCAGGACGGCCGGCATCTGGGCTCCGAGCAGAACGTAAAACGGGGCCTGCTTGACGCCTTTGTCCTTGATGCGGGTATAACGCTTGTTTTTCAAGTGTCTGACCATGGAACCCTGGACATAGTTGGCCAAACGGCTGGACTCGTTTATTTTGGCGTTCTGCATTAAATCGGACAGGATGGTGTGGAGATCGCTGATATTTTTGGTAGATGTGGCATTCTCCATGGCCGCCACTCGAATGGCGTCCTCATCTGTTGCCAGATTCAGAAAATAGGTTTCAATTCCATAGGCACGCCGATCCTTGTGTGAATTGGTATGGATCGAAATGAATAGATCGGCGTTTTTGGTGTTGGCGATGGCGGTGCGCTCTTCCAGGGTTAAAAACGTGTCGCTGTTGCGCGTCAGGTAAACGCTGTATTTTAATTCTTCACGGATTTTCCGGGCTAGCCGGCGGGCTATCTGCAGCACCACGTCTTTTTCATGCACGCCCTTCAAATAACCGGGTGCACCGTAATCTTGCCCGCCGTGTCCCGGATCGATTACGATGCGGCTGACCCCCAGTGCCAGCTGCTTGGCCAGGGCACTGGCCGGCAGTTTGCCGCTTTTTTTGGCCGTTGCCGCCGGCGGCTTGGGCTGCGGTTTTTTGCTGCCGGATTTGCCCCGGACATCGATCACGATGCGAAACGGATCCTTTAAAGAAAAGACATGGTACTTCTTGAAGGATTTGATGTCGACCACGACCCTGACGGAGTCGGGCGTGTACTGACCGGCCCGGGCGTCGATTAACAATTTATCATTAATGGGAATTTTGCGCCGAATGCTGTCGGCCAGGCGCGATCGATCGAGATCGACATACAGCCGCTGGGGCTTGTTCAATGCCGGATCTTTTTTCAACAGATGATCCCGGTAAGTCGTCTCCCGGCTGGCGTCGATGACGACCCGCGTATACTCTTCGCTCGACCAGAACCGCAGACCGGTGACCGTTCCCATGCCGTTAATCGCAGAAGCGGTTTTTGAGGCCCGCACCTTGTTTTTGCTCGTAGATTTGCGATCATTGGCCTCGATCACGGCCGCGATATCATCGGTTGGATTTGCGGAAGGACCTTTGGCCCAGTCCGGCATGGCATCGATCAACAGCTCGGCTTTGACCCGATAGCGGCTGTCCGGGAACTTATCGATAATGCGCACATACATTGAATGCGCCGATTGCAGATCCGGTTTTCGGTTGGAATACCCGTGGAGTTCGGAATACAGCTTGCCGGCCATATAGAGGCTCGCAGCCGCCCGGGGACCTCGGGGATCGGCCTGGTAACTGGCATAATACGTGTCGATGCACTGCATCCATTTGTCGCGATATTTCATCTGGGCGGGATTTTGGGTGAGGCGGTTGTAGCAGGATTCAGCCTTCCGATAGCGGGCATCGGCCCGGCCCGCCGGTGATTTGGCAGCGGTCTTGGATTTTGGCTTCTGTTTGGCCACGCTCGATTTCGACAGATCTCTGAGCTTCAGGGCGGCCCGGTTCTGGTAGCGGCTGGACGGGTAGCGCCTGATGATGCGCTCGTAAATATCCCGTGCCTCCTGCAGGTCTGATTTGCTTCCGGAGTACTGCGACAGCTCCTGGTACAGCTTCCCGGACATGTAAAGACCGGCAGGTGCCCAGGACCCGGTGGCATCCAGGCGGTAGACCTGTTGGAATTTCTTTATGCACTGCAGCCAGTTGTCTCGGTATTTCATCTTGGACGGGGATTTGCGTAGTTCTTTGTAGCAGGCTTCGGCCCTGTGATAGGCCTGTTTCGGCGTCACGCCGACGGCAGCGTCACTCCACAGCAAACCGGTAGTGATCGTTAGCACAAGGATAAAATAAATGTAGGGTTTCTTAGACATATAAAGTGAGCGATGTCACAAATTCCGATCAGCTCGATTTTGCAGCTCGATCTGAAAATTTTTTATTATAATAACAGATTATTCTGAAAGTTCAAAGTGTTAGTTTTTATTCTAAAATTGAAATCTTGTCCTTAGGGCCACATCACAGATAACCGGCTTTGCCAAAAATCAAGGCCATGGAATATTGGAACAGTGGAATTCTGGAATATTGGGTTTGATGGAATGAGGTCAATTTTAAATTCGTTACGCTGCCTTGGATGTAAAATAAGATCAAAATCCGCTTTTCATCCCCATCATTCCAATATTCCAATGGCGACTGAGTTGTAGACATCCCCCCTATGGATTGGCCTAAAGCCTGGCCTTCCGAGTCAGGATTCGTTACTGTTTCGTTTCTTCCTGCAGTTCATTCAGGAAATTCAGCGCTTCAAGGGGGGTCATTCTGGAGATGTCCGCCCGATTCAATTTCTCAATAAGCCTGCTGTTGTCGACCGGATGAAATAGATCCAGTTGAACCGGTCCTCGATGGGATTTTTCCGGCAGGACTCCCGCACGACCGGAATCCCCGTCAGCGTATTCCCCCTGTTCA
Organism: Desulfobacterales bacterium; assembly: GCA_030066155.1. GTDB lineage: Bacteria > Desulfobacterota > Desulfobacteria > Desulfobacterales > JAFDCJ01 > JAFDCJ01. The sequence continues at coordinate 2,300 of JASJCE010000282.1, read as the reverse complement.
ATGTCAAAGAGAATTTTCTTGGCCCGCTGGATGACGCGTTCCGGGATACCGGCGAGGCGTGCCACCTGGATGCCGTAGCTTCGATTGGTTCCGCCTTCCACCAGTTTTCTGAGAAAGATAATCTCATCGTTCCATTCTTTGACGGCGATATTATAATTCTTGACCCGGGCCTTGGTTCGCGCAAGTTCCGTCAGCTCGTGGTAGTGGGTGGCGAAAAGCGTTTTTACGCCGGCATTTTTAAAGTCGTGCAGATATTCCGCCACGGCCCAGGCGATACTGAGACCATCGAAGGTGCTGGTTCCGCGGCCGATCTCATCCATAATTACGAGGCTGCGGGAGGTTGCGTTATTTAGAATATTGGCGGTTTCCTCCATTTCAACCATAAAGGTACTCTGACCGTGGGAAAGGTTGTCGAGCGCCCCGACCCGGGTAAAAATCCGATCGGTGATGCTGATCCGCGCCCGGGCAGCCGGTATAAAGGACCCCATCTGGGCCATCAGCACCAGCAGCGCTACCTGACGCAAAACAGTTGATTTGCCTGCCATATTGGGGCCGGTGATGACCAGCACCTGCTGGTTTTCGTCATCCAGGCGAATGGAGTTGGGAACGAATCGCTCGGCTGTAATCATTTTTTCGACCACGGCATGGCGGCCGTCTTCGATATCGATGACGCCGTCCGTCGTCATGGTCGGCCGGCAGTAATCATCCCGATCGGCGATCTCAGCCAGGTTGGCCAGGCAATCGATGCGGGCGATAAAATGGGCGGCCTCCTGAATATGGGTGTTTTGGGCAGCAACTTCCTGTCGAATTTCAGTGAACAGTTCATATTCCAGGGCGGCTCGACGATCTTCGGCGCCGAAGACTTTCATTTCAAATGACTTGAGCTCATCGGTGATATAGCGCTCGGCGTTGACCAGGGTCTGTTTGCGGACATAATTGGCCGGAACCGATTCTGCACGGCTCTTGGGAACTTCGATATAGTAGCCGAATACCTTGTTATAGCGGACCTTCAGCGTGTTGACGCCGGTGGTCTCCCGTTCGCGCACTTCCAGCCGCGCCAGCCAGCCTTTTCCGTCATAACTGATCTGGATCAGCTCGTCCAGTTCCGTGTTATAGCCTGTTTTGATGATCCCGCCTTCATTGATGGTGGGAGGGGCGTCTTCACGAATGGATTGATCAATGCGATCGGCCAGTGCGGTCAGACGGTCAAGGGATGCGGGAGGTGCAAGCAGCGGTGTGTTGAAATCCGCCAGCATTTGCCAGAGATCCGGCAAGAGGCTCAATGATCTTTTCAGGGCGGTCAGATCCCTGGCATTGGCGTGCCCCATAACGACTTTTCCGGCGATGCGTTCGAGATCAGCAACCGATTTCAGACACTCGCGAATCGAACGGCGTATTTGAAGCTGTTGTTTCAGCTCTGCGACGGCATCATGCCGAAGGTTGATGTCGTCCGGTTCAATCAGGGGATAACGCAGCCAGTTGCCGAGAAGCCGGGCACCCATGGCCGTTGCAGTGCGGTCAAGGATGCCGAGCAGCGTTCCGCGACGAGAACCGGAGCGAATGTTCCGGGCTAACTCCAGGTTTTGCCGGCTGAGTTCGTCCAGCAGAAGATACCGGTCCAACCAGTAGGTTTCAAGGCGCGAAATGTGGGCCAGTTTTTGCTTCTGGGTTTCCCGGACATAATAGATGACGGCCCCCGCGGCACGGATGCCAGCCTTCAGGGATTCACATCCGAATCCTTCCAGGGTCAGGGTTTTGAATTGTTCGGTCAATCTTTCATAGCCCCTTCTAAATTCGAAGGCCCGGTTATCCAGATAAGAGGCAGCCACCTCGGACAGCATTTCCGCCAGCGGCAGGTACAGCGGATTATCTTTGTCCGACTCCGCCATCAACACTTCTCTGGGGGCAACTCGCTGGATTTCCTCGGCCACAGCGGCCGAATCACTGGATTCAGTCAGTCTGAATTCTCCGGTTGAAATATCCAGATATGCAATACCGCAACAATCACGGTCGTACGCCACCGCCAGCACGTAATTGTTGGCACGGGCGTCCAACAGCTCGTTTTCAATGACCATTCCGGGTGTCACGACCCGAACGACCTCTCTTTTGACCAGTCCTTTGGCTTTAGCGGCATCTTCAACCTGGTCGCAAACGGCGACCTTGAAACCGTTGTCAATCAACCGCGCAATATAGCTCTGGGCCGCCCGGTGGGGGACGCCGCACATGGGAACCGGCGACTCATCATTTTTATTTCTGGAAGTCAATGCAATTTCAAGGACCCGGGAAGCCAGTTGAGCATC
>JASJCE010000281.1 GCA_030066155.1 Desulfobacterales bacterium | reverse complement strand
ACGTCGTCTTGCCATGGTCTATATGACCGATCGTGCCTACGTTCACATGCGGCTTGGTCCGCTCAAACTTTGCCTTTGCCATATTTACTTCCTCCCCTTCCAGAAATGCATAGGGCATTGTCAAAAGAAATATGCCCTATCCAAGTCCTAATTAGCTATACGAGTGGCCCATGCAGCACTATAGTTGTTTTGGAATATTCAATATCCTGTCATAAATGAATAATGTCTAAAGACTAATGAATAATTAAGGTTCGCCTTCGGCGGATCTCTTTTTACAAGTTTGTTTTAAAACGACGGAGCGCAGCGACCTCCACAATTATTCAATATCCATTATTCAATTGTCATTTCCGGCCCTACCAGCGAAAATGAGCAAAGGCCTTGTTCGCCTCTGCCATTTTGTGGGTGTCTTCCCGTTTCTTAACCGAAGCACCCCGACCGTTGGCGGCATCCATAAGCTCGGCCGCCAATTTCTTAGCCATACCCTTCTCAGGTCGCTGACGAGCGTATCCGATGATCCATCGAATTCCCAGCGCGGTACGCCGCGACGGTCTGATTTCGGTCGGCACCTGGTAAGTCGAACCGCCGACCCGTCTGGACTTTACTTCTATCAACGGCCGCACATTGTCGACCGCCTTCTCAAACATCTTCAACGGTGGTTCCTTGGCCTTCGCCTCCATAATGTCAAAGGCATTGTAGAGCAGGGACTCGGCTGTACTTTTTTTTCCATCTCGCATCACACAGTTGATGAACTTAGACACCAGTTTACTGTCGTATTTGGGATCGGAAATTACCGGTCGCTCAGGCACATCTCTTCGTCTTGGCATATCAGCACCATTGGTTGATTATTAAAGCTTATTGGTGATTGATTACTGTCGGTTATTGGTTATCTGTGTGTCAGAAATGATTTGGATTCCCCGGCAGAATGGTACTTTCCTCTTTCGCTTGACAAATAACAAATAACAAATTTTTCAAATTACTTGGGCCGCTTTGCCCCGTATTTGGATCGGCCCTGCTTGCGGTCTTCGACTCCCAGCGTATCCAGGGTGCCGCGAACAATGTGATAACGGACCCCCGGTAGATCCTTGACCCGTCCCCCTCGAACCAGAACCACCGAATGCTCCTGCAGGTTGTGCCCGATGCCGGGTATGTAGGCGGTCACCTCCACACCGGTGGTCAACCTGACCCGGGCAACTTTGCGCAAAGCTGAATTGGGCTTTTTGGGTGTTGACGTATAAACCCGGGTACACACCCCCCGTTTTTGGGGCGCCCCCTTCAGGGCCGGCGTATTCGTCTTCTTTTTGATCTTTTTCCGGCCTTTTCTGATTAGCTGATTAATGGTCGGCATTTTCTCCTCAATTTCCTGGTTAATTCCGATTCTAAAGTCAGGGCACAGCAAAATGTCGATATGTATACACGTATCTAATATATGTCAAGGCTTTTGTTTATTAAATCGCCTTTTTTTTGAGGAAATCATCGATTTTGATGATTTCCTGCAGCATGCTGTTTCCGACATACCGCAACACGTTTATGACCGGGACACATCAACACCGATATCATTATACTGAATCATACCGGTCCCGGCCGGAATCAGTCGGCCCATAATGACATTTTCTTTCAATCCTTTCAGCAAATCCACCGAGCCCGCAATACTGGCATCGGTCAGGACCTTGGTGGTCTCCTGAAAAGAGGCCGCCGAAATAAAACTGTCGGTACTCAGGGATGCCTTGGTAATCCCGAGAATCAGGGGTTCAGCCACAGCCGGTTTGCCGCCTTTTTCCACCACAGCCCGGTTTGCTTCTTCAAACTTGACCTTGTCAACCTGCTCTTCCATGATGAAATCCGAATCACCGACGCTGGTCACCTTGACCCGCCTCATCATTTGACGTACGATGACCTCAATATGCTTGTCGTTAATGCGGACACCCTGCAGGCGATAGACCTCCTGTACCTCGTCGACCAGATACCGCGCCAGGGCGACTTCGCCTTTTATACTCAAAATATCCTGCGGTATGGCGGAACCGCCGATCAATGGTTCGCCGGCACGGATATAGTCGCCTTCATAAACATTGATGTGCTTTCCGCGCGGAATCAAGTATTCCTTCTTATCGCCGACGTCTACCGGCGTAACCGTCACTTTCTGCTTGCCCTTTTTGGTACTTTTGGCGATGGACACGTACCCGTCAATTTGACTCAGAACCGCGATCTCTTTGGGTTTGCGAACTTCAAAGAGTTCCGCCACCCTTGGCAGACCACCGGTTATATCCTTGGTCTTGGTAGTCGCCCGGGGCAGTTTGGCCACAACGTCTCCGGCCTTGACCTGATCACCTTCCTCCACCAGCAAAATAGCGTTGATCGGAAGAATGTACCGCGCAACACCGGTTGTTTCAGGCAGTTTGGCCGTCTTGCCGTCCACATCCTTGACGGAAATACGCGGTCGCTCGTCGGCACTTTTCGATTCGATAATCGTATGGCTGGATTTACCCGTGACCGGATCGACTTTCTCCTGCATGGTTCGACCGGGGACAATGTCACCGAACTTGACGCTGCCGTCGACCTCCGACAATATCGGGGTGGTAAACGGATCCCAGGTTGCGAGCAGGTCACCGGCTTTTACCCTGCTGCCGTCTTTGACCTGCAGATGGGCGCCGTAAATCACCGGGAAGCTCTCCAGTTCACGACCGCTGTCGTTCAATATGGTGAATTTCCCGCCGCGCCGGTTCATGACCACGAGTTGATTTTCCGAATTCTGAGCAACTTTCAGATCAACAAACTTGATCGTACCATCCACCCGGGCCCGAATATCGGCCTGCTCGACCCGCCGGCTGGCGGTACCGCCGATGTGGAAGGTTCGCATGGTCAACTGGGTGCCGGGCTCGCCGATGGATTGGGCAGCCAGAATTCCGACGGCCTGGCCGACTTCCACGGGTCGGCCGTGGGCGAGATCCCGTCCGTAGCATTTCGAGCATACCCCGCTTCTGGCCCGACAGGTTAAAACCGATCGAATCTTCATCCGGCCCAGACCGGCCTCCTCTATTTTCTGGACGATCAGTTCATCAATCTCCCGTCCCCCCTCGCAGATGACTTCATCGGTAAAGGGATCGATGATATCCTCCACCGCAACCCGTCCCAGAACGCGTTCCCCCAGATGCTGGATAACTTCGCCGCCTTCCATCAAAGGCTCGACCTCAACCCCCATCATGGTCCCGCAATCGTTTTCCAGAACCACACAATCCTGGGCAACATCCGCCAGCCGTCGGGTCAGATAACCCGAATTGGCTGTTTTCAATGCAGTATCCGCCAGGCCTTTGCGGGCACCATGGGTCGAAATAAAGTACTGCAGCACGGAAAGCCCTTCGCGGAAGTTGGCGACAATCGGGGTTTCGATGATCTCACCGGAGGGTTTGGCCATCAGGCCGCGCATCCCGGCCAGCTGGCGCATCTGATCCTTGCTGCCCCTGGCTCCGGAATCAGCCATCATATAGATCGGATTGAAGCTTTCATCACTGATCGGTTTGCCCTTTTTGTCGATCACGGGTTTTCCGTCCTGATCCTGCACCGGCTCAATTTTCATGGCTTCCATCATTTCGTTGGCCACATCGTCGGTTGCCTTGGCCCAGATATCGACGACCTTGTTGTACTTTTCGCCCTGGGTGATCAGCCCCTCGGTATACTGCCGACTAATTTCGGCAACCCGCTTCTCGGCATTTTTAATGATGGTTTGCTTGCTCTCGGGCGTGATCATGGCGTCAATCGAAATCGAGAGCCCGCCCTGGGTCGAAAATTTATAGCCCAGATCCTTGAGGCGGTCGGATAGAATAACCGTGGCCTTGGGCCCCAGGTTTCGGTAAACATAATCTACCAGATCGCGGAGCATTTTCTTGTCCATAACATAGTTGACGATGTCAAACGGTATGGCCGGTTTTTTCCCCAGAATTTCAAACAGATGATAACTGTCATCGGCAAACAGGGCGCTGTTGCTGTGCTCGCCTGCTTTGAGCCCGTACAACGCCTCCACATCTGCATCCCGACAGCCGAAAACACCCTTGAACTCGTTGAAGGTTAATTTTCCGATATATCCGTCGTTCTCGCGGTCGGCGGCCTGGGAGCATTCCCGGACCAGTTCGACGAATTCCTCACCGGCCTTGAGCCGCTCCAGAATCGATTGAACCTCTTCTGCGGTCGACACGCTCAGGTGCCGCAACTCCGGAATATCGACCTTGGGGATTATTTCCCACAGCATGACCCGGCCGACGGTGGTCTGATAGCGCTTGCCGTACATCCGCAGGGTTATCTGGTCGTGCAGACGGATGACCCCGGCATCATAGGCGGATCGAACTTCTTCAGCGTTGGCGAAGATCCTCCGGCTGCCGGCACTATCGGAAATAAGGCGGGTCATATAATAGATGCCGAGAACAATGTCCTGGCTCGGCACGATAATCGGGCTCCCGTTAGCCGGCGACAGAATGTTGTTGCTCGACAGCATCAGCACCCGGGCTTCGATCTGGGCCTCCACCGAAAGTGGAACATGAACGGCCATCTGATCGCCGTCAAAATCCGCATTGAATGCGGTACAAACCAGCGGATGCAGCTGCAGCGCCTTACCCTCGATCAGGATCGGCTCAAACGCCTGGATTCCGAGACGATGCAGGGTTGGTGCCCGATTGAGCAGCACCGGATACTCCCTGACGACCTCATCCAGGGTATCCCAGACTTCGGGAATTTCCCGTTCGACCATTTTTTTAGCGCTTTTGACTGTTGATACCATCCCTTTTTGTTCGAGACGGTAGTAAACAAAGGGCTTGAACAACTCCAGGGCCATCTTCTTCGGCAAACCGCACTGGTGCAGTCTCAAATCCGGCCCCACCGTGATAACGGTTCGGCCCGAATAGTCAACCCGTTTCCCCAGCAGGTTTTGCCGAAACCGTCCCTGTTTCCCTTTCAGGGTATCGCTGAGCGATTTCAAAGGACGCTTGTTGGTTCCGGTGATCACGCGGCCGTGTCGGCCGTTGTCAAACAGGACATCCACGGACTCCTGCAGCATCCGCTTTTCATTGCGGACGATGATCTCGGGCGCTTTCAAATCGATCAGCCGTTTGAGCCGGTTGTTGCGGTTGATGACCCGTCGATACAGATCATTCAGGTCGGACGTCGCGAAACGCCCGCCCTCGAGCGGTACCAGCGGCCGCAGATCAGGCGGCAGGACCGGGATGACATCCATGATCATCCAGACCGGATCAACACCCGACCGGCGGAATGCATCGACAATTTTGAGCCGCTTGGCCAGTTTCTGCCTTTTGGCAACCGAACCGGTCTCGCGGATATCCCGGCGCAGTTCGTCGTAAAGTTCATCCAGGTTCAGGTTTTCCAGCAGAACCTTAACCGCTTCGGCGCCGATACCGGCCTCGAATTTTTCGCCGTAGGTCTCCAGCGCCTCGATATATTTGTCGTCCGAAAGCAGTTGCCCTTTGGTTAAGGGGGTGTCTTTGGGATCGAGTACAATGTAGCTGTCGAAGTACAGCACTTTTTCCATATTCTTAAGCGTCAGGTCCAACAGATTGCCGATCTTGCTGGGCAGACTTTTCAAGAACCAGATATGAGATACCGGTGTGGCCAGTTCGATGTGGGCCATGCGTTCCCGGCGCACTTTGGATTGAATGACCTCAACACCGCATTTCTCACAGATCACCCCGCGGTGCTTCATGCGTTTGTATTTACCACAGTTACACTCATAGTCTTTCGTGGGACCGAAAATCTTTGCGCAAAAAAGACCGTCACGTTCCGGTTTAAAAGTTCGGTAATTGATGGTTTCCGGCTTTTTAATTTCTCCGTGAGACCATTTTCGAATTTGCTCCGGTGAAGCGAGCGCGAGTCGAATGGCCCGATACCGTTTGGGATCCGTTGGCTTTGCAAAGAAATCATACAGAGTTTCCATGGATTTATTCCTATCTTGGGTTAGGGTTAGAAATTGACTATTTTCGATTGAATATTGGAAATTTAAGGTCCGCCCCAGGCGGATCAATTTTAAGAAATACTACCATAGAAATTGACGGAGCAGAGCGACATCCAAAATTATTCAATTCTCAATAATCAATAGTCATTTTCGTTTTACTCCGCTTCCTCCAGCAGGGCGATATCCAGGCCAAGTGCCTGAAGCTCTTTGGTCATGACCCGGAAGGACTCGGGAATGCCGGGCTCGAGAACATTCTGACCCTTGACGATTTTTTCATACATCCGGGTTCTGCCCGCCATGTCGTCGGACTTGACGGTCAGAAATTCCTGCAAGGCGTAAGCAGCTCCGTAGGCTTCCATAGCCCATACCTCCATCTCTCCCAGTCGTTGTCCGCCGAATTGGGCCTTGCCGCCCAGAGGCTGCTGGGTAACCAGCGAGTAAGGTCCGATGGAGCGGGCATGAATCTTGTCATCGACCAGGTGATGCAGTTTCATGACATACATCGTACCGACGGTGATCTGCTTGTCAAAGGGTTCGCCGGTGCGGCCATCGTACAGCGTTGTCTGGCCGGAGCTGCTGAGTCCGGCTTCAAGCAGAAGTTCTTTGATCTCGTTTTCTTTGGCACCGTCAAAAACCGGCGTCGCCATAAATACGCCGTCCCGGTAAAAGGTCGCGAATCGGGTCAGATCGTTGTCATCCATCTGACCGATCTGCTTCTTGAGGTCGGGTTTGGCGAATATCCGTTTCATTTTATCTTTGAGAGCTTTCAGTTTCTGCGTTTCCAGCAGCTGGTTCAACTGCTCGCCCAGTACCCTGGCCGCACGCCCCAAATGAATTTCCAGAATCTGTCCCACATTCATACGGGACGGCACACCCAGAGGATTCAGGACCATGTCGACCGGTGTTCCATCTTCAAAATAGGGCAGGTCCTCAATCGGCAGTATCCGTGAGACAACGCCCTTGTTGCCGTGACGTCCGGCCATCTTATCGCCGACGGACAGCTTGCGCTTCATGCTGACATAGACCTTGACCATTTTGATCACGCCGGGGGGCAGATCGTCTCCTTTTTCATAGCGTCCCACCTGCTGCTCGAACGCCAGCCGGCAAAGTTCACACTGATCCCGGTAGCGTTCGATCAGCTCATCAACTTTCTGCGCGAGCTGGGCGTCTTTCAGGACCAGGCCCTCGAAGTTTACAACCGGTATAGCTGCCAGGGTGTCTGCATCAATTTTGGCACCGTTGTCGATCAGGACCTTTTTGCCTTTTTTCAACGGCGCCGCGACCATCTCGCCCACCAGCAACTCCGCAAGCTGAGATCTGACGACGTTCTCTACGACCTTCAGCTCGTCATCACGATCTTTTTCGAGCGCAGCGATCTCTTCGTCTTCGATCAGACGCGTCCGATCATCTTTTTCAATGCCGCGTCGCGAAAATACTTTGGCATCGATTACAATGCCCTGCACCCCGGGCGGTACGCGCAACGACGTGTCTTTGACATCTCCGGCCTTCTCACCGAAAATGGCCCGCAGCAATTTTTCTTCCGGCGATAGCTGGGTTTCGCCTTTCGGCGTAATCTTACCGACCAGGATATCACCGGGCTTCACCTCCGCACCGAGTCGGATAATGCCGCTTTCATCCAGGTTTTTAAGTGCTTCTTCACCAACGTTGGGAATGTCCCGGGTAATTTCTTCTTTACCCAACTTGGTATCCCGGGCGACGATCTCAAATTCTTCGATATGAACCGAGGTGTAAACACCGTCTCTGACCAGCCTTTCGCTGACCAGAATCGAATCTTCAAAATTGTATCCGCCCCAGGGCATGAAGGCCACGGTCACATTCTTGCCGAGCGCCAGTTCTCCTTGCTCGGTGGCGGGTCCGTCGGCAATGATATCGCGAGAATATACCTGCTGGCCCTTCCGCACAATCGGCCGATGGTTGAAACAGGTATTTTGATTGGATCGGATAAATTTGGAAAGATTGTAAATCGTGACATCCTTTTCGGCGGGATCTTCCGACGGTTCATGTTTGAGAACGATACGCGCGGCGTCGACGTCAACGACGGTCGCGTCCCGTTTGGCGACAATGGCTACGCCCGAATCCCGGGCCACGACGGCCTCGATCCCGGTACCGATCAGGGGCGCCTGATTCATCAACAACGGCACCGCCTGACGCTGCATGTTGGAGCCCATCAAAGCCCGGTTGGCGTCATCGTTTTCAAGAAACGGTATCAGGGATGCCGATACGCTGACCAGCTGATTGGGGGAGATATCCATCAGCTCGATTTCATCGCGGTTGACCATGGTAAACTCGCCGGCAACCCGTGAGGTAACCAGTGGATTGATGTATTCCCCCTTGTCGTTAACCGGCGCATTGGCCTGTGCAATCGGCTGTTCCTTTTCTTCGAAAGCGTCCATGAATCGGACGTCCTTCGTGATCTTGGCCTGTTCGACAACCCGGTAGGGGGTTTCGATGAAGCCATAGTCATTGACCCGCGCATAGGTGCTTAGAGATACGATCAGACCGATGTTGGGTCCTTCCGGGGTTTCGATGGGGCAAATCCGACCGTAATGGGAAGGATGCACGTCCCGGACTTCAAAGCCGGCCCGCTCCCGGGTCAAGCCGCCGGGACCCAGGGCGCTCAGGCGACGTTTATGGGTCGTTTCGGACAGGGGATTGGTCTGATCCATAAATTGTGACAATTGGCTGGTGCCGAAAAACTCCTTGACCACAGCCGAAACCGGCTTGGGATTCACCAGGTCATGCGGCATGAGGGCATCCACTTCCTGCAGGCTCATCCGCTCTTTGATCGCACGCTCCATGCGCACGAGTCCGATGCGGTACTGGTTTTCAAGAAGTTCACCGACAGCGCGCACCCGACGATTGCCTAAATGATCGATGTCGTCGACAACCCCCTGGGTATCGCGCAGCTCGATCAGGGCTTTGGCCGTCAGCAGGATATCCTCCTTGCGCAGAATGTTGAGATTGATCTCGCTCTTGATTCCCAGCCGCTGATTAATTTTCAGGCGACCGACCCCGGACAGATCGTAATAGGTGGACTTGAAAAACAGGTTGTCGATAAAATCCTGCGCCACTTCAGGTGTGGCCGGGTTGCCGGGCCTGAGTCGGCGATAAATTTCAATCAGCGCTTCTTCTTTGCTTTCAACCTTATCCATCAAGAGCGTTTTACGAATGGATTCACCGGCGGTATAGCCGTCGATGAACAGCAACTCAAAGTCAGTGACGCCGGCTTCGGACAATTTGGCCAGATTCTCTTCATCCACAGAGTCATTCGCTTTTACGATTGCCTCTCCGGTTTTGGGATCCAGAATGTCTTCGGCAAAGGCCCGCTCAATGACCTCATCGATATGAATCGGGACTAAGTCCGCTTTGGCTGATTTGAGGCGCTTAATGGCTCGCTGGGCGAAGATACGGCCCTTTTTTACAATAACATCACCGGATTCCGGGTCTTTCACATCCTTGCTGGCCCTCCGGCCTTTCAGGAACTGCTCGTCAAATCTCTTGTAAAATAGCTTGCCCTTGACGACGATCTTCTCCTTCCGATAGAAATAGGACAGCAGGTCCTCAACCGAGTATCCGAAAGCCTTGAACAAAATGGTGACCGGAAATTTGCGCCGCCGGTCGATTCGGATATAGACAATGTCTTTCGGATCGATTTCCATGTCGATCCAGGAGCCGCGTACCGGAATGATACGGGAGCTGTAGATAATTTTGCCACTCGAATGCGTCTTGCCTTTATCGTGATCGAAGAATACCCCCGAAGACCGGTGAAGTTGACTGACCACCACCCGTTCAGTGCCGTTGATAATGAATGTGCCTTTATCGGTCATTAAGGGTATGGTACCGAAATAGATCTCCTGCTCCTTGATATCCCGGATATTGGAAACACCGGTCTCGGTATCGACATCGTAAACCACCAGTCTGGCCGTAATGCGAATCGGGATCTCGTAGGTCATCCCTCTGTGAATACACTCCTCGATACTGTGTTTGATTTCGCCAAATCGATAAGAAACAAATTCGAGGGATGCGCTCCCGGTAAAATCTTTAATCGGAAAGACGGATTTGAAGACCGCCTGTAAACCAATATCCCTGCGCTTTTCGGGCGCGATATTCATTTGCAAAAACCGTTGAAATGATTCCCGCTGCATCCCGATCAAATCCGGGATCTCCACCAGTTTTTTAATTTTGCCGAAATTTTTCCGTACGCGCGTATTTGCCAAAGGCCTGTCAGACATGGCATCTCCCACAATTAATTGGTTGTCGTTAGTTGTCGGTAGTCCGTTGTATTTGGATGAATATGCATCAGCTGTTTGCAGAGAGTAATTTTGTCGGTTTAGCGGGCTACCGAAGTGACTAGAATTTTTTTTTACGGTTAAGCGTAAAGGAGGTTAACAAACCCTGAACC
>JASJCE010000280.1 GCA_030066155.1 Desulfobacterales bacterium | reverse complement strand
ATTAGAGCACATGCCATAAATACCGGCACGAACACTGATTTGCGTAACATGATTCACCTCCTTACGCGGTCGCTTAAGATTTGAATCATTGCTTTGCACATTTAGGGAGTCTGCCCTGTATGATGCGAAGATATTCTTCAGAATTAATGGTGCTGCCAGAAAGCAGTGTTACCACATTCTTGCCTTTCACATTAATTTTTTGATTCAGCAGTGCGCCAACACCAACTGCGGCGGCGCCTTCCACGATCAAGCGGTGTTTTTCGAAAATATAAAACATGCCGTCTTTTATCTCGTCTTCAGCGATCAACAGGTGTTCGTCAGCAAATTTCTCGACCATCGGCAAGGTGTATTGGTTGTCGAAGCCGATACCGCCCAGGAGCGAATCGCCAAGAGAATCTTTTTCCTCCACCTGTACCGGCAGACCGGCCTTCAGACTTTCCAGCATTGCCGGAGACTGTTCCAGCGAAAGCCCCACCACGTGGACCCCCGGATTAATGGATTTGGCAACCATTGCCATTCCGGCCAGCAGGCCGCCACCGGATAGCTGGATCAGAAGGACATCGGTATCGGGAAGCTTTGCCAGAATTTCGAGTGCAATGGTTCCCTGGCCGGCGATAATCATCGGATCGTCAAAGGGGACCACAGGAACGAGCCCACGGGCAGCCATCAGCTGTTGGTAATTTTTTTCAGCTTCATCCTGCGAGTGGCCTTTTAGGGAAACTTCCGCTCCAAGTGCCTTAATCATTTCCACCCGGTATGCGGCGACATGCTCGGAAAGGCAGACCACCGACTTGATGCCGGCCTGTCCGGCCACATAGGCAACCGCTTTGCCGTGATTGCCCGTAGAAAAAGTGATTACACCTCTTTTTTTCTCCTGGTCAGTGAGGCTGAGAATTTTGTTTGCTGCCCCTCTGACTTTAAATGACCCTGTATTCTGCAAGCATTCCAGCTTCAGATGAATCCCGGCAGCGCCTGTTTTTTCGGCTAAGTCAGAAGCTGCAATAACCGGCGTTTGCCATATCATAGGCTTTATGCGTGCATTCGCCTGATTTGCATCCTGCAGGGTCGGCATTGTTTTCATTCGGTCCTCTAAAGTAAACCCTAACGTTGCATAAATTCAATCAAACCAGCGTTACCGTTATATGCGAAGTAGTTGCCATCAAAAGACTGATTCTGGATTCTGGATACTCGATACTCGATAACCTGTAGGACACCCTTGGTGGCGTCAAGAAACATCGAGCATCCAGAAACCAGTATCGAGCATCAGTCTGTTACAGCAAGGGTTTTTCCAAGACTCTCTAAAGTTAGGCGTAATTTTTATTGCAACAAAAGGGTAAAAATTCTGTGGTAGCTTCCAGTCCCCAGGGTATACATCCCGGAGGGAGCCTCCGGTTTTGATCCATCCCGGCTTTACTATCTCCGGGTAACGAAAACCGAGATGGGAGAACGACGCAATACTTTCTCCGCCGTACTGCCCATGACAACTTTTTTCAAATCCGATTTGCCATGCGAGCCGGCAAACACCAGATCATAATTGCCGTTTTCAATCTCATAGAGGCAGCTGATGTAGGGCGTGCCCTTTCGAATTTTGCGTTTAAATCCTATTTCTGCCAGTTCGGGGATCGCGGCTTCCATTTTGTCAAATTGCTCCTCAGCATGTTTTTCGAGCTTTCGCTCTAAATTATGATACTCGGAGTCCGATAGCACATAGGTCAAATTGTGGGTGTCACGAACAACATTCAGGATGGTCAGCCGAGAATTGTATTTTTTTGCAAAATCGACTGCCGTTTTAACCGCTTCATCTGAATCTTTGGAAAAATCGGTCAACACAAGTACATTTGGATATTGCATCGGTAAGTCTCCTTATCTTCACAATTCTATGCTATCCACCCATGGCCATCCGCGGCAAAAACAGAGCGATTTGGGGAAAGGCAATCAGGATGATTGTCGCCAGAATGAGAATTAGCAAAAACGGCAATGCGTGACCGATCACCTCAAGGTATGGTCGCCGGAATATGAGTTGGGCGGTGAAAATATCGCAACCAAAAGGCGGTGTCGCCGAGCCGACCGCAGCCTGCAAGGTCACCAGGGTTCCCAGCAGAATGGGATCCACTCCCGCACCCACCACATAGGGCTGAAATACCGGACTCAGAATAAATATGGCCACGATGGGGTCGACAAACATACAGGCGACAAAGTAAACGACCACAATGATCGAAATCACCCACAGCATCGACGGATCGGTACCGAAAAGCGGTGGCAGAAGCTGCTGAGGGATCTGCAAAAAACCAATTAAAAATGAAAAGGCCTGGCCGGCGCCAACCAGAATGAAGACAACCCCGGTAATCACACCGGTCTGTAAAAAAGCGTCGATAATTCTTTGGCGTGTTATGGCTCGATAGACGATGGCCTCCAGAATCAATGCATATAGTACGGCCGCGGCCGCAGCTTCCGTCGGGCTGAAAATACCGGCGTATATACCGCCGACGATGATCACCGGAAACCCCATGACCGGCAGTCCGTCCTTTATGGCTGTCACCCGCTCTGACCAGCTTGCCTTGGGCAGGACCCCAACTTTTTTAAATTTGGAATAAAAGTAGCAGTAGATGGAAAACATCAGTAGAATCATCAAGCCGGGAAAAACGCCGGCCAGAAAGAGCATCCCGATGGACGTGCTGGTGGCCACCCCGTAAACGATAAACCCGATGCTGGGAGGGATGAGAAAAGCAATATCACTGGAATTTATAATCAGCCCCAGGGTAAAAGAGCTTTTATATCCCGCATCAAGCAGCATGGGCCGCATAGTGCCGCCGATGGCAGCAACGGTGGCCTGGGTCGAGCCTGAAACGGCGCCGAAAAGCGTGCAACTCGCGTTGGTGGTAATGGGTAAACCTCCTGGCAAATGGCCGACAAAGACTTTCAGCATTCGTATTAACCGTCCGGCGGACTCACCGGAGGTGATGATGCTGGCCGACAGAATAAACATCGGCACACAGACCAAGGCCGGCGGTGTCACACCGGTGATGACCTGCTGCACCATGGTAATGATCATTTTGGGCGCAAAATCGGGCATATAGATGTACAAATAAAGGATTAGAGAGCCGAGGAGGGTCACCATGAAGGGAAACCCGATCAGCAACATGGTCGCCAGACTGATTCCAAAAAGTGTCATATTTAGGCCCCCCCTATCTCTTCATCTTCGTATTCGCTCTGTTGATCCGGCGACTGCCAGGGCTCCTTTTCGGTAATATTCTTGATAATCGTACGGATGTACTGGATACATGCCAGGCCAAAGCCGATCGGAATAATCACGTAAAACGTCCATTTCGGCACCCGCAGAGCCGGCGTCATGTGCCCTTTATTCATGGCATTGACCAGGTATTCGTAAGAGGCCCAGGTCATGATCGCCATTACAACGGCACTGATAAGCGAGATAAAGATAATGAAAATTTTTTCCATGTTCGGTGGCATGGCATCCAAAAACGCCCCCATCCGGATGTGGCGTGCCTTTCTGACACCGTAGCTGACCCCGGTAAAGGTGGTCAGCATCACCAAAAATTTTGACACTTCTTCGGCAAAATAGATGCTTTGGAAAAATGTGCGGGCAAACACATTGGCAATTAGCAAAATTCCCAATGCTGCCACGCAAAAAACAAGAATGGATACCTCCACCCCATTGACCACTGAGCCGATGTATCTGTTGATTTTCTGAAAAACGGTCCTCTTTTGGGGGTCATCACTTTTTTCACTCATTGTTCGAGTCTCCGATATCAGTGCAGGCATGGCACTGCGGCAGCCGGGCTGCCGCAGTGCTTTAAAATTCCGCTATTTGATGCCCAGGGCTTTTTTGGCGTTGGCGATATCTTTCAAGAGCGCATCCAGAATCTCCTGGGAACCTTCTCCCCCGATTTTAGTAAATTGGGGATAAACGGTCTCCGCCCTGGCTTTGAACGTGGCAATGGTGGCATCATCCAGCACGTTGAATTTCAGCGACGCTTTGGCCTTTT
This sequence comes from Desulfobacterales bacterium, assembly GCA_030066155.1. GTDB lineage: Bacteria > Desulfobacterota > Desulfobacteria > Desulfobacterales > JAFDCJ01 > JAFDCJ01. The sequence goes on along the minus strand of JASJCE010000280.1, from coordinate 6,396 downwards.
TCATTTTTTCGCCATCGCTGGCGTTTCTTTCGGTAATCCATTTTCCTGCTGGAATGATGGCATCAACCCAGAACTTACGCATCTCCTGCTGGGCATCTTTGGTCAAACTGTCAAAAAAGTCCTGATTGACGGTGGGAATTCCTAAAAACGGTTCGCTTTTTAGCTGGGTCAGATAGTTCTGAACTTCGTAGAACTTCATGCTGTAGATTGCAAACAGCGGATTAACCTGGGCGTCGATAAGACCCATTTGCAGACCGCTGTATACCTCGCCGTAGCTCATGGGTGTCGGAGCAGCCCCGTATGCCTTATAGCTCTCCACCAGCAGTTTGGAAGACATCAGGCGAAGCTTGAGGCCTTTAACGTCATCCAGTGATTTGACCTCCTCCTTGGAGGACATCCACTGCCAGCCTTCAAACATGATCGAGAGCGGAACCAGGCCGTTTTTTCTGAAGGCTTTTTCTAATAGAGGCATAAATTCGCCGTTTTTGACCATCCAGTCCAGAATTTCAGGGATTTTTTCGGTGGGAAAGAGGTAATTCAATGCCAGTACCTGGCCCTGGGGAACAAACGAACTGATCCAGGCGTAATCGGAAAACACAAACTGCACCACCCCCATCTGGGCCAGTTCATTGATATCTCCGGATGCGCCTAACGTGCCGTAAGGATAAACGGCAATATCTATCTTGTTGTCGGACCACTTTTTCATGTGTTCAGAGAAATTTCTGGCCCAGACCGTCATAAAATCGCCTTCAATTTCTTCCGATGCCAGCTTGGCCTTTATGGCCTTTCCAGTGTACGTTCCGGCAGTCACTGCTCCGGCGGTTAACGCAATCATAATGATCATTGCAATGCTAAGAATTTTTTTCATTAGATTTCTCCTTTCTTTTTTGCTTTTGCTTCAGATTCAATTTTATGATACCGGCTGTTCGATCACCTCCTTTTAAGAAATTTCAACTGGTTCGCATTTTTGAAAAAAGACAGCGCCCCCCTGACATGCATTTCGATGCCGCTTGCCAGAACACTTTCATCAATGTTAAATCGCGGGTGATGGTGCGGAAAATCCGTCTCCTTGGCCGGATTGCCGGTTCCCAGAAAGTAAAAAGCAGCCGGCACCCGGGCGGCAAATTCAGAAAAATCCTCTCCGGCCAGTGAAATGAAGGATACGATTTCCGGTGCCGGGTCCAATTCCCGGGCGGCAACCTCCTGCACCAAAGCGGCCATTTCGCGGTTATTGACCAGGGTCGGATGGCCGTAGAGAAAAGACAGTTCGTACGCGGCACGGTGTGCGCTGCAGATGTTGGCGACAACCCGTTCAAAGCGCCTTTTCGGATTGTCTTCGCTCTGGGGGTCTCCCTCGAACAGAAACCGCAGGGTTCCCTCCAGTGTGACGGAATCCGGAATGACGTTGGATGCGGTACCCCCCTGGATCCGGCCGAACATGATGATCGTTGGTTCTTTGAGCACATCTATTTCACGGGTCTGGATACTCTGGACACCCTGGATAATGCCCGCGGCAGTGATGATCGGATCGATGGCGCTCTGTGGGCTGGCCGTGTGTCCGCCGCGGCCTTTCACGACCAGTTTGAAATGCTCCATCCCGGCCATCACCGAGCCTCCCGTAATACCGATCTGGCCGCTTTGAAGCGGCGTCCAGATGTGCAGCCCCAAACAGGCGTCAACCCGGGGATTGTCTAAAAGACCTTCCTCGATCATGGCCAGGGCACCCACGTTTTCCTCGTTGGGTTCAAACACAAACTTGATGTTGCCCGGCAGTTGCTCTTTCAGACTCGTTAAAATCCTGGCGGCCACCAGCAGCATGGCGGTGTGGGCATCGTGACCGCAGGCGTGCATCACGCCCGGGTTGGTGGATTTGTAAGGGACGTCGTTTTCCTCTTGAATGGGCAAGGCATCCATATCAGCCCGCAGAAGCAAAGTCGGACCGGAGTGATTGCCTCGCAGGAGCCCCACCACGCCGGTCTTGTTCATCCGGCAAACTTCCAAACCGCAGTCTTTGAGGTAACTGACAACCCTTTCGGAAGTGCGGTGCTCTTCAAGACCCAATTCCGGGTGCTGGTGAAAATCCCGCCTGAGTTCAATAACTTCATCGGAAAATTCGGCTACCAGTTTGGAAACATCCATCGGATATTAATCCATTCATTCAAATAACCAATAACGAATACCAAGTAACTTCCCCTCGGTGTTACATAAACCCGCTATACGGCTGTTTGACAACGGCTGCGAAAACATAATTGATCATGGTGATATAGTCGAACACCGGCAAATTAACGGCGGCCTGAACTGCGGCGCCATACGGCGGCAGGAGACTGCACTCCAGAAGTATCGCTCGAATCTGCGGGTGCTCCGCAACCATATTTCCGGCGACAGTCACCACTTCTTGTTCGACCTCTCCGGCATCCAGCGATCCGGTTTCTTCAATGGCAAACCGATAAAAGTGTTGCCTGTCTTCCAGCCCGCCGATAACTAGATTTGCAGCATCAGCTACGCCCACGGCTGCCAATAAATCAACGTCAAGGCTTTTGGAATCGGCCGTAATGATGCCTATCTTCGCATTCTCGCCAATCAAGAGTGAAATAAGGGGAATCTGCAGTAGGCTCGACAGGAACACCGGGACGTCGAGTTCGCCGGCAAGTTTTTTCTGGTGGATCCCCATAAATCCACAATCTCCCGTCACCGCGCGCACGCCCTGCTGCACCAAATCCTCCGCGGCCTGGCGTAAATCATCGTATACCGATGGATCCTTGCTCAACGCCCGCCTCACACTGAAGCCCTTGACTTTTTGAAACCGCACCGGAAACTGATAGGTCGTGGCGTTGGCCACATCTCCGGGGATAAACGGCACCGATGTCTCCAGCAGCAGGATGCCGATCGCCTCACCGGAGCTTACTTGTCCTTTTTGGGTGGTGTAGATCATGGCTTGCCTATTTCGCAGTACCAGGCCATCAAAGCCTCTTCTCTGACACCAAGTTGTTGGGGATCAAAGGTGTCAGGTGTCAGGTTTCAGGTTTCGGGTGTCAGCCCAGCTTCGGGCGATGTAACGGCCAAATCGATCGAAAAGGAAACCTATGTCATGGGCTAACGAAGGGTCGGCCTCCGCCTCAACCATTATCGGCGTACATGCCCCCCTGCTGCTGTCATCTGCTCTCTGTCATCTGCTTTCTGACCGCTGTCATCTGTCCTCTGAAACCTGAAACTTCAACTAGCGTCGCCTCATAACCACTGCTTTTGCTATCCCGCCTGGGCCAAAATCTCTGCGCAAAGTTTCAGTTGATGATGAACAGCTTCCTCGGGAAATCGGCAAATGTTTCGCAGCCGTTTTCGGTGACTCTGAAGGATTCGCTGCACTCAAATCCATAGTCGTCCATCCACATGCCCAATATCATATGGAAGGTCATGTTCGGCGCCAGGACCGTGTTGTCTCCCGGGCGCAGGCTGGCGGTGTGCTCACCCCAGTCCGGCGGGTAGTTGAGGCCCATTGAATAACCGATGCGCGATTCCTTCTCCAGCCCGGCCTTGGCAATATGCTTGCGCCAGACCATTTCGACCTCCTCGCACAACATGCCCGGTTTGATGGCTTCCAGCGTCAGGTTGAGCCCTTCCACCGTATGCCCCGCAAGACGGGTCAGCTGGTCCGACGGATTTTTACCCAGATAGGCGGTACGGGCCAGCGGGGCGTGGTAACGATGGCGGCAGGCAGCCAACTCCAAGTTCACCGCCTGTTCGTTTGCATAGGGTTCGTCGGTCCAGGTGAGGTGCGGCGCCGAGGTTTTTTCGCCGGTAGGCATCATTGGCACGATGGCAGGGTAGTCTCCGCCGAATTCTGGTGTGCCGGTCATCTGCGCCCGGTAAATCGCGGCTACGGCGTCACATTCCCGAACTCCGGGCGACAGGTTATCCAGGGCCGTCTGCATGACTTTTTCGGAGATTTTGCCGGCCTGCTGCATATATTCGATTTCCCGATTGGATTTGATGATCCGAACCCAGGAAACCAACAGGTTGGCGTCCTTGAAGTTTGCCTGAGGCAGATCTTGCTGCAGTTCGGCAAACCCGCGGGCACTGAAATAGTAGGCATCCATCTCCACGCCGATGGACCGGTTGTGCCAGCTTCTGGATTTGATTTGTTCAGCCACAAAGTTCATCGGGTGTTTGACGGTGGACTGCACGTAATCATCCGGATAGCCGATGATGTGATCCGCTTCCAGGAAAGTGGTATGTTTTGCGCCGGCGGCATCCATGCCGCGGCCGATCCAAAGGGGTTGCTCGGCCTCAAGAAAGACAACGACCGCCTGGGGAACGTAAAAGGACCAGCCGTCATAGCCGGTCAGATAATTCATGTTGGCCGGATCGGAGACAATCAGCACATCTATCCCGGCGTCTGTCATCCGCTGTTTCGTCTTGCGGATTCGTTCAAGATATTCTTCTGCCTGAAACAACGCCATGATCGTTTCCTTCCGCGGGCGACCTCTAAAGAGCCTTTAGACTGAATTTTGTTTATCCTACAGTTAGGTTTTCGTATTTTGTAGTCAAAAATCAAAAAACAAGCACCAAATTTCAAACAAACTCCAAATTCGAAATTTCAATGACCCAAACTGAGGAATACGTATTCAATATCACACTTTTAATTTGGATATTTGGTCATTGGATATTGTTTGAATTTTGCGATTTGTAATTTGTTTTTTTCCCGGAAAACCAGGCATTATAATTTACGGCAACCGGCTCGGCCAGGATATATTGCCTTCACGTCTTCAAGGTTTCTACTCCGCGCTTGATGCGGGCAAGCCCCTCCTGCAACTGTTCGATACTTGCGGCAAAAGAAAGGCGGACATAGCCCTCGCCGCCTTTACCAAAAATGCTGCCCGGTACAACGGCCACTCGATGCTCCTTGACGAGATATTTGGCCAACTCCCACGATGAGCGTCCAAAGGATTTTATGTTTGGAAATGCGTAGAATGTAGACTCCGGCTTCAAGCATTCTATCCCGTCGATAGCGTTTAAGCCCTCATAGACGATCTGTCGCCGTTTGTCGTAAGTCGCCACCATATCCCGGACACAGTCTTGGGGGGCCTCGATGGCGGAAAGCGCTGCACGTTGGGCCACGGCCGCTACGCCGGAAACCATATGTTCCATCAGTTTTTCCATCTCATCGATGAATGCCGGCGGGGCAGCGGCATAGCCAACACGCCAGCCGGTCATGGCGTAGGATTTTGATAAGGTGAAGGCTGATATGGTCCGCTCGGCCATCCCCTCGAATGAACCAATGCTAATGTGTTGATGTCCATCAAAGAGAATGTGCTCATAAGGTTCATCCGAGAGAACTATCAGATCGTGTTCCATGACCATCCGGGCAATTTCCCGCAGGATCTCTTCGTCGAAGATGGCACCTGTGGGATTGGAAGGCGAGTTGATGATGATCAGCTTGGTTTTATTGGTTATGGCGGCCTTGATATCGGCCGGATCGACCTTGAACCGGTTTGATTCGCGGGACGGCACTGTTACGGGCACCCCGCCGAACAGCCGGATCTGGCTGTAGTAATCGTATCCGGGGTCGACCACGACCACCTCATCGCCGGTGTTCAGGAGATGCAGACAGGTGTTGAAGATCACCTGCATGGCGCCGACCGCCACAAATATTTCGGTAGCGGGGTCGGCGATAATGTTGTTTTCCCGTTCGAGCTTTCGGGCAATCGCCTGCCGCAGATCGGCAAAGCCTTTCGCCGGTGGATAGCGGGTATACCCGTCGTCAAAGGCCAGTTTGGCGCTGTCCCTGATAAATTCAGGCGTATCAAAGTCGGGCTGACCGATACCCAGATTCACGACATCGGGAATCTCATCGGCCAGAGCAAACATGATGCGGATCCCCGACCACTCGACCTCATGCGTACGGTCTGATAGATGTTTTGTGATTGTCATCAAAAATCCTCATTAGCTCAATTTGCGAACTTATTTCTTCTTTATTCAAACCTTAATCCGGGTTAACCGGGAATTGCCTAAAGTGCACTAAAATGCCTAAATTGCCTAAAATTGTGGTGTCGCTCTCCGAGGCGTAGGCGCGACAACCTCTACGAGCCGGAGGCTTCGCTCCGTCCATATTATAGACGCCAGGTACTTTCTGCATAAGAAACCTGGAATCCGCAAGTGAATGTAATCGCCTGCCTTGTTTTTTCGTTAAATAAAATCGATAGAATACCTCAACTTTAGGCATTTTAGACACTTCAGGCATTTTAGGCATTTCTTGAGTTTTTCAGACTGCCGGCAGCACCAGATCATCCGGCCGTTTGGCTGAAGTTTTGAACTCGGGCGCATGACGCTCCATGATCTCCGACACGATCGAGGCGATTTTGACTTTTTCCCGGATCAAATTTTGATGCCAGCTTTCGC
>JASJCE010000279.1 GCA_030066155.1 Desulfobacterales bacterium | reverse complement strand
AGATGCCTGGACATCCGGGCATCAATCTTTGCAAGAGGCCCGAACCGATGAATACCAAAATGATAGACTTTGCGTATCGGGGACAACCAGAAAGACCGTACAATGCGATAAATCATTTATTTGGTGCAATAGTAGATTTCACCGCTCGAAGAGGTTAATCCCATCCGAATGGCTTCATCTTCCTTGACAAGATCTTTGACTTCGGTGACCTTGACGGTAAAGCCCGCTCCACGAAGCCTGTCAATGTAATCCTTGCCGTACCTGCGAACATGATCTTCTTGACCAAACGCCTTCGCACGGGCTTGCGGGTCGACAATAGAGGTATCTTCAAAAGTTTTTGCTGTTGTAATGGGCGGCACCAACAGGATTGACCAGCCATGATCATTAAGAACGCGGTGGAATTCTCTCATCGCCTTTGTGTCATCGGGAACATGTTCCAATACATGCGAGCAGAAGATCACATCAAAGGATTGGTCGGGATACGTAATATTTGTGATGTCCATGGCAACCATAACCCGGGAATCGGCTAAGTCAGCGGTTAGATAGCCCTCTCCAAGCCGTTCCTTAAGCCTAAATACAAAGCAGGGTTCGGGGGCGACGTGCAGAACTTTTTTTTTTCGGCCGTCGAAAAGGTCGGTTTTTTGGGTTAAAAACAACCACAGAAAACGATGGCGCTCCAGGGCTCCACAGTGCACGCACTGAGCATCCGCACGCGCAACAAGGCCAAATTGACGAAATCGACGCGATGATTTGCCGCACACGGTGCAAAATCTGTTATTCCCGTAATAACGTAACGTTTTTAATACATTCATTACTGCCATGGGTGTCTTGTTCCGGTTGCTTAAATTGGGGGACCTGCCCTCAGTAGCTATTTGGCATACTTGCCGATGATCCCGACCAATACCGCTTCTAAAGCAGTCCAGCTGTAGTTGGCAACGCATTTTTGCCGCGCTTTCAGGCCCATTTCTCCGGCTTCCACAGGATTGGCGAATACATGTTGAATTGCCTTGCCCAGGGCAGCGAGATTTTCCGGGTTGACAACCCAACCACAGTCATCCAGGATACCGGGCAGGTCCGATACGGCGGTGGCGATGATCGGTTTGGCCATGGCCATGGCATCAAAAATTTTGGCGGGTACCTGTCCCAGAGTGGCATAATTCCTTTTTTGCGGTACCACCACCACATCAGCCATCGCTAGAAATTCGGGAATGGTCTTATAGGGCCTAAAGCCGAATCCGCTAAAATTTTTACCAAGACATTTTTTAGCCAACTTCACCATTTCAGCGCAATATTGACAATTAAAATCAATGCCGACGATAACCAGGCGAACATCTGGGTCACCAACCAATTGCACGGCTTTAATCAGATCATCCAAGCCCTTGTAAGGCCTTGGAGTGCCAAAAAACATGACGATTTTTTGTGCCTGGTCAATGCCATATTTTTTTCTAATTTGCTCTGGATCAAATTTTTGCGGGTCAAAGGCCTCGGTGTCCCTGCCATGCCAGACGATTGTTCCGCCAAACTTATTCTTTAAGAAAGTGTTTGAAACGATCATCTCATCTGCCAATGCATGCATTTTCTCGCCCATCAGATTATTCCAGAAAGATGGGACTTTATAGATTAAAAGCGCCGATGTGATCATAGCATGAAGATAGGAGCGCGCGGTCAATTGATTGTATCTGTCTTTGATAAATCCCATCTGCCAGTCATCTATATCCAGGATCAACGGCCTTTTGCGGGCTATTTTTTTGAGCAAACCAACCCCAAAACTCGTCAAAAGCGGTTTGGAGGCCAGTAATATGTCGCCGTCAATCAATTTGACCAAATCAAGAATCTGTCGGTAAGGTTTGAGCCCTTTTGACAACCGGATCGATTTGTAGGTAATACTTTGGTCTTCCACAACAGGCTGCCAAACCCCGTCACCAAATATGGGTCCCGCTATCTCAACCTCATATTGCCGCTGAAGTATTTTAGCCAACAAATATGACCTTCCAAGGCAATTTTCAGACAGGTCAGGGGCCAGGATAGATATTTTCATCATACGCTACTTTTGATACATCTCACCCTCAAACACGGTTCGTTCCGGGTATGGTAATCTTGGGGGGCCTCTTCACGAATGTCCCGATAGCCGGCCTCCAATAAAAGCTTTTCCAATCTACTTAAATTGTATCCAAACTGATGGGCATCCCCGGGAAACCTCTGCAGGCCGAAGATATTATCAATTCTGTCCTCATGTCCTTCGATATATTCAACGACGGCCTTGTCGAAATCAGGACATTCGATAATCAGGACACCTCCCGGCATCATTACTCGGAACCACTCACCCAATGCCTTTGGCAAATCGTGACGGGTCAGGTGCTCGATTACATGATAGGTCTCGATCAAGCTAACCGAAGCATCCGGATAAGGAAGCTTTTTGATATCACATACCAGGTCCGTAGCTTGGGTTTTCCGCCAATCAATATTGGTATAGCCTTTGAATCGCTTTGTTCCGCACCCAAGGTGCAACCGCAGTGGGTGCTCGCTGCCCAAACCGAGCTTATACCGGATCTTTACTATCGCCGGACTGGCTAGTCGTCGCAGTTTATTTATCATATCCGAGCGGTGCCACATATTGGTTCGGGGTGACGGATTTTTTTCCATCCTCACCTCATTCGGTACGATACTTTAGGTGGTATGCTTTAAGTATTCGTTTCAATACCGCTACCCGGCGTTTGCCGGCAATCTCGACACTAAAATTGTCGACCACAAATTTTCTGGCAGCCGCTCCCAGGTTGTCATACAATCCAGGGTTGTTAGCGATCATGATTGTCTTTTGGGCAAACTCTCCGGCACTGTCGGCTGTGCAAAGGTGTACCCCGTCGCTGGTGCCGAGACCTTCACAACCGACCGAGGTGGTAACGACCGCGCAACCAAGCGCCATAGCTTCCAAAATTTTAATCCGCATACCGCTGCCGATTCGCAGCGGCGCAAGGGAGATACCGCCCGACAGATAATCGCGCATGTCATGGACATAACCGGTGAAAACGATCCGGTCGGAGGCAAACTTCATCCGGGTGCGCTCCGACCATCGGCCGATGATATAGATGTGGAAATCCTTCAGTTTTTTTTCGAGGAGCGGCACGATGTCTCGGCACAACCATTGGGCGGCATCACGGTTGGGATAGTGGCTTTCCCCGCCAGAAAAAACCAGGCGCAGGTGATCGGGATTCACATTCTTTTTATGCCAGAAACCGGTATCCACCGCATGGGGCGAAACATGTGAATCAATGCCATAGAGCGTATCAAGTTTTTCCGAATCAGTCAGGGTGAGGGCAATAACGGCATCATATTTTTTTAGAAAATGGCTCTCAACGTCACGGACCTTCTGGATGATACCCGTGAAGCTGTCCTTCTCCAGTCGCAGGGTTCTTTCAGCGCGAATCGCCTGTATTTCATGATTGATGAAAACCTTCGGTAGGCCGGTTGTGCCGAGAAAACCGATTGCTTTTAAAGCCGCGGGATAGTCGACCTGGATTACATCGTAGGCTTCTTTTCTTAAAATCCTTTCGATGGCGCGAATAAAGGATTTGTTGAAGCGCACCGTGCGGTCCATATAGTCAGCAAACTGTGACCTGATTATATCGGCATCCGGCTTGGTCAGATACCGGTCTAATATTCGCCTTCCGGATTGGTAACAGCGTGCTATTTTATGAGGCCGGATATCGACCGGGATCACTGAGAGGCCGGCAGATGCGTCCTTCATTATCTTGGCAGCGTTGTCCAATTCGATTTCATGATTTTTAGTCGGATATACCAAGGTGATTCTGTTGCCCAGGTTTACGACAGACTTCAACACATTGTAGGTGGCGCTGTGGTTGCCCTGGTATTGAAACCAGGGAGATCCCGAAATCATGAGGATTCTGAGCAAATCGCACGCTCTATGTAATTGATGATGTGATCATACACCGTTTGCGCCGATATACTGTTCATACAGTTTTCAGTCCGGGAGCAGTTTCCCGAGTAGCAGCACAAACAATCAAGATCGGAAGTTATTTTTTGGCCGTTGCCGAAAAGATCAATTTCATGATAGGAGGTGGGGCCTAACAGCAGCAGGATATACTTGTTCAATGCAATCCCCATATGCATGACGAGGGTGTCTCCGGTAACCAACAAATCGGCTGCATCCAGCAGGGCGATCTCCTCTCTGAGCGAGTTGTCGCAACCGCTGTCTATCAGATCTGCAGGAGCCTTTTGCATAATCTCTATATTTCTGCTTTTTTCGCCCGGCCCGCCGTAGAGCACAATCTTGATCCTGTTCTGGGCGTTGTTTAGCATGGCAATCAAGGCGAGATAATTTTCGATTGTCCATTTTTTCAATGGCCATCTGTTTCCAGCGCCCGTATTGAGGCCGATGACGATGTCGTTGGCCCCAATTCCATGTTTGGCGCGAAATTGACGGGTCAGTCGATTTTCGGCCTTACTTTTTATCAACACGGGCTGGGCGGAAACGGAGGTGTCCAAGTTGCAAATTTCGAACATGATGCGCTGATACGTTTTGGTGTTCGCTTTTTTCAGCGTGTCCGAAAGCCCCAACTGAAACCAGTAATGCGCCGCCTGATTAAGCGGAAAAACATACCCCTGATTGGAATATCCATAGCCACACTTGGTCACCGCGTTGGCATAGGTCACCAGCATGGCACTGTCGCGGTCCGCATCCAAGTTGATTGCCAGGTCATAACGTGTGGTCTGAAGCGTCAGCAGCGTATGGCTACTGCCAGTTGCAAGGACTGCGTCAACCATTTCATTGTTTTCCAACAAATCTTGGGCGCCTTTGGCGGTGATCCAGGTGATATGCGAATTTGGATATTTAACTTTGATAGCCTTGAGCAAGCCCGTCGTTCTGAGAACATCACCGGTGGATCCAACCTTAATTATCAGGATGCGCATATCGACCGGCCTATAGTGGGGACAATTGGGGCAATCGACCTGATACACTTTATGAGGCTTACACGGTCGATTGCCTCGAAAATGTCGGCAGTTATAATTGATTTGTTTCTTAGGTGTCATTGGTCGCTATGCATCAGGAGGTTGGGATTGGGTTGTTTGACGGCGAAACTTGCCTACAAGGTTGTTTGGTCCCACCAAACAGAGTCTGATGATGGCTAGGACTACCAGGTTTCTTGAAATCAGAAAAAAATTGGCCAACCGATTGCCATCATCAAAAATAGGCTGACCTCCCATTCTTCGTGATGTCAGCGTCTTGACCGCTTTGAACCATTTGTTGAAGGCCTCTTTTCTGAGTTCAGAGCGCCCGCCTCTTCTGAATAAGACATTTTGAATAAGATAGGAAAATGAGCCGCTTACCTCGGCATCCGCCTGACGTGCATATCGCATCAGGTCCCGGGGGGCAACGTCGCACAGTGAAATGGGCAAGCGGTTCTTGTCGTAGTAGCTGTTGAATATTGACCATTTAAAGCGAAGGTTCCGGGGCAGGCGTTCATATACCTGCGTTCCTGGAAAAGGCAACAGAACAGCGAACCCACACAGATCCGGGCTGATTGCCACTGCAAATTGGCGAGTTTTTTTTATGGTATCGATGGTATCGTTTTCAAGACCGAAAATAAAAAAGCCAAACGTCAGAAATCCTATTTTTTTTGCCATCTTAAAGGCTTTTCTAACCTGGGATGTTGTAATCCCCTTCCCGGCGGTAGCCAGAATTTCATCACTGCCCGATTCGACACCAAATTCGAGCCCGTAGCATCCGTGCTGATACATTTGAATCAAATCGGTTTGGGTTACCGAATTGACCCTGGAAAGGCATTTCCAGGGGATTTTCACTTTTTGTCTGTCAAGCTCCTGATGAAATTCATGCAGCCACTTCGAATTGACTGCAAAAAGGTCGTCCAAAAACTGAAACTCCGTTACACCGAAGCACTCGATTTGCCACATCATTTCCGCGACAACCTTCTGGGGCGACCGCCGCCTGAGTTTATTGCCGAATGTTGCCTTGAAACAAAAAGCACAGTTAAACGGACAGCCGCGCGAGGACATGATCACGCCGACTTTATGGGTTAGGGTAAAACTGCGGCGTCGGTATCGAAAGCCCTTGTCGAAGATCAGATCGTAGGCCGGCAGGCACAGATCATCCAAATCAGCGATCATTTGCCGGGGTTCGTTGCGGTTAATCTTCTGGCTGTTTCGAAAACAAAGCCCCTGGACGGCATCAACAGGGGTTTTGTCATCAAGCGCCTCTAGCAATTCAACCAGTGTCTGCTCGCCTTCACCGAAGACCAGGTAATCAATGGCGGCACATTCCTGCATCGTGTAAACTGGCAGCGATGTCGCGTGTGGACCTCCTGCGACCACCACACACTCGGGAAACTGCTGCTTCACCCACTTTAGAAATTGATATTGATCAAGCAGACCGATTGTATAAAGGGAAAGACAAAGCACATCAGGATCAAACTGCCCGACGGCCGTTTTGGCCTGCGACCAGGAGCCGTCAATCGTAGCCACATCGTAAATATCGACCGTGTGACCCTTGTGCCTGGCCTGAGATGCGAGATGACAGATGCCTACCGGGGGATATTCATTTGCGGTTTCATTGAAACCGGGCTGGACAAAAAGAATTCTCATCTTCCCTTGCGCCAATTCTTTATAAAATTGTGTAGGAAGCGATGGGGGCGCATAGCCAGTTGATAGAATTTGCCTGATCCGGGTTTGGGATTAAAACCGTAATAGCTGTGCACCATGTTAATTTTGATCGCGTTGTCGGCGTAAAAAGCGCCATGTTTATTCATAAGTCTTATGCGGTCTTGCATAAGGGCCGTCAAGCCCTCATCTTTGACAACAAATTCTGTGCTGACGTCGGCCATCAGTTTTTTGAGATGCGCGCTGACCCGACCTTGCTCTGCCCTGTAAATCAATAGTGGATAAATGAAAGTCAGCGGCAAATAAGCGCGCCATTTTCCGCTTTGCTTATATTCTTGGCGTGTATCTTCAAGCACCTTTTCGGGGTTAAATTCTGTGACAAAGACTTTGTCCCCCAGCCGGATGCCTTCAGCGATCTGGTGGTTTTGGGGTGCGGCATGGCGCCAGAGGTCAGCTTCAATGAATCTATTCAATTTATCAATTAGGTCAATTGACACGGCGGCCGCTTCCAGTAGCAGCACGTTTAGTTGCCGGTGGCGATCGTCATTGTCCCATTGGAACCAATGCTCTCTTAGGCTTGCGACGCGCTTCATGAATCGGACCCAGGGCTCAACAGTTACCTCACATAGCTCCATTAATATGTTCAGGGGAAACCGGAGTGCGTTTAAAATTAAAAGGCAGAAACGAACATTGATCTGCGCGGAATGAAGTTGGTTGAGGAATATGACAGGGTAAAAATAATGGCATACTTCAATAAGCACCAATAGTTTATAGCGCCTGGCTTCCAAATTGTCGGACATCTTTTGCGGAAAGTCCCGGCCGAAAATACGGCTGAGATGGTTGGCAGGAAAGATTTTCCAGAATTCTTCATAGATTCCCTCTGGCACAACAAAGGGCTGCGTGTCATTGTAAATATAGCGTAGATCCTCATCAAAGCTGGCAACCGAATAGTTATTACCCAGAGGCTCGCTCAGCGAATCTTTCATAACCACCAGAAAGTCGAGATCCGATATGCCGGGTACCGAAACTTGTCCGAAGTTGTAAATACTTAATACATCCTTATGATTGGCATACCTTTCAATAAAAATTGCCTTGGCCGAATCATAAAAATCAGGCTCAAAGAAACGCGGTGAATTAAAATATATCCGATTGGCTGTATCTGGCATAACTTATTGAACCTTTATGGCAAATCCTTTGCTGAGGGGCCGATGTTTGCGATGACGTTATTCCAACCAATAGAACAAAGTTTCAAAGCCGATTCCAACCATCTGGCATATTGCTTGCGAAATGCTTTAAAACCCTTGTCAACGAACAGATATCTGATGTCATGGTAGACATTCAGCAGCAGCAAATAAATGACTGAATTGAGTGGTTCCGCGGATTTTAGGCGCAGCCCGCCTTGGGCGGGGGAATTCCAAAGATTCATGAAGCCCGTCGCCTCCTTGATAATCTGCCAGTCTTCGGCGCCAAAGTCGGCTGCCGCCTGGTCAAAGGAGTCCCTTTTATAGACATGTAAGCCTTTTGTCTGAAGATAAAACAGTGGAAAAGTCAACAGGCGATGGACGAAGAGCTTTTTTTCACGATTCCAGACCAGCCCCCGCCCACTTTTTTTATACTTGATTGCTTGGTGATAGAAATAATAAACGGCGTCACTCCAGAAGGTCGCGACGCTCTCCCCCTGGCTGTCACGAATTGAATACTCAATCGCTTGGACGTCACGAAAAAAGGATTTGGCGTAGGACAGCAAGACAGATGGAAAAAAGGTTTGGGGGTAATAAGCCAAATCGAACTCGGATATCAAAAGGTGGCCGTGTAACTGGTATGGGTCTATGTTATAGAGGTAGATGTGAGATCGAATCGCCCGCTTTCTGAGTTCATGGAGATCCTGCGGATTGTCTATCGTCTGCTTGCTTACGATCATCAATGTGTCCAGATCGCTCCATTGGGGAATATAATCCATGGTTGCCAGGCTGCCGTGCAGATAAAAGCCGGTTAAGAAATCTTTGAAATGCCGCTGCGCGTATCGCTGCAATTCGAACAGCGGTGCCAGGTAAGCGTAATCCTGTGGGGGGTAATCGCATCGATTCAATAACCCAAAAGGCTTTGCCACACAACGGGAATCGATTTTCAGATTGGCTGTCAGCACCTCAAATTCTCGATAAAAGATGCTTATAATCCCGGCCGCATCCGAATTGGAAAGAGAATAAGGCATCACTTTCTTAAGATGATGAAACAACTCGTCAAAAACACCAAATCTTCTGTGAACGTCGGTGATGACGACTAAAATGTCCTTTAGGATATTCTCTACGTGTGGATCGACTCGGCCGCCGGAAGCCAGCAGCGATTTGGCTCTCCAAAAATTGCTTTCAAGCCAATAACTGCCGTTTATAAAAAAAAACAGGGCGGCCCGCATTCGGCTCTGCAAATACCTTATCGCGTAGGAAAGCTCATACTGCATGCCTTCGGCCACGCACCTGGTGGGAGAAATGAGAACCTTGAATTTTGTCTGATTACGCTGGACAAACGCAATCAGGTCGCTCAAATTTTCGCTCACAGGAACCTTCGACACATTCTCCATCTACTTCGCCAGAGCCGTCTTCAGCAGACTTCTCATTTCCCCAAAAGAGTTTCTGCTGATGATAAGCACATGCGCGACATAAAAAGACGCGGCCATTCCAACTACCAGCGCAAGCCTACTCACAGCGCCCAGGGGCATGCCGATAAAAATAACTTTTTGCAGCAAAAAGGTGATAAAAACGATCCCCCCGGCACCGGCGATCGGAACCCATAGAGCCCCGAACAGTCGACGCAAGGGAATTGCCATAATGCGTAAACCAAGGTAAATATTAACCGGAAAAAAAATACAGGTCATTACCAGATGGGCAATGCTGACTGCTATCAAGCCCCTGGGCACCGCGTAGCAATATACCGGCACGGCAACCAGGCACCTTGCACTGACGTATTTAAGATAAATATCCGGTCTGCCGAGTGCTTTGTATACCTGCGGAAGCAGACCGCCGATACTCATAAATATTCCATAGACAGAAATAAGCTGAATAACGGGAATCGACTGCGCCCATAACTCTCCCAAAAAGAGCGGGACGAACAAATCAGCGGTCATGCAAATTCCGACACCAAGAGGAACGGTTATCAGCGCTATATATTTTATGGCTTTTAAAAATGCGTTTCGAATCGCGTCTTTGTTGTTCTGCAGCAAGCTGAATGCCGGAAAAGCGATCCTGATCAAAGAACTGGAAATATACTTGGCCGGAGCAATACTGATGTTAAAGCCCAGTGTGTAAATTCCCAGCGCCGCGCCGCCCAGCCATTTTCCAACCAACACGTCATCAAGTGTATTCACCAACCAACTTAAGATCCTTTCGGCCGACACCGCGCCACCGAAACTCAGCAACCGCCTCGCAAGGGACAGGTTAAGCCGCCATCTGGGCTTCCATGGGTTCAGAATCCAAGCCACTAAAACCTTTAAAAAGGCGGCCACCAGGGAACCGTAGACCAACGACCAAACCCCTAAACCGACAAGCGCCAAAAAAATCGACACCAGACCTGGAATAAAGGCCGGAATCAAAGCCAAATAGAATAACTTGTGGAATTGAAGCTGTTTTGTCAGAAGCGTGTTGTGCACCGAACCGAAGGGCAGTATCAGCAAACTGAGCGCCATGACCCGCAAAATTGACACCACCCGCACATCATTGAAAAAATCCGCCAGGTAAGGGGCGAGACCAAAAGCTGCCAGATACCAGATGATGCCAAGGGTGACATTGA
>JASJCE010000278.1 GCA_030066155.1 Desulfobacterales bacterium | reverse complement strand
CGGTAAGCCGATCGTACAGGCCGATTGCCAGATCCGGCCAGTTAGTGGTATTATCTAAATTTTCAGACATTATGACCTCCGTTGCTTAGTATAATTCAAAAGTTAACGTTTTTAGTCTTCCATACAAATTCTAAACATAAATTAAACCTAATTTAGACGAAGTCAAGCCCTAAATTTACTTTTTTTAGGATTGAGCGCATTTCGCTGAAAGCAGGCAATAAGGCAATAAACTGACTATGCGCACCCAATGTGGAGATACGGACTTATCTTTTAGCGGGTAGAAATCGGAAATTGCAGCAAAGGTTGTGGCTTATGAAATGCGCTGGAGACAAAGGCGGATGAACCGGAACCAGTATTCCTTTGACGACAATCAACGCTGGCCGGTAGGTTTAGGTTTTAATTCGATTCCGAAGCGAAAACGGACAAAAAGAAGGCGGCTGACCGGATCAGAAATGGTTAACCGCCGTGCAGCAGTTGATGGGATATTTAGATTTTATCCTTGAGCGTCTTGCCGGGTTTGAATTTTACGACATTCTTGCCCTTGATCTTGATTTTTGCACCGGTCTGGGGATTACGACCCTTACGGGTCTTGCGGTAAACATTGCTGAATGTTCCAAAACCAACAAGCGTTACCCGGCTGTTTCGTTTTTTCAAGCCTTTTGTCACCCCATCAATAAATGACTCCAACGCTCTGCTCGCGGCCGCTTTCGAAATTTTAGCGTCCTTTGCCAATTTGTCGATTAATTCTGCCTTGTTCATCTGTCCTCCTCGTATAAATTATTTAGGGCATTTAATTCATTAGCTATCAATACTAAGTTAATTCTTTTATTTAGTCAAGTGCTCAAATGCAATAAAATTGGCCATTCTCAAAGGAATAGTGATTGTATGGCCTATTTGGCATGCATTTAACAGCATGAGACAAAATGAATCTTAAAACTCTCGAGATTTTAGTTTCCAGGGCAGACAAAAATCGTTGATACAATTTACGGCCTGGACGGACAATGCAACGAAATCTACCGGCGCTGAACCCGGGCCAGGCACCGACAGGAAGTTTGCAGCCTCCGAAGGCGGGTCCATGCACATTATTTGCAAAATCAAGCAGGAGTGCGTATTATCCAGTCTTATAGCAATCTCCAATTTAACGAGGAAACATCTTCATGAAATCGGGCCAGAGTTTTCCACTTGGTGCAACCGTCTACCCGGACGGCGTCAATTTCAACATTTACTCTAAAAGCGCGACCGCAGTGGACTTGCTTCTCTTCGATGCCGTAAATGATCCCCGGCCGTCCCATGTTATTCCCCTTGATCGGCAAAAAAACCGAACGTTTCACTACTGGCATGCCTTTTTGACCGGAATCAAACCGGGTCAGATATATGCCTATCGCGCTCACGGCACAAATGCCCCACCCCGGGGCCTTCGCTTTGATGCGGATAAAATTCTGCTGGATCCCTATGGCAAAGGAATCGCTATGCCGGCACGCTACGATCGTGACGCTGCTGCCAATCCCGGCGACAATACCCCTTATGCGATGAAAAGTGTTGTCGTTGAAACCGGCGCCTACAATTGGGAGGGCGACGTTCCGCTGAAACGCCCGTTTTCCGGCACCATCATATATGAAATGCACGTCAGGGGCTTTACGTTTCACCCGAGTTCCGGCGTTGAGCCGGAGAAGCGGGGAACCTATGCCGGGTTGATCGATAAAATCCCCTATCTGCAGGATCTGGGTATAACGGCGGTGGAATTGCTGCCGATCTTTCAATTCGACGAAACGGAGGCCCCGAAAGGCTTGAGCAATTACTGGGGCTATAATCCGGTCTCGTTTTTTACGCCGCATACAGGCTACAGCTCCCAACAGGACGCAGTAGGTCCGCTAAATGAATTTCGCGACATGGTCAAAGCCCTGCACCGGGCCGGCATCGAAGTTATCCTGGATGTCGTCTACAATCATACGGCCGAGTCGGATCACGAGGGGCCGACCTTCTGTTTTCGCGGATTGGAAAATGATGCCTACTACATTTTGGAGCAGGACAGGGTCCACTACGCCAACTACAGCGGCACCGGCAATACCCTGAATGCCAACCACTCCGTTGTGCGGCGCCTGATACTGGACAGTCTACGGTACTGGGTAGAAGTCATGCATGTGGACGGATTTCGCTTTGATCTGGCATCCATTCTTGCGCGGGATGAAACCGGGCAACCCCTGGCGAGTCCGCCGATCCTCTGGGAAATTGAAACCGATCCGATCCTGGCCGGCACCAAACTGATTGCCGAGGCTTGGGACGCGGCCGGTCTCTATCAGGTCGGCACCTTCATCGGTGATCGCTGGAAAGAATGGAACGGTCGCTTCCGGGATGATGTTCGCAGCTTTTTCAAAGGCAATCAGGGAGTCGCGGAGAAGCTGCGCGCCAGATTTTTTGCCAGCCCGGATCTATACGGCCATCAGGAGCGTGAACCGGAGCAAAGTATCAATTTTGTGACCTGCCATGACGGATTTACCCTCAATGACCTTGTATCCTATGACCATAAACACAACGAAGCCAACGGTGAAGACAACCGGGACGGCCATGATGACAATTTGAGCTGGAACTGCGGTGTCGAAGGCCCCAGTGAAGATCCCAATATTCAACGCCTGCGCAACCGCCAGGTGAAGAATTTCTTCACCATTCAATTGCTGGCGCTCGGCACCCCCATGCTGCTGATGGGCGATGAGATGCGCCGCACCCAGCAGGGCAACAACAACGCCTATTGTCAGGACAACGAGATTAACTGGCTGGACTGGAATCTGCTGAAGCGACACAGCGGCCTGCACCGGTTTGTGCGGCAGATGATTCGACTGCGGTTGAGCCTCGATGTATTTAAAGAAGATCATGAATTGAGTTTAAACCAACTCCTGCTGATGGCCCAGATTGACTGGCACGGTGTTAAGCTGAATCAGCCGGATTGGAGCGACCATTCTCACAGCCTGTCATTCACGGTTCAAGGTCGCGAGGAGTTGTTTCACATTATATTTAACGCGTTTTGGGAAGCACTGGAATTCGAGCTGCCCCCGCCTCCGGATGATCCGCAGGCAAAATGGCGGCGAATCATCGATACCGATCTGGAAACGCCCGATGATATCTGCAGTATGGCTCAAGCCCCAGCCGTGGACCGCCGGACCTATATCGTACAACCGCGCTCGGTGGTGCTGCTGGCCAGGGATTTGAAACAATGAGGCCTCTTGCGAGGATTCCGGGGGAGTGGAGTGATGGCGTATTGGAGTGGTGGAGTGATGGAGTGGTGGAGTATTGGAATGATGGAGTGATGGAGTGGTGGAGTGATGGAGTATTGGAGTATCGTAAAAGGAGGTTCGGACTTCCTTTTACCGGTGTTGGGCATCAGTTATATCATGTGAGGATTCAAGGCTCAAGATTCGGTATTCACCAGCGCTTATAGGAAACTTCAAATAGATGAAAGGATTGTGGAATGGATTCGATTTTTATTATTTTTATTTAGACAGGATCTACAGGATTATCAGGATTTTTTTCGCCTGCGGCGAGAGGTCTTTCGGCCGAAGGCCGCATTATCCAAATGATCCTGTTGATCATGTCCAATTTTTTTCTTTAAGATAAGAATCCATTCCTCTTTTTTTTCAAAATATAGAGTTTCTTTTCCGAACAGACCCTGAGGACCAGGTTTTCGATTTTGAATAAAATACCCACCTTAAAAGACCGCCGCAGCGGGCTGTTGATGCATATCGCCTCCCTTCCCGGTCCTTACTATTGCGGCGATCTGGGAAAAGCCGCCTATCGATTTGTCGATTTCCTGAGCGACAGCGGACAGAGCTGGTGGCAGATGCTGCCGGTCAACCCGATCGGACTGGGCAACTCGCCCTATTCCACCATCTGTTCCTTTGCCGGCGAACCGTTATATATGGACCTGGAAGGTTTGGTAAAGGATGGACTTTTAAAAAAATCGGAGATTTCAGAACCACAGGCGATCTCGTCGAGCCGGGTGTATTACCCCAGAGCACGACAATATCGTAAATCAAGATTGAAGAAGGCCTTTGAGCGATTTTGCGCCGCCGGGAAAACATCAGATTCAAGCCGTTTTCAGCGGTTTCTGACCGCGCAGCATTACTGGCTGGAAGACTTTGCCCTCTTCTGTGTGCTGGCCGATAAATTTGGCACCGGCAACTGGAGCAACTGGCCGCCCGGAATTCGAAACCGCAGACCGTCTGTACTGGCTAAACTGCGTGAAGACCACCGGACCGAGCTGGACTACATCAAATTTCTGCAATTCAAGTTCTTCTCGCAATGGTTTCGCCTTAAGACGTATCTAAATACCCGGGGAATCGGATTAATCGGCGATATCCCTCTATTCGTTGGCTACCAGAGCGCCGATATCTGGGCGGCCCGGAAATACTTTCAGCTGAACCGCGATGGATCCAGGAAATTCGTTGCCGGCGCACCGCCGGATTACTATTGCCCCGACGGACAGCTGTGGGGGAATCCCCTTTACAATTGGCGGATGCTGAAGAAAAATGGATTCGTCTGGTGGATTGACCGAATCAAACACCTGATAACCCTCTTTGATGCGGTGCGCCTGGATCATTTTATTGGTTTTTACCGGTGCTGGGAAATCAATGCCAAAGCAAAAACCGCGAAAGATGGGAAATTTCGACAAACACCGGGACGCGACCTGTTTCGCGCCCTCAGACGCGGCCTTGGACATCTGCCCTTTATTGCCGAGGACCTGGGTACTGTGGTCCCGGGTGTCTATGAACTGCGGGATGAATTTGATCTGCCGGGCATGCGCGTGTTGCAGTTCGGTTTCGGAAACGAGCCATCGGCCACATACCATCTGCCGTACAGCTATACCCATAATTCGGTAGTCTATACGGGCACCCATGATAACAATACCGTGGTGGGCTGGTATGACGACGCCAGGAAGAATGCCCACAAAAAAGTGCCAGCGGTTAATTTCAATTTGCTAAAGAACTATTTCGACAGCGATGGGGCAGATATCCACTGGAAGATGATCCGGGAGGCGATGAAAAGTGCCGCCAATCTTGCCATCTTCCCCGCGCAGGATGTTCTCGGATTGGATAAAACTGCCAGAATGAATGTTCCCGGCAAGCCGACGGGCAACTGGCGATGGCGCATGACAGAAGGAGCTCTGACCAGGAAGCTGGCAGCAAGATTACGCAAGGAATCGCAGAAATCCGACCGGTATTGAAATACAGATTCTTGTAATTACTACTTATAGTTTAATTGTAATAAACTATAGGGGCGAAAGCGATGC
The DNA here is from genome assembly GCA_030066155.1 of Desulfobacterales bacterium. Taxonomy (GTDB): domain Bacteria; phylum Desulfobacterota; class Desulfobacteria; order Desulfobacterales; family JAFDCJ01; genus JAFDCJ01. The sequence continues at coordinate 4,997 of JASJCE010000278.1, read as the reverse complement.
AGATACAGAATGAGATTTCGTCTTTAAATCGGTGGAAATGTAGAGATATATAGCAATTCCAACCTTAACAATAAAGGAGATTCAGCGTATGAGCATCTGGGTACCGATTCTTCTGCTGTTGATACTGGCAGAGATATGGTGGTTTGGCGCACACTGTACTGCCTACCTCAGCGATATTAGAGGATTGCTCGAAAATATGGCAAAATCAGACCAAAATCTTCCGAACAAATTAAATCAAAACTAGGACTGGAGAAAACTGTTATCTGTATTTATTTTCGAGCCTCTAAGACGATTATTCCCGGATTGTCCAGAAACTCATGCCAGTACTCTTTTCCGAACTCGGTTAAACCTTCGTCTGAAACTTGCATCGGCCGCCACGCGATGTCGTGAAATCCTGCAATTTTTAATTGCCGCTCATATGTTTTCCTGGACCAATAGTAGTCTTCGAGAAAAAAAGTATGTCATTCACTGTATAGTTTGGCAGGGATCACTTTTGATTTAATATAGCCGTCTGCGGGTTCATAGTTTGTCAACGTCATACTTTTAACCTATTCTTGCCAGTGCAATAACATTTTGCTCAGAGTGAAACCATATCAGCTCATTCTCTACACCATACATCTAGCCGGCCAATGCCGCACGGATGCGCAGATACTCGCCGATATTATCCATGGTCAATAAACCGACCAGTTTGCGATTAATTGTTACCGGGAGTGTGTGACAGTTGCAGTCCTTCAGTTTGTCAAAAGCAGCTTCAAGCATATCAAGAGAGTTGACTGCGTGGAACTTGTGCTGCATTGCCGATGATACCGTCGAGTGTTGATTGCGCTCCGATAGCGCTTTCATTAAATCGGCCTGGGTCAAAATACCGACGATGATGCCATTTTCCAACACTGGAAAATCTTTTTGAGATCCGGCCAGCGTCAGCTCGACCGCTCGATCCAAGCTGTCATGTTTTTCCAGTGTTCTGAAATCAGTCAACATGGCCTGCTCTACCGGAACGCCGTCGACGGCCGATTGCATCCGGGCTGCACCTGCCTCCTGGGACGCACCGATCCAGACAAAGAATGCAACAGCCAATAGCAAAGGATTATAAAATATGCCGACCACACCGAAAAAGACGGCGATGCCCTGCCCGATCGATGCTGCAATTTGTGTCGCGCGACGGTGCTCGGTGAGCATGGCCAAAACTGCTCTCAGCACGCGTCCACCGTCCATCGGTAGAGCCGGAATCATATTGAATACTACCATAAACACATTTATATAAAGCAATCTTTGTAGTAAGGGATCAGCTGTCGCTGAAACTTTGAATATTTCAATTGAACCGGAAATTTTTATCCATACAAATATCGTTGCCGCGATGACAACGTTGACCGCAGGTCCCGCCAGAGCGACCAACAGCTCCTGCAGGGGTTTGGACGGCAACTTTTCCAACCGCGCCACCCCGCCGATTGGCAGCAGTATAATATCCCGGGTTTTGATTCCATACCGCCTGGCTGCCAGCGCATGGCCAAACTCGTGCAGAACCACACACAAAAATACAGCCAGAATAAAAATTATGCCTGCGACGGCAGCGGCAACACTCTGGCCCTGCTGCCAGTAAACGAACGCTACCCAACCAACCAGCAGCATAAACGTTATGTGCATACGTACATCGATGCCGGAAAACCGGCCTATTTTCAGTGACCATTTCATTGTTCAGTTTCTCCACAGCTGTTGTTTAAGTTTATTTTCTCTCGAATCACTATTTTTAAATCCTATTGATTGGCTGATCATTTAATACGACTTACTCGAAGACTGGGCGACCCTTTTCATATCCTCTGCAGTTTTTGCAGTTTTCATTTTTATCATATCTTATGGGACCAATAGATAGCCGAGAGATTATTTAAACATAAGCTAAACAAAATTTAGACAGAGTCAAGCTATTTGGTTTAAAAATCCTTTTGACCTGTTGTATCCGAATAACCGTATATAAAGGTGAGCAATGATAATTTGGGGTAGCATAGCCGAATTCGAAGAGACGATGGGAGGGTACTTGATTTTTTTTAATAAAGAATCCTCTGATCAATCCAAAACAGAAAGAGATTCGTCAAATCATGATGAGAATTCAGTAAACAGTTTCTAAAAATATACTGTCCATATAAAATGGATCGTCGAAATGTCGCCTACCGATAAATGCAACCGCGTGACGTCCCCACTGGCGCATGGCCCCCGGCGAAAGAACACCCGTTAGCCAAAGTATATACCGTTCTGACCTTTCACTGCCCGGAGTGATGCTGTTTTGACCGAACATGCTCTTATGATCGTCTGTCGAAAAGGCAAGGCTGCGGAGTTGACCGTAATCGATTAGCGAGTAATTTGTCGCTCCCGCCAGCAATTTGCGCGACGAGGGGTAAAGGTGCTGAACATAATGGGTTCGGCTCTCCATCGACACGGTCATAAAATCTTTGGAAGGGTCTACATCAGGTGCTTTGAGAATTAGCGGTGGCTCCGCATAATCGATTTTTGAGCGAACCTGCAGCCGTTTTGCGGGGTAGGCCTTGTAATAGCACCCGCAGTTATGGACTGTTTCATAAAGCAGCGGTTCATAATCAATGTCCAAGGTGACGCGATAATTGACGCCATCGAGGAATCCTCCATAAATGTCTAAGGATCCATCTTTGGGTCGGGCGGGAAACCAGATAATGTAGTTCAGTTGGGTCAGGATTTTCTTTCCAAAACGCGTAAATGACAGCAAAGTGTATATCAGGGGTTGGTCGGTATCGACGTCAAGTTCGCCGTCAGCGGTCCAAAATGGCGCTCCGATGCGATCATCCTCGACTGTAAATTGAACTTCCCAGACCGGGGCATACATCCGGAAAAGCGCCTGCCGTGCCCGGGCTGAGTATACGGGAATGCCCAGTGCATCCCGCTTGGTCGGCTCGACGGTTTGACGTATCAGCGAAAAATCCATTTGCCCGTCTGGACCGTATCGGATACTTTGCCAATTGACCGGCGGCTCGGGTGAATAGCGACTACGTGCTTCCCTATGCCAAATGGACACACCACGATAGATAAACATACTGGTCAACGGATAGATGCCCAATACCCTGCGAAGTGTAATGTATTCATCGGGCGCCACGGCATTTTTTCTGACACCGGCCTGATGGTTAGCATGCTGAAAATCGGATGTCTTTAGGATGTCGCCACAGGTAACAACCTTATCGTAAAGACTGGCCTTGTCGTCGGCGGAGTCCAGTTCAGCGGCCGCCGAGGAGGGCAAATTGGCAATTTCATATTTACGGGCATCTTGATCAAGAGTCTGCATGCGGTCAATCCAAGTTGCAAAGGCATCCTTGTCGTCAACCTCTTGACTGAATGACGCGAGGAATCGGTCCACTCTGAGATAAGGATAATTTTTCACCCGGAACACACCGGGATCGATAACGTTCGCTTCTGTGATCTGTTTATCGAGGGAAGCAAAAAAATCCGCACATTCACCGAGCGGTCCGCTTTCACCAATGTGAGGTGAGCGGGTGGGCACCTGCAGCTTTGCACAGCCGACCCATAAATTAGGCAATAAACAAATTAAAAAAACAGCAGAGAAAGTGAAACATCGGGATCTGTGCATCCGCCAGTATTTTTTGCTCAGAATTTTCATAGGAATATCATTTCTTCAAAAAATCCACCAAGCCAACGTGTAAGTTGCAACCTCTACAATTGGCAAAATTGATTAGCGTTTTAGCAATATGGTTAGGTGCGTTCTCGTCGTGTTTAAATCTCAGGGGGCGGAGGAACACCAGCCCTCTCCTCTTTATGCCATCTGCGTGATTTTGGTCGTAATTTGGTAAAAGAACTGAAATGGCAAGACCACATTCATCTTTATTTTTTACGAGATCATCAATTATGATCTTACAAATAAACGCAATTCATACTTGAATTTGATTGATACATGTTAGAAGTTATATGTGTAGCTATACCTGAGTGGGTTGTCAATAAGTTAACCAGAATGTATTCTACGTTAAAATGCGACGGGATAAGGAATGCAAACTGAGACAGAACTTAGGATCAAATTTCTGCTCCCGCTGGATAGACCGGAACGTTTTTCCCCAACTGTTAATACCCGGGCAAAGGAGGCCTCATGGCAAAACGAGTTGAAATCAACACAATGGCTCCGGATTTTTCAATGCCCGATTTTACGGGGCGCCAGGTAAACTTGTCCGACTACCATGCGCGAAGTCATGTGGTTTTAGTTTTCAATCGAGGGTTTGCATGACCCTTCTGCCGCCGGCACATGGCGCAGTTGCGCGGTGATTATGATGAATTTCGGGCCCGACGCAGTGAAGTCATTGTGGCCGGACCGGAAAAACCGGCAGCATTCAAGGCCTATTGGCGCAAGCATAAGATGCCTTTTGTGGGCTTGCCAGACCCAAAGCACGAGATCCTCAAACGATACGGACAAGAGGTTAAGCTTTTTAAACTTGGCCGCATGCCTGCTCAGGTAATCGTCGACCGGCACGGTCAGGTTCGATTTGTGCACTACGGCCACTCGATGCGGGACATACCAGTCAATATCGAGATTTTAACCATCCTCGATAATCTCAACGCAGAGGATGCTGAGTGACAGGGGATGTTTGGTCTGGGGGGAATTTATGTGGAGCTTTTCGAAGACGTGGTCTTTCGCCTGGCTCCTATCGGCAGAAATGAGGCCCGCCGCATGATGCATGAGATCAGAGGGTTCAAACTTTTCGAAGGGTTCCGGGGGCGGCCGAGGGCAGATTTGAAAGTTATTGAAAAATCGCTGGTGACCCTGTCGGATTTGGTTTTGAACCATCCTGAAATCAGCGAATTGGATATCAACCCGTTGATGATTCATGAAGAGGGGCACGGCGCAACGGTAGCCGATTGCCGGATTATTCTAAAATCATCAGAAGGCTAAAGCGCTGGACCTCGACCGCATACCCGAGTATTACAGAGGCGGCACCCGGATTCGAACCTGGGGATCAAGGATTTGCAATCCT
>JASJCE010000277.1 GCA_030066155.1 Desulfobacterales bacterium | reverse complement strand
AGCTCGGAGAGAGGGGTGGAGTTTACCTTAGACTCCGGATGGAATGATGGAATGGTGGAATAATGGAATATTGGGTATCAAAAACGGATGAAGGTCTGATTTTAATATTTAATCCGTGCCATCATCATAAGATCAGATCTCATTCCGCTAAACCCATTATTCCAACACTCCAGTATTCCATCATTCCGCTATGTAGGGTTACGGCATAGCCAATTATCGATGACCTGGCCCTGAGGACCAGGATTTCAATGTTGAATTAAATTTGGGACGGGGGATCAACAGATATGGTTACCATAACCATCGATGGTCGGGAGTACCCGGCTGAAGCGGGCATGAGCGTGCTTGAAGTTGCCAAGGCCAATGATATTTCAATACCGACATTGTGCTACCACCCCTCGCTGAGGCCCTCAGGTGCTTGTCGTCTGTGCGCCGTGGAAGTGCCGGGACGCTCCACCGGCAGGAAAATCACCATGCTGTCATGCGTGCTGAAGGTGAAAGAGGGAATGCAAATCAATACCCGTTCCGAGGCCGTCACCCGCGCCAGGACCAGAGCCTTTCGGAACCTGCTGCAGATGGCGCCCCAGGCCAGACGCATTTCCGACCTGGCGGCGACCTACGGCATCGATCCCGGGCCCCCGCCTGATGGATGCATCCGCTGCCGGTTATGCATTCGGGTTTGCAAAGAAATTGTCGGACCCGAAGCACTCAAAATGGAGAAAAGAGACAGCATGGATTATGTGGTTCCCATTGAAGGGCGCTGTATTGGTTGCGGTACCTGCGCCAATATCTGCCCGACCGACGTCATTCGCGTGGAAGACAGTGAAAATGCCAGAACCATTTCAATTCGTTCCGAAATCATCGGCCGGCATCCCCTGGAGCGCTGCGAGGGCTGCGGTAAGTTGTATGCCACCCCCAAATTCCTGGATCATATCCATCAACGCACATCCGTCCATACCGATGTCAAATCCCATCATCACTACTGCCCGACCTGTGCCAAACTTTTCTCTGACCGCATCAAAACCGTCAGCGACCGGGGGCAGAAATAAAATTGATGATTGAAGATTGAAGAATTGAGGTATTCTATCCGTTTTATTTTTGCAGTCTCTCCAGAAAAGTTGAGTCTGCGTTTGTCTGCGTATGTCGAGCGAGCGAAGCGAGAGGGCGGCTAAATTAAAAGGTCGGCATTTAACCTTAACCGCAAGCCGAATGCCGAACGTCTTATTTTGGTGGAGCAGGCTGTGGTCACCGCAAATCGGGTCCTGCCTGAGATCATCTACGCATTGTTTTCCAGATCACCCGCCAGTTTCATTATCCCATCGAAATCAAAGTCTTCCGCCAGTTTTTGAAACTGATTGCAGATATCCACCAGACCGTCCGAGCGGGATCTCCATTCGCTTGCAATCGCTTCGACCTGTCCGATATCCCCCATTTCAGCGGCTTCCCGGATTAGCCCCGTCAATTCCTGGATCAAATCCGGTGAGACGTCGGACATGTTTCCAATCGCAGATGCCAGCGCGTCGACTTGATCTCCGGAACCAAGCGTCCGGACGGCCTGCAGAGCGGCACCGAGCGTCTCCTCCAGGGCCGACATTTTCTGGCTCAGCGGTTCTGAGGGATAGGATAACGGCGCATCGCCTTTTATCAGTTTTTCGATTTCAACCGTGGCGGTTTGCAGATCTTCGGCGGCCAGGTTGCCGGCCAATCCTTTCAGGTTGTGAACCAGGCTGTGGGCCTGCTTGTAGTCTACTTTCTCCAGCGCGGCCCGGATCTCCCCTGCAACATTGGCATACTTGCTGCCAAAGTCCAGCAGCAACTTGCGGTAGAGACGCTTGTTGCCCATCAAACGCTTTAAGCCGGTGTCCAGATTAAATCCGGGCAGATTTTCAGGCAGATCCTCCAGGCTCGCTTCCGGCTGCACCGCTTTGACAGGCTCAGGAGCGGTATCCGCGGGTGACGCATCCTGCTGCCTGTTGACTGGCCTTAGCCATTTGCGTAGCATGGCAAAAAGCGTTTCCGGCTCTATGGGTTTGGTCACATGGCCGTTCATACCGGCCTTCAAGCTTTTTTCCTCATCCCCGGCCATGGCATGGGCCGTCATGGCGATTATCGGCACCTGATCGATTTTGGATTTTGGATCGGAATCCTTTCCATTTTCATTCCGCATTCCCAATTCTGCATTCTGACCTCTGACATCTGTTATCTGCCCTCTGTCTTCTGTCCTCTGTCTTCTGTCTTCTAACTCGCGTATTTTGCGAGTCGCTGAGTATCCGTCCATCACCGGCATTTGCACATCCATCAACACCGCGTCATATCGCATTGCCTGGACGGCGTCGACCGCTTGCCGGCCGTTTTGGGCAATCGTTACCGTCAGGCCGGCGCCTTCCAGAATCTCACTTGCAACCTGCTGGTTGATCTCGTTGTCTTCAACTAGAAGTATATGGGCTCCACGGATTTCCTGCAAAGCATCGGCCGTATCATGCCGGCTTGTCAGGCGCGAGGTCTCTGATACTTCCTCGCCAAAGGCCTGCATGATGGTATCGAATAATAGAGAGGCGTTCACCGGTTTGATCAGAAAGCCGTCCAACCCTGCGGTGTCGGATCGCTGCATGACTTCTTCCCGTCCATAGGCCGTTACCAGAATAATTGCCGGTTTTTTTGCAGAATTGGGAAGATTTTTGATGCGGGTCGCCGCTTCAATGCCGTCCATGCCCGGCATTTTCCAGTCCATCACAACCAGCTCAAAAGGGACATCGGAGCGGGCCTTCTCAACCTCGGTAATGCCTTCTTCGCCCGAGGCGGCCAAAACAACTTCAAAAGAAAATGATTCCAAAATATCTTTCAGGATTTCTCTTGATGTGGCGTTGTCATCCACCACTAGAACTTTCATACCGCGCAAATCCGCAGCTACCGTGAATCGTTTTTTGACCGTCTCTTTGCCCAGCCCCAATCGGACCGTAAAAATAAATGCGGTACCCTGGCCGGGTTCGCTTTCGGCCCAAATATCACCATCCATCATATTGACCAGCTTTTTACTGATGGCAAGGCCCAGGCCGGTACCGCCGTATTTGCGAGTGGTTGAGGTGTCGGCCTGGCTGAAGGATTGAAAAAGCTTGCCCATCTGCTCTTCCGTCAGGCCGATGCCGGTGTCGCTGACGGCAAATTGCAACTTCACCCGGTCATCCAGGCTTTCGACTTTTTTAATAGAAACAACGATTTCTCCCTCTTCGGTAAATTTCACGGCATTGTTGGCCAGGTTGATTAGCACCTGACCCAGCCGCAGCGGGTCGCCCACCAAATACCGCGGAACATCCGGGTCTGCGGCAAACAGCACTTCCAGATTCTCCTTTTCCTGGGCTTTGACCGTCACCAGATTCGCCAGGTTTTCCAGGACGTCATCGAGGCTGAAGTCCACAGCCTCCATTTCCAGTTTTCCGGCCTCGATTTTGGAGAAGTCCAGAATATCATTGATAATGCCCAGCAAGGAGTTGGCCGATGACTGGATTTTCTTCAGGTAATCCCGTTGCTTGGGAGACAATTCGGTTCTAAGAGCCAGATGGGCCATGCCGATTACGGCGTTCATGGGGGTGCGGATTTCGTGGCTCATATTGGCCAGGAAATCGCCCTTGGCCTGATTCGCCTCGTCAGCCGCCTGTTTGGCCTGGATCAACTCGGCCTCCATGCGTTTGCCCTCGGAAATATCACGCAGGGATTCTATCGCACCGGTAACCTCCCCCGCGGCATCGTGCAGCAATCCGGCCGTTCCCTGAAGATAAATACCGTCTCGACCGAGGGTGGGGTGATGGGATTCCGATATCAGCTTTTCACCGGCTTTCTTGACCGATATATATTTTTTCTCATATTCGGCGTTCCAATCCCGCACCAGATCGATCAATACGGGACGGCGCTCACCATAAAACGGCAAGGCGTATTCGTAATCTCCTTTGCCGACAATGTCCGAGGCTTCAACACCCAATAATTTTTCAATGGCCCGATTCCATTTAACGACCTTGCCGTCATTGTCGATGACCCAAGTGGGGTCCGGCAGAAAGTCGATAATTTGTGCCATTTGCTGCTCTGAATTTCGGATGGCATCCTCCGCCAGCTTTCGTTCCGTGATGTCCCGGGCCACGTGGACCACCTGGCTGAATTCGCCATTGCCGTCCAGAATAGGGAACGTAGAAACTTCCATGTAGCGGGGCTGACCGTCGGCATCCTGGTGGATATGTTCAGCAACACATTTGCGGCCGGTTTCTTTGGTCGTCAGCATGGGGCAATCATGCAGTGGCGGTTTGCACATTTCGGCCAGATTATGGGTCAGGTCGTAGCAATACCGGCCAACAATCCGCTCCCGGGGCCGGCCGATCTCTTCCATAAAAGCTTCGTTGACATCGATGATCACTCCGGTATCAACTTCGATGACCGCAATCGAATCCGGCATGGAGTTGATGACGGTCTCGACGAATTCCTTTTGTTTGCGAATGGTTTCCTCGGCCTTTTTACGTTCGGTCACGTCCCGCACGGAGGCAACCACCAGCATGCCGTCGGCGGTTTCGATCGGACTCAGGCTGATGTCGACCGGTATCCGCAGACCATCCTTGGCTTGGGCCACTAAACTCAGCGCCTGCCCGATAGGCCGGACTGTAGCATTGCGCACGTAGTCTTCCCGCAATTTCGGGTGGTTTGCCCGATTCTCCTCCGGAACCAGGATTTCGACTTTTTGGCCGACCAACTCATCCCGATCGTAGCCGAAGAGACGTTCGGTCTGGTTGTTGACCAGCGTGATATCACCCTTGGCATCGATGATCACCATGGCATCAGGCGCGGCGTTGATCAGCTCCTGAAATCGCTGTTCCTGAAGTTTGCGCTCGGTGATGTCCTGCTTGATAGCCACAAAATGGGTAATCTGCCCATCATCATTTTTAATGGGCGAAATAGAAGCGCTTTCCCAGAATTCTTCGCCGTTTTTCTTTTTATTGATCAGATCGCCCTGCCAGGTTTCACCGGCAAGGATTGTCTGCCACAAATTGCGGTAAACCGCATCGGGCAAATTGCCGGACTTGAGAATCCGGGGATTCTGTCCGATGGCCTCCACCGTTGTATATCCGGTAACCGCGCAAAAAGTGGTGTTGACATATTCAATGGTACCATCTCTGTCGGTTATCACCACTGAAGCGGGACTGTACTCGGTGGCAAGGGAGAGTTTGCGCAGTTCTTGCTGGGCCAGCTTGCCTTCGGTGATATCGACAATGGAGCCGGCCATGCGATATGCCCGGCCCCCGTTATCCCAAAGTGCCTGGCCGGTGACGCGAAACCAGCGATACTCGCCGGACCGGCATTGCAGGCGGCCGACAACGTTAAATGGGGAGCGGTCTTTCAGATGGGCCTGCAGGGCATCTTTGAGATGCTGACGGTCATCCGAATGCGCAAGCGCAGTCCATTCCAGACTGAGGTCGTCGCCGAAATCGCCATGGTAACCCAGCATCTCCAGAAACCGCTCGGAGTACCAGACACTTTTTGTGTTAAGATCAAGATCCCAGATGCCGGCCCCGACCCCGCGAACGGCCAGCGCGAATCGTTCTTCGCTTTGGGCCAGTTCAGCTGTGCGATCCTGCACCCGCCGCTCCAGTTCTTCATGGGATTTTCGCAGGGCCCGGTTGGCCCGCTCATCGATCAACACGGCAAACAGCAATGAGCCAAGGGCCAGCAGTACCGTAATGGCCAGAACGGTGAGGATGACATTGCGGGCCGTGTAGTAAGGGCTCAGGGCATCCGCCACATCGATCTCCGTTGCCAATCCGATATCCAGATTCGCATCCCAAATCCAGGCACCGTAAACCCGCACGCCCCGATAATCGCGATAGCCTAATGTATTCACACCGGGTTTGTTTTGCGTGGCCTGCTGGGCCATCACTGTCATGGGCTGTTGGTAGCGTGGAACAGGAGGCTCATAACCCTTGACCATATTGCCGCCGGGATCACGGATACTGATGGACAGGATCGATTTCTGGTCGGACCGGATCAGGCCGATCCGGCGTAGATCATCATCGAAACGGCTCTCGGAAAGCAGCTTGCCATACTTGTCGAAAGCGTACGTCTCACCGGATTTCCCGATCTGCCCCAGCTGAATCATGCGGGTAAAATCATTGTAAGGGTCAACCCGCTGGGTCAACACCGCAATGACCTGCCCGTCAAAGCGCTTTACCGGCGCCGCGAAGAACATGGTCGGCGGCACCCGGCTGCCGGATTCGGACGCCGGATCCAACACCACATCGGACCAGATCGGCGGGACCATCACCGTTTCACCCCGAAATGCTCTGTTAAGCAGATCCAGTGCCTGGTTGGCAATCAGATTGCGTTCGCCCATATTGCTGTCACGCATCGAGGCGATATTGAAATAGTCCGGAGAAATGACGAAGAATCCGGCTTTGCCGAACCGGTCTTTGTTGCTCTCGAAAAATTTGCGCAACTCCCGCAAAGCGCGGGTCTTCAGCAGTTCATTTTTATCGCGGGAGTTCTGGAGCAGGTTCTCAACCAGAAACACAACCCGGGGATCAACAGCAAGCTGCCTGAGGTGGAATTTTTTGTTGTCCGCCCATAACGTCAGGGACTCCTGGGTTGTCTGCAATACTGTCAGCAGCGCGTCACCGGTGTCCCGCTGGATTTTATCCTGCACCATTCCCATCGCAATCCAGGCTATCAAAATCACCAGTAAGACCAGCGAGCCGGCCAACAAGATCACGAAGTTTAATTTCTGGGTCGAGCCGGTTTGAAACGGTGTCGAATTGTTCTTGGGATACGACATCATAGGCCCCTTCGGACAAGTTAATTTGTTTGTTTAAAAATTCGACAAAGCGAAGTGTCATCCTCATTCGGCGTTCGGCGTTGGACGTTGGATGTTCGTTTTTTTAATGATACTACAAAGTTTATTCTTCAATCAGATTGGACGCTCGCGACCAAGGCGCCGCTCGCATGAAACCTCCACAAGTTAAACAGCCAACCGCTAAACGCCTCCCTTATTTCGATTTCTATTGTTGCGGCAGTTGCTCATCTGCGGCCTGGGCCGCTGCAGCGGCAGCACCGGCTTCGAGGGACTGTCTATTCGACTCAATGCCGCCTTCCCCCGGGCGGGAGATAGACCGTCACATTGCGATGGGCGAATTCGATGCCGTTTTCGTTCATATTTTCATTTCAGTAAATCCGGTTGTTTGTCAAGAATGAATAAGTACCTATCCTGGGCAAATAACCGCAATACGAAGATATAGCAACGGATTACAATTTCAACTGCACGTGTTAAGTAGGGGGGACCTTCGCGGCAACCCGAACTGGGAGATCCGAGGTTTAGTGACGCCTGAAATAGGCTTCATGGTTTGAGTATGTAGCGGTTTTGGCGGAAGACGCGCTGTCATAAAACTTCCAGTTTATCGGCAGGCCATAGGAATTCTGTTCCAATGGACCGGCCAGCTGCGTAGTTATTGTTGAAATGTGATATTTCCGGTGGTAGTATTTGGTGGATGAAGTGTCAGGATCTAGCTGCACCATACGACGGACAAATTGAACGGTAATTGCTCTGTCGGGAAAAATACCCCTTTAACCGATATTTAACAAATCAGCGATATGATCATAATATTCCGAACGCCCGTATGGATCGCCTCCCTTCGGGAAAATCACAGTAAAAATCCGACCCGGCCGGGTCGCAGTCGCTCATAGAATGGACTTTCTCCATGAGTTACAGAAAAACGGAAGCCAAAAAATCGCTGGATCCCCTGATATCGACTGACGAGAATGATCCGAATTTTCTGAAGCGAAAGTTGTTTTCCATGGCCAACCAATCGTTGGAAAGCCTGCTCGCCATCGATAAGATCAGGGAGATATATGACGACTTGCCGCCCTGTGAGACACCATTCGATTTTATCGATAAATCCCTGCGCGTATTGAATATTGAACATTCTATTCGAAAAGACGATCTAAAAGCCATCCCGCCGTCCGGTCCGGCAATCGTGGTCGCCAACCACCCCTTTGGCGGGATCGACGGACTGCTGCTGGCCTCGGTGCTGGGAGCTGTACGCCGGGATATCAAAGTGTTGGCCAATTACTTTTTGGGCGCGTTCACCGAGCTGCGGCCATTGTTCATCCTGGCCGATCCCTTTGGCAGCAGTTCGGCCGTCAATGCCAACAAAAAGGCCCTCAGAGAATGCATCCACTGGGTTAAAGCCGGCGGCATTCTGGTGGTTTTTCCGGCCGGCGAAGTATCGCAGCTGCGTCTGAAACGGCGCAAAATTGAGGACCCCGATTGGGAGCCGACCTTATCCCGCCTGGTGCGAATCACCCAGGCACCCGTGATGCCGGTCTATTTTGACGGCCGCAACAGCCTCTCCTTTCAACTGGCCGGTCTAATCCATCCCAGGTTGAGAACCGCCATGCTGCCACGGGAGCTGCTCAAAAAAAAGACCGCCCGCATCCAGCTGCGCCTGGGCAGCCTGATACCCTTCAAGCGGCTGGCAACTATCGGCAATGATGCGGATTTGACCGCCTACTTGCGCTTTCGCACCTACCTGCTGGGAAACGCATTCAGCAAAACACCTGTCTTCTTTAATACACCCGAAATCCATCGCCTCCGCCGCAAAAGCCAGAAGCCAATTGTCCCGGCCCATGACACGGCGGCAATAACCAACGAAATCGGTCAACTTCCGCAAAGCCGATTGCTGGCCACCAGCGGCGAGTTTGCCGTTTGTCTGGCAGATGCGAACCGGATACCCCTAACTCTTATGGAAATCGGGCGCCTGCGGGAAATAACCTTTCGGCAGGTGGGTGAAGGGACCGGAAAATCCATCGATCTGGACCGCTTCGACGAGCACTGCAAACACCTGCTGGTATGGAATAGCGCCCGGCGTCATATTGTCGGGGCCTACCGTTTGGGCCTGACAGATGAAATTGTCCGGAAATATGGGAAAGAAGGTCTCTATACCTACACGCTTTTTCGGTATCAAAATCACCTGCTGCGTCAGCTGGGACCGGCTCTGGAGCTCAGTCGCTCCTTCGTTCGCCAGGAATATCAGAAAAATTTTGCCCCGCTGATGCTGCTGTGGAAAGGTATCGGGGAGTTTATCGCCGCCCATCCTCGCTATAAAATATTGTTTGGTGCGGTCAGTATCACGAATGACTACAATTCTTACTCACGCAAACTGATGGCGGCGTTTCTGGAAGCAAACAACTCCCTGTCCGATATGTCACGGATGGTCAGAGCCCGCAAGCCTTACCGACAAAAAACGATTCGGGATCTGGACCGCGTCAATACTGAATCGTGGCCCAGGGATATCGAAGAGTTGTCGGCATGGATTTCCGGCATCGAGACGGACGGCAAAGGGGTTCCCATTCTAATAAAACAATATTTAAAACTCGGTGGAAAATTGCTCAGTTTCAACATCGACTCTTCATTCGGCAATGTATTGGATGGTCTGATTATGGTGGATCTGACCCGGACGGACCCCAAAATTTTGAAACGCTATATGGGCTCGGAGGGATTTGCGGCCTTTATAGACTACCACCTGGAATCCTATCAGGAACACCCCATCTCCGGGGAGCTATCAGTCAATCCATACGCCAACCCGGCCTGACCGAATCAATTACTTCACAAAAAGTGCGCTGCCCAGGATTGCCAATCCAAAGCCACCAATCACGAAACCCAAAAAATGGTTGATCTTCAGCAGCAGGGTTTCCTTGAATTTCATGCTCAGCGCGCCGACGATACCGCTGAGAAAAATCCACCATATCGCCGAGCCGCAAAAAACCCCGATGACAATTGCCCAGGAAGATACCAAAAGAGATTCAACTGGCCCGAAACATGCTCGGCTTAGAAGATAGAATCGGTCTCAGATTTGCAATTGCCGCCGGATTGATTGGTATATATGTGGTTCTAGTCGAACCGCATTCTCTGTTTTATTTCCCTCGTCAGCGTCCGACGTTGTGGGCGGCTGTGATGGTATTGTACCCGCTGCTCGGCGGCGTGCTGTTTGCCAAAACCTATGAGGAAACCGGCTCCCTGATCATCTCCGGCATCGAACATGCGCTCTACGGCGGCTTCATATTTACGATCGGCCTGGGAAAACACTTTTACTACGGGGCTGTCATATAGGTCGTGTGAAACTTCAAATAGAAAATCGAACGTCGAAGGTTCATCAGTTTCTTTTCCGATCAGACCGGACGCTTGCGGCCGGAGGCTGCGCTTATATGAATCATCATTGTAATTTTTCACCGCAGAGGTCGCAGAGCGACGCAGAGTTTA
>JASJCE010000276.1 GCA_030066155.1 Desulfobacterales bacterium | reverse complement strand
CGGTGACCATCATTTGCAGAAAGATATCCATTTAAGTCCTATCGATTTAAAATCGGGGATTCAAAATGCACCATGCCAATACCATTTTCAAAAAATGAATTCAAGTCATAATATCATACCTCCTTCAGCAAATAGCCCGGACTACTTCGACCAAACAGTCTGCCACCCTGGTATATATCAATACAAAGTTATGCATTTATTATTAAAATAAGTAAATATCCGACCCCTGAGGGGCCGGAGTTGGTTCACCCTATAGGAGTGATCTCTTCAAATCGGTCGCCAATGGAATAATGGAATGTTGGAAAAATGGAATAATGGGCATAAAAGCGGAGTTTAGTCTGATTTTATTCTGACGGCAATGCAACGAATTTTAAATCGATTTCATTCCACCAAACCCAATATTCCACTATTCCATTACTCCAACACTCCGTGGCCTTGATCTACGGCACAGCAAATTTTCTCTGACCTGGCTTAGAAAACCAGATTTTCGATTGTGGAATGAGTAGAGCATTTTACATGATACTTCCGGATTTCAGAATGATGAGGAGGCTGAAACGTATGCGAGGCAATACCAATTGGTGTTAAACCCATTTACATTAGGTTAGGATAGAATTCCGTAATTCCCAAGCCGGCGAAACCGGAAATGACTATTGAATATTGAATAATGAATATTTGTGGAATTCTATCGATCTTATATCGCTTCTCACCAAAATAGTCAGAATATCATTACTCAAATCCTGCGCAAAACTGATTTGATTTCAATAAATAGGGCCTAAGTTCCCGAATACGGTTACCCACAAAGCTCAAGTTCACACCCCAAAGAGGCCATTGGGTATCGGGCCGCAGACCGGGCAACTGTCTGAGCGGCTTAGGCCGACTTGGGACCGCCGCATCTCGGTATTCCTTGGCGGCCCCAGCATCTCGTAAATGGCTATTTCATTTCGTAATCAATTCAGCGGCGGCTCTTAGACGGCCTTGGCTGAGAGTTTTGTCCGGACTGCGGATCGATGCCCAGTGGCCGGCGTTGATACCACCTGCACCTTTATGGATAACCGAGTTACTAAATTACTGGCCTTGGGTACCAATTTCCTTTTTCTCTCTAATCCGCGCATCAAAACTCTCAGAGGCCTGCATATAAATGACGTAAAACTTGTTAATGTTGCTGACATACCGAACGGTTTCCTGACCGATAATTTTCAACGCGGCTAATTCCACGTGGCGAAACCACCGGTTCGAATCCAGGCCCATCTCTTTCGCAAGGGACCTGACCCGATTGATTTTGGCCGGACCGGCGTTGTAAGCAGCCAGCGCAAACCGCACCTGATTGCGGGGTTCGATCTGCGGATCCGAGAAATACCGTTTTCTTAAAAATGCCAAATACTTAACACCGGCATGCACATTGTTTTCTAATCGCTGGAAGTTGGAAATTGCAATATTTTTATCTTTGGCGGTTGACGGAAGCACCTGCATGATGCCAATTGCTCCGGATTTACTTTTTTTATTATTATTGAGTCCGGACTCCTGATAGGCCAACGCTGCAATCAGCATCCAGTCAAAGTCATATCGATTCGCATACTTCCGAAAGAGTTTTCTATATTTCAAAAAGTTCTGCGTTTCTTTGGCCGCCAGCGGATTTTTAATCCATTTATTGTTTTCGTAATAACGTTTGAAAAATATATTGCCATGCAGGGTACCCTTTTTATTTTTTTTAAGGTAACCATTCAAACTGGCCATCAATAGTGGACTTTTCTTGCGTATCATCCAGGCAATTTGACCGCCTGCCCGCAGTTTCAGGTCTTCACAAATAACCAGATTCGGAAAGACTCCCGACCAGATTGCAGCAATGTGACTGTCACAAACGGTCAAGTCAACCGCACCGCTATTGACGAGTTCGAGAATGTCCTCGGTTTCAAGATTTTCGTCGGCGGCCACGATTTCAATTTCCGGTTTTCCCGATTCTTTCAGTCTCTCGTTGACTTTAAGAAGACTGTCATAGTAGCTGCTGCTCTTCCTGACAAATACCTGGCGACCGGTGAGATCATCAATTTTAATAGGTTTAGAACCATTTCTGTGGGTGATGACCAGTTCCTCGACGCCGTTCAGGTACGGCATCGTAAAATCTACCCGGCGTTTTCGCTGATCGGTAATGGTCAATCCCGCGGCTGCAATGTCACCGTAGCCGTTTACCAGTTTGGGTAACAATTCGCCACGGCTGACGGGTATAAATTCGAGCACAATGCGCAATTCTCTTCTCTTGATTCCGTCATTCAAAAACTTCTCATAGCCTTTCAGCAGCTCGTATTCAAAACCGTGAATTTTCCCCTTTTGAAGGAAAAAGTTGGTTTTGCTCAGGGTCGTCAGCACCCGGATGTGGCGTCTTTTTTTCAAGCCGTTCAGATCATCCGTATACTGGTAAGAATGATGCACGTTGAGCGGGTGAGACTTGGAGGGCTGCTCTGGGTAAACCGGTTCGGCTAAAAATCCGATCCATACAACCAGAAATATAGAAATGACCGTATATGTGCGCAAATCGCTACCCCTGGGCCCTAATAGAGTTTTATCCACGAATTTGTCGCATTTTATGAAAAAATTATCAGCAATGTCAACCAGCGCTCGAATCCGATTAAGGAAAAGTCAAAGTCAACTCTAACTGATTAGGATAGAAGCGAGTCACTCTATTTATTCCAGATAATTATCTGTTTCAATCACGTGGCCCTGGGAGTCGGTTGTCAGGTCGCTCAATTTTTTTTACAAAAAATTAAAAAAATACTTGACATGCCACATAGTGGTATGCTACGACGTAATTCCCCTGTAAGAATGCTTCTTAAAATATCTCAATGCCTCTCCCCACATGGCGGCTCATATCCCCGTGAGCCGCCATTTTCTTGGGGCCCCGATCTACACCGTAACCCAGATCCGTATCGCTATTCGACGGTATGCTCAGTTTTGACAAACCGTTAGACTTGATATATAAGTTTGACATTGGGGATTTGTTAGAGGCCCAGAGGGTTGTGCCGTAACTAACCTGATGAATTATTGAAGTTTCCCACAATATCAAAGGAGAGGCATATGTTGCAAAAACATTGGACGGTAGCGGCCTTGGTTGTGGCACTGACTTTCATGATTATTTTTTCGGTTTCATCCTGCGCCAAAAAAAAGATCAGCTCCGAACCTGCTGCGACCACGGCCGAAGAGGAAGCGAGGCGGCAAGCCGAAGAGGAAGCCCGCCAGAGAGAACTTGAACGTCAACGGGCATTGAAGGAAGAAGATTTAAGTGATGAGAGCCTCAGCGCAAGAATGGCCGAGCAGCGAACCGTATCTGCACGGACTCGGTTTGAAAATGATGACATTTACTTTGAATTTGACAGTGTCCGCCTGACCCCGGATGCTCAGGGAATTCTGGCCCAAAAAGCACAGTGGCTGAGGGCCAATCCGGATGCCGAGATCACAATCGAAGGCCACTGCGATAATCGTGGGACCAATGAATATAATCTGGCCCTGGGAGAAGGCCGGGCACAAAGTGCAATGGCGTTTCTGACCGATCTGGGGATCGATGCAGCCCGATTGAATACCATTAGTTACGGAGAAGAACGTCCGATCGATATGGCCCAAACTGAAGAAGGCTGGGCCAGAAATCGTCGTGCCCATTTTGTTATCCGCTAACAATACTAAATTATTTATCCCGTGATGCATTTCCTGTGATATCGACGCGGAGTTTAATCTCAGGTGAAATCAAAGCAAAGTTAAACACAATGTGAAACGCATAGCCTTTTTTGTCTCTCCTCACGGATTTGGGCACGCTGCCCGGGCAGCTGCCGTGATGCAGGCCGTTTCGGATGGTAAAGCCACGGTCGAATTCGATATCTTTACAACTGTACCGTCCTGGTTCTTTCAGGATTCGATGACCGCTCCATTTGTTTACCATGAGCTGCTGACGGACGTTGGACTCGCCCAAAATACGGCCTTTCATGCCGATTTACCGCAAACCCTGCGCAATCTAAATGCTTTTCTGCCTTTTGATAAATCCTATATTACCGATATAGCTCTCAATATTAAAAGGTTAGATAGTTGCTTGATTGTCAGTGATATTTCGCCGATGGGGATTCGGGTTGCGCGAGAAGCCGGGATTCCCTCGGTCCTGATTGAAAATTTCACCTGGGACTGGATCTATCATCAATATATTGATTCCGACACCCGCTTCGGATCGCATATCGCCTACCTTCGGGACTTGTTTATATCGGCTGATTATCATATACAAACAGAACCGGTTTGCAGCCCGGGAGACCCGGACCTGAAAACTTCGCCGGTTAGCAGAAAAGTAAAAACCCCGGCCGATCGAATCCGCCGGCAGCTCAATATACCGGATACGGCCAAAATGGTATTGGTTACCACCGGCGGCATCCGGCAAAGCTACGAATTTTTATACAAATTGAAACACCTGCCGGATATCCGGTTCGTATTGCCGGGTGCCGGCCCAAATCTGGAGTATCGTGACAATTACCTCATTCTGCCGCATCGGTCTGATTATTATCATCCGGACCTGGTAAATGCGGCGGATGCAGTAGTCGGCAAGGCCGGCTACAGCACGTTATCCGAGATCTATCAGGCAGGCGTTCCATTTGGCTATGTGCTGCGATCCAACTTTCGCGAATCCAAACCGCTGGCAGCATTCATTGCCGGAGAGATGACCGGTTTTGCAATCACGGAATCGGATTTCAGCAGCGGTAAATGGATTTCCCAGACAGCAAATCTGCTTTGTATGAAACGCTTAAAAAGAATGGCAGTAAACGGTTCGGACCAGATCGC
The DNA here is from genome assembly GCA_030066155.1 of Desulfobacterales bacterium. Taxonomy (GTDB): domain Bacteria; phylum Desulfobacterota; class Desulfobacteria; order Desulfobacterales; family JAFDCJ01; genus JAFDCJ01. Next base: position 5,487 of record JASJCE010000276.1, on the reverse strand, counting down.
CGATTTCATTCGCCAGCATTTTTTACAGCACCATGCTTAAAAAAATTATTTCAGGAGGACAGACCGGAGTGGATCGGGCGGCGCTGGATGCGGCTATCAAATTGATGATTCCGCACGGCGGGTGGATCCCCCGAGGCCGACTGGCAGAAGACGGCCCGCTGCCGCCAATCTACAAGTTAAAAGAAACCAACAGCACCAGCTACCCCGATCGCACCGAAAAAAATGTCCTGGAGGCTGATGGAACGCTGATCATTTCCAGGGGACCCTTGACCGGTGGATCCGAATTCACGCGGGAAATGGCCGTCAAACATGGCCGGCCCTGGCTTCATATCGATCTGAGTTTCATGCCGGCCTTCCAGGCCGCGAAGACCATCCAGGACTGGATCCTCAATCGAGACATAGAGACATTGAATGTGGCCGGTGCGCGGGCCAGTAAGGATCCCCGGATATACCGAGACACCCTGGATATTTTGGAAAGTGCCTATTATCTTGGACTGGTCCATGGCGGGATGAACCGCGACAGTTCCGGGGAAAGTCCGAGGGAATCGGCAGAGAAACCATACAGCGTAGAAGCGGCTGTCAATCGACTGACCTCGCTGATGTCCCTCAAAGATAAAGCGACGGTTGCGAATATGTCCTATGACGAACTCCCCAGCCTTTACCACTCACTTGGAGACTATATAATAAACAGCTTCGGACCGCTGTCTGGTAATCCCAGTTTACTGGAATCCTGTCGAGAGGAATACGGACGTGATTTCGACCAGGAAGAAGATGCAGTGGCCGTCATCATCAAAGCGTTGTGGAAGAAGCTCCATCAGACGCACCGGTTAAGGGTGTTAAAATGATTCGGGATTGGGGATTTCGGATTGCGGATTAAAGGCGCTGGTCCGATGGCATTAATCGACAGCATAGGAAAAATATTGTCCAGCCGGATACGATCCCGGGAACAGTTTTGGCAGCTGGCCAAAATTCACTTAAGTTATCTTTACAATGTCGCCATCCGTTATGCCGGAAACCAGTATGACGCAGAGGATCTGGTTCAGGAAACATATTTCATCGCGTTCAAAAAATTTGACCAGCTGCGTGATCCGGACAAGATTAAGTCCTGGTTGTTCACGATATTGAGAAACATCTACCTAAAGAACCAGCGACAAAACGGCCGGGGTAAAAAAGCTGAATATGATGATGGAATCGATTACATCGATTCCCTGGAAAATGCAGCTGAGCGTTTAGACCCCGCAAGTGCCTACGAGCGTAAAATTGAAGCAGATAAAATTCAGCAACTCCTGGCCGAATTGCCCGAGAAATATCAATCGCCGATTTTTTTGTATTTCACCTCCGAGATGACCTATCAGGAGATATCGGAAACCCTCGATCTTCCCATTGGAACGGTCATGTCCCGTCTGTCCAGAGGCAAGCAGATGTTAAAGAAAAAAATCCTCCGGCTCCATATGCTGGAGCTGTCCCCCTCGAACGTCATTCAATTCCCCAAAAAAGACACAATCTAACGCATTCAACATACTGAGCTGGTTTTTTAACATCAAACGCACGGTATCCAACCGCTATGTGTAATTAAGGTTACAATAATCGGTATTTTTTTCCATAAGGTTTCCCTTTGCATCATATCGCCTCCAATCGAATACGCCTTAACTAATTGATATTATATATTTTACAGGCATACCGACATTATGGCATGATGCTTGCTGACTCCATTGCACCAAAGCAGGAATTATCTTGAACCTACTTCAAGCTATTTCGTGCCAGACATCAAAAGCGGTGCAATTTCGTTGACCTTTTTCCGCAGCGCTTAATTCAGCCCCTCCAGGCGCCATCCGGATGGTAGCTCAACTGAGCATAGGGCAGGGCCGTCCGACCACAAGCCACCCGGATGGCGTTTCCCCAAATCCAAACCTTTCTGCCGACCAACCTTGACTGGAACCGTGAAGGGGATTATCAGTTTGATATGGAAACCCAAACAGATAGAGTGATACCGCTTTTCCCGCTGGGCTTGGTTTTAATGCCGCAACTTCCTCTCCCACTTCATATATTCGAAGAGCGCTACAAGTTAATGATTGGCGAATGCCTTGCAGATGGCCGTGAGTTCGGCATTGTTTTTATGAATGCCACTGACATACAGGCGGTTGGTTGTACGGCGAAAATTTTAAAAGTGATCAAGCGATACGATGACGGCCGTTTGGATATCCTGACACGCGGGCAAAAGCGCTTTGTGATCAAAGAGATCTATGACAAAAAGGCATATCTGGAAGCCCGGGTGGTCTATTTTGATGATGAAAGGTTGTCGGATATCGGCAGCTCTAAGGACCTGGCCGAAAAAGGTATCGCCCTACTGCGGCAATTTACTTCATATCCGGAACTGCTTGAAGAAACCGGCTCCGGTGAAGATATGGATTTAAAATCCATTTCATTTTTGATTGCAGGCTGCGAAGGCTTCAGCAACGAAGAAAAACAACGCCTTCTGGAAATGACATCGACCAGTGAACGCCTGGAAAAGAGCGTCGAATCATTGGAAAACATGATTGCACGGATGAAAATTACAGCGGAAATCAACAGGATAATTGGTGGCAACGGCAATATGAAGCGATTTGACGCGTCGGACTAAGCAACCTTTGATGCACCTTTAGGATGCCGCCCGAGGAGAGGTATGGTTCGTAATACATGCGGCAGATTGGGTCAAAAGAATTCTTTGAATGAGCTTGTGATTTAACCGATTGTCTTATTGGAGCCGATTCCCCCATTTATAATCCGAAAGTTTCTTGAGAATGCGTCGTGCTCAGCCGGTCGTCTGTATTTAATGCCGCTTCCGTAATTGTACAGCACCACCGCACCGATAATCTCTTCGCACCACCTGACTTCGGCGCGGTCTATTTCAGGCAGCGTATTTTCAGGTGAACCGGTTATCCACAAATTTACTCGATCCCCGCGTGCGAGGTCAAGGTCAGATTCAATGTAGATACCCTGCAGACTGTAATTGTACATTCTGGCATCGTAGTAGCGGCCGGTATTACACTCCTCAACCACAACAGGGGCTTCATGGTCAAAGCGGGCGAAAACCCTTTTTTCAAGATTGGTGCCTATAGGCCTCCTCCTCTAATCTGAAATTTACGCCCGAGCCGAAAGACTGTAAAACTGCTTATTTGGGGTTGGCATATTTTTCTTTAAAAATTCGACGGCGTTCGATTTTCTTTCTCATCTTTAGGTTTTGGAGCGTCCGACGATCACTACCGCTGCGGCGATGCCTCAAATTTCTTCTTTCCGGAAAGTGATCTGACGAGGAATATTGACGGCGGTCTGCCAATCGCCGTCGCCCACCTCGATCCCTTATGCCCTTTTTAGTTTTCGATTCAGACATTCAGTAGTCCCGTTCAGCTTGTCCCCAATAATCGAGTGTGTCATCGACGTCAATTTCGCCAAAAACGTTAGTTTACTAACTAAGGATATTTAATATTTTTGTCAAGGACGAATAAAAGAGCGCAATGCCCATAGAGAGGTTTTGAAAATTCAACAAGCTTCGAAACAGCGCACAATGCGGTCTTGGAATAAACACTAGGAACGAATCGGAGTATTCAAGGCGTCTGTCAGGTCTTTTTTGATCTGTTCTCTGATGCGCGATGGCAAGGATAAAGACAGCCCGGCTTTTTCCTCGTAACTTTCTTCCAGCCGCAGGGCTTTTCGCATGGTAAGCATTTGGTCTTTAAACCGCCGGCAGTATTTGCACATCCACATGTGCATGGTTATCATCAACCGCTCACGAAACGGAAGCGTCTGATCCATTGCCAGCGATACTTTTTCAGATACGCTTTTGCAGTTAAACATCCAATGAGACATGACTTAATTTTAATTGTCGGCTTTAGTCCATTTATTTTCGATACACCGGCGCAGCATCATTCGCGCCCGATAAAGTAAAACCCAGCTGTTGGTCGCAGAGATATTTAATGCCTTACAAATTTCTTCCGTACTGTAACCGTCGATCTCACGCATCATAAATGTATCCGCCTGACGCTGCGGCAAATCTGCCAGGCAGCTGTACAGTACATCCATAAACTCTTTCTGCTCATAAACTTTCATCGGGTTGACAAGCCATTTGGATGGACGGTGGCGCCAATGCCCGTCAGCTTTGAATTCACCATCAATGGCGCTCTGGGCGGCTGCATCCGACAAGGCCTCCACCTTGTCGGATGCCTGTTCGCGAGCCCGTTTGCGGAGGTGATCGACAATTTTATGCTTCAATATGGCAATCAGCCAGGTTCTGGTCGAGGAGCGTCCTTGAAAGTTGTCACGGGATTTCAAGGCTGCCAGAAATGTTTCCTGTACCAGGTCTTCGGCAACCGAGGGGTCGGATATTCTGGACAGGGCGTACCGATATAAAAAATCACCGTACGCGTCCACCCAGCTTATGGGATCATCCGTCCGTTTGGATTCTGTGATCCGGCGATTTTTCATTATCAGATCTGCCCCGCAGTTGAACTTATCGGATTGGTTTATTGGATGAGTACTGCAATGATCGGAGCCTCGGGCGTTTCATCCGGTGGTTGGGGCGGGCACCGGGGAAATGCCCGAGGGTTTGCGGGTTCCAAGAGCCGGTTTGGGCTAGACGAGTCTCTTTACGGCCTCGATCACCGCATCATAGTCCGGTTCATCAGTTACTTCTTTTACTAGCTGAACATACTGAACCGTACCCTCTTTGTCGGCAACCAATACCGCTCTGGCAAGAAGGCGCAGTTCCTTGATCAACAGGCCAAATGCGTCTCCAAATGCCGCGTCACGGTGGTCAGACAAAGTTACCACCTTTTCAACGCCGGCGGCACCACACCAGCGGGATTGAGCAAACGGAAGATCCATACTGGTGGTCAAAATGACGACGTCCTCGCCAAGCTTGCCGGCTTCCTCATTAAATTTGCGGGTTTGCATATCGCAAACCGGTGTATCCAGTGACGGCACGACAGATATGACACAGACTTTGCCTTTGTAAGACGATAGCTGGGTCGGGCTCAAGTCGTTTGCCAGTAGGGTCACATCCGGGACTGAATCACCGACTTTGATTTCATTTCCGATTAGGGTTAGCGGGTTTCCCTGAAACGTTATCTTCCCCGTGCGTTCGGCCATTTTGCTTCTCCTTTCTGGGTAAAATGTTTTATTTAACGATAACAACATTTCTACTCAAATCAAGTTTACTCGCCAAAATGCCGCAGCTAGCTTGACTGTTGTCAAACGAAACCTAGGTTTAGCTCATTGAAGCCCAAACACAATTCGTGTAAGTTTTGTTTGTAAGTCACGACGTATCGATTAATTACCTATCCGAGACATAAATCCGGCAGAGTAAAATCGATCAAACGGGGATCTCAATATACGATGAAAACAAGGCAAATACTTCTGAATACGGCCCTCATTTTTATAGCGATCACCGCCGGCGCTTTTGCGTTGACGCCTGCTTCTGCAAGTACCGGAGCTGACCACAGCGTGTTTAAC
>JASJCE010000275.1 GCA_030066155.1 Desulfobacterales bacterium | reverse complement strand
GAAGGTGGGAAGGTGAGAAGTTTTGAAGTCGGAAGTGGGAATTTGGAAGTCGGAATGATAAAAGTTATTGGTTATTTGTTATTGGTTATTGGATTCGTCGTTAAGGAACAGTGCAATTTCAAACAGATCAATTCTCCATTGACCTTATACCTTAAACCCTATACCCTGCACCCTCAAAATTGTTAGAAGTATGGAAATAGTTGTTCGTTATTGGTCTGCGCGATTACAACTACCATTGTCACCTGCAAAACTATGCTTTCAGATATTGAGAAAAAAATTATCGCATCGATCCAGGAAGACATGGCCGTAACCGAACGTCCTTACCTTGAAATTGCCGAGAAGCTGGGCATTTCGGAGGCGGAATTGCTCGGAACCCTGCAGAATTTGTGCGACCGGGGAATTATACGCCGTTTTGGCGCAACTCTGCGCCACCAGAGGACCGGATATACGGCCAACGCCATGGGGGCCTGGCAGGTCGATGAAGCGCGCATCGATGAAGTCGGCCACAAAATGGCGTCTTTTAAAGAAGTTTCCCATTGCTACCGCCGCAACCCCACCAAAACCTGGCCTTACAATCTCTACACCATGATTCATGCCAACGACGAGGACTCCTGCCGGCAGACGGCCGAAAAGATGTCCCGAAAAGCAAAAGTGGAGAAATACGAACTTCTGTTTAGCCGCAAAGAGCTCAAGAAAACATCCATGGTATACTTTCCATCTGACGAAGACAGCTGAATTATCCGCCCTATATAAAATCGTAGCAGCCTTTAAGAGATGCATTTTCTTATCAACCGCATCAGATTCAATAAAGCGTTGGCGGATAAATTGAGGGATTGAGGGATTCAGGAATTGAGGAATTCGATTATTTAGAATTAAATCGACAGAATATTTTCAGATGTCATTTACGATCCGTAACTGACTGTGCGTCGCGTCGGATTTGACTAAAAAGGATGCTTTTTCAAAAAATGAGCTTCAAACACCTCTGTTACTGGATCATGCTTTTTTACAGTTGCTGTTGCTGGGTATCGTCCGGCTCTGCTGAGGTGCTTTACGACCAACTTGAACGATCTGTCGATGTGCCGCGTGATCCCCGAAGGGTGGTGGCTTTTGCACCGAGCATCACGGAGATTATCTATGCCATCGGCCAGGAGGGCCGGTTGGTTGGAGCCACGATTTACAGCAATTATCCGGCAGCCGCCGCCGGCCTTCCTAAAATTGGATCCTATATCCATTTAGACCTCGAACGCATTGTTGCATTGAAGCCGGACCTGTGTTTTGCAACCAAAGACGGTAATCCACGCCCGGTGATCGACAGGCTGACGGCCCTTAACATTCCCGTTTATACCGTTAATCCCCATGGATATAAGTCCGTCGCCCAAACCGTTTTAGAACTCGGGAAAATCCTGAATGCGCCTGAAAAAGCTGCTCTCGTTGTTGAAGAAATGAACCGCAGGGTTAAACGGGTGCAAGTTCTAGTCAATAGCGTCACTGAACGACCGCGGGTTTTCTTTCAGATCGGCATCAAACCGATCATCTCCGCCGGAAGCGACACCTTTATCCACGAGCTGATTGAGCTGGCAGGCGGGCGCAACGTAGCTGATGAGGCAAGCGCCTACCCGCGCTATAGCCGGGAGCAAGTGATCGGTCTGTCTCCCGATGTCATTGTAATTACATCAATGGATCGACAGGCGGCATTTGAACAGGTGCGGAAAAGCTGGCTTCAATGGCGGAATTTGCCTGCTGCCAGATTGAATCGGATACACCTGGTGGATTCAGACATTTTCGATCGTCCTTCTCCGCGCCTGATCGACGCTCTCGAGCAACTTTTCGGCCTTCTGCATCCTGAACTGGCAGAGGAATTGAAATGAAAAGGGGAACACGCCGTGTCACGACCCGAATTTTATATACCTCCACCATTTTGGGTATCGTCCTGCTGGCTGCGGGTTTAATTGGAATTTCCGTCGGCCCTGCCGGCGGAAATTTCAGAATGGTGTTCAGGTCGGTTTTGGGGCAGGCTGTCTTAGAGTCAACCATATCCGATATTATCTGGCACATTCGCCTGCCACGGGTGCTGTCAGCCGCACTGGTCGGCGCAACGCTGTCCCTTGGCGGATTGGTGTTTCAGGCCCTGCTCCGAAACCCTCTGGCCGAGCCGTACATTTTAGGGATTTCGGGCGGTGCCGCAGTTGGTGCGATAGGCGGCATTCTGCTTGGACTCTCGCATTTTCCAGGGATCAGTTTGGCTTCATTCCTTGGGGGTATGGCAACCGTCGGTCTGCTGCTATATTTGACTTCAGGAAAAACGATTCTCAGGCCGGATGCGCTATTGTTGTCCGGCGTCATGGTCAATGCCTTTTGTTCAGCCGTCATTTTATTTTTAGTCTCCATTGGGCAACGGACCCAGGTGCATTCCATTATCTTCTGGCTGATGGGAGACTTGTCGATGGTTGACACACGCCAGGTGACGTTCATGGCGGTGCTGATCCTGCCGGCCTTCGGCATTATTTTCTGGCTGTCACATGTCATGAATCTACTGTTGCTGGGTCAGGAAACGGCCAGGAGTCTCGGCATCAACGTTAAGTCCATGACGCTGTTGCTGATGGCCGCCACTTCACTCATGGTCAGTATCGCTGTCAGTAACTGCGGCTTGCTGGGTTTTGTTGGTCTCGTCATTCCGCACCTGCTGCGATTATTTCTCGGCGCAGATCATCGAATTCTGGCACCGGCCTGTATAATGGGGGGCGGCGCGTATATGATTTTGTGTGACCTTTTGGCGAGAACATTGCCCGGCCAGGGAGAAGTGCCCGTGGGTGTCATAACGGCCCTGATCGGGGCACCATTATTCATCTATTTGTTGAAACGAGCGGCACCAAAATGAATTTCGCAGTTGATATCGACCATGTTACCTTTGGATACGAACAGCAGAGGGTTATCGAAGCTGTTTCAATAACGGTTCCAATGGGAATTTTTTTCATCGTAATTGGACCCAACGGATCTGGAAAGACTACCCTCCTAAAAATGATAGCCGGCACTTTAAAAATGGTCAGCGGCCGGATAAATATCCTGGGCCATCCAATTCAGACTTACCGGCGGAAGCTGCTGGCCCAAAATATCGCTGTTGTACCCCAGACAGCATCGTTGGATTTTCCATTTACGGTCGAAGAATTTGTTGCCATGGGGCGCTCTCCGCATCTCGGTTTGCTGGGATTGGCGAGCGAGGCTGATGCAGCGATTGTTCATCGAGCCATGCAGTTTGCGCAGATCGACAATTTGGCCGGACGAACGTTGCAACAGCTCAGCGGCGGCGAACAACAGCGGGTCTTGATTGCCCGCGCAATTTGCCAGGAACCGAGAATTATTCTGCTGGATGAGCCGACGTCATCACTGGATCCGGCCCATCAAATTCAAATCATGGAGTTTATGGAAAAATACAGGGGCGATCGAGATGTCACTATCATAATGGTCTCTCACAACCTGAATTTGGCATCCATGTATGCCGACCATATCGTGTTATTGAAACAAGGGAAAGTTGTTCAAGAAGGCAAGCCGGTTGATGTGCTGACCGCTGAAAATCTGAAACAGGCTTACGGGTGTGCCATGCTCGTGGATCAAAATCCTATCAGCGATCGCCCGCGGGTGACCGTAGTGCCGGATAGGCTTGTAAAGAAGTCCTGATTTGGAATAACTACAAATTATGAGATTGAGGTGAGGAATTGAGGAATTAAGGAATTCCAATATTGATGATCTTGCAAAAAGTCAAAGCCCTCAAATTTTCTACCAATAACCAACAACGAATAACAAATAACTATTTCTTTACTGCGGATCAATCAGATGATTCCAGAGCAGAACGGTGTACAGAAGGGGGTTATGATCCCTGATTGCATCCGGGACCAGTCCCTGCAAACCACCCCGGAAATTTTCATCGGTTTCATAATTGTCCCGGGGCTCGTTTGGTATGTCCCGAACCGCTTTTTTGGCGTTCAGCAATTGCCTGTGAACGACACCGGAATCATCAAGGAATCGAAGTTCGCCTACATGATGGTAGATTCCCCGGGGTGGAACGCGGGTTACGAGGTCACGGTTATTGACAATGCGATAGTTCTGAATCCGGTACTGATCCCGGAAATCGCTGTTACCAACTCTGGGTGAACCGATCGTATAGACTCCGGCGGCATGCGGATAGCGATCCGCCGCCAGGGTGGCCAGAGCCGCCCCGAGGCTGTGTCCGCCAAACCATATTTTAAGGCCCTTCCGGTGTAATTTTTCAAGGTGCCGATTTAGATCATTCCACACCTCATCCAGGGCGGTTTTAAATCCCCGGTGAACCTTGCCGCCACCCGCCCATTCCACCAGGCGGATATCCACATCCGCCATCAGATCGGCGAATACTTTATCGGCGTCGAATTTCTCTTTTTTTTTCCAGATTTCACTACCCCGGAACACCACCAGGGCAAATTTGTCGTTGCTGGCCGCATAACACTGGGTGCTTTTGGCGTCGAAAAACACCACCTGTTTCAATCCCGCTTTGCCGAACCGGCCGCTGGTAAATTCTTCATTCGAATAGACAAGGGTAGACGCTTCGGCCAGCCACCAGGCATTGGCCGGATTGTAGAGTGTTGATTTGTAGTCAAAGGGGAATTGCTTAACGTTGTCAAAATAGCTATAGTCTTCGAATGGCGGTGAGATATTCTTCCAGGTTATATGCGGCACATTCTTTCGTAAGGAGCGGTCATCAGCACCCGCAAGGGTTGGCACACAAACCGTTGCAGAAATTGCAGCAAAAAAGGTGAACGACAGAATGATTCTAAAATGAGACAAAACAGATTAAGCGCTTTCTAATTTTCGTTTACCCTGTTAAACCTTTTTATCTGTTTAACCGGGGTGTTTTCGTGATTAAACTTTTTCCAATAGCCCCTGAATGCCATCGAAGTCAAAATCCTCGGCCAGCTGAATCAGTTTATCACAAAAGGGTGCGATGGACTGGTTGTCTGCCTTCAGATCTTTCGCAATCGAGGCAACCTGCATCACGTCCCCCATTTCAGCAGCTGCCTTTAGTTGCTCGGTTACTTCGGATTCCAGCTCCGCAGGAATTGCTGCCGATTCTTGCGCCGTTGCATCTGAAGGGGCGGCTTTTGCAGCGATGCCTAAAGATTGAACCGAGTTGAGGGCCTGGTCCAGGGCATCTTTCAATTCTGCGTATTTCTGATTGACATCGGCGTCCGATACGTCACCCGGCGCCTGCCCCTTAACGAGTTGCTCCAATCCCACGGTGGCTTTTTGAAGCGCTGTGGCATCCAGATTACCGGATAAGCCTTTCAGGTTGTGGATCAGTCCGTGGGCCTGATCGAAATCCCCGTCGTCCAGCGCCTTGCCAATATCGTCAGCGGCATTGGTGTATTTGGTGCCAAAGTCAACGAGCAGTTTGCGGTACAGGCGCCTGTTGCCCATCAGACGTGAGAGACCCGCGGCCAGGTCAAAGCCCGGCAGCGTTTCCGGCAGATCGTCTTCCCCCGACACCGCCTGCTCCGCCGCCGGAGGTTGATCCGGCATAGGTTCCGCGGCAACCGCCACCCGTTCGGCAGCCGGTTTGATCCATTGTTTCAGAGCTGCAAACAATTGATCCGGATCGATCGGCTTTGTCACATGACCGTTCATTCCGGCATCCAGACTTTTCTGTTCATCCCCGGCCATAGCGTGAGCCGTCATGGCGATAATTGGAACGCTCTCGATATCGGATTTTAGATTTTGGATTTCGGATTTTAAATTGGAATTCTCTCCTTTTTCCGACTTCCGCATTCCGACTTCCGACTTCTCTTTTTCTTTTTCCCACTTTCGGATTTCCCGCGCGGCGGTATGCCCATCCATCACCGGCATTTGAATATCCATGAGGATGATATCGTATTCGTTTTGCCGGGCAGCGTCGACGCCTTCCTGGCCATTATTTGCGACCTCAACGATCAGTCCCGCTCCCTGCAGAATCTCCTGTGCCACCTGCTGGTTGATTTCATTATCCTCCACCAGAAGCACCCGGGCCCCGGAAATTGTGTTTAACGCAGCGTCGCCCGGTTCTTTTTCGCGTCCTGCCCGGGCTACGTCCCGAACCTCTTTTCCCAAACCCTGCATGATGGCATCAAACATAACCGATGAGTTCACTGGCTTGAGCAAAAAGCCATCCAGTCCGATTTCTTCGGCCTGCCGCATGACTTCTTCCCGGCCGTAGGCGGTCACCAGGACGATGGCGGGTATTGTAGTCAAATTCCGGTGGCTTTTGATTCGCCTGGAAGCCTCGATGCCGTCCATTCCCGGCATCTTCCAGTCCATGATGATCAGCTCAAACGGTTTGTCATTGTCGGCCTTTTCGATTTCTTCCAGGGCTTCTTTCCCGGAAGGCGCTGAAAAAACCTCAAAGGAAAACGACTCGAGGATATCCTGCAAAATCTCCCGGGATGTGGCGTTGTCATCCACAACCAGCACCTTTAATCCCCTGAGATCCGGTGAGGGCTCGAAGCGTTTCTTTACCATTTCCTTTCCCAGACCAAAATCGGCCGTGAAATGGAATGTGGTGCCCTGTCCGGATTCGCTTTCAGTCCAGATCTCTCCGCCCATCAAATTCACCAGACGTTTGCTGATTGTCAGCCCCAACCCGGTGCCACCGTACTTTCGCGTGGTGGAGGTGTCGGCCTGGGAAAAGGCCTGAAATAGTTTACTCTGCTGTTCCGCCGTCATGCCAATGCCGGTATCTCGCACAGAAAATTGAAGGGTGACCTGATCATCCGACCTTTCATTTACCCTGACGCTGAGCACAATCTCACCTTGCTCGGTAAACTTTACCGCGTTATTTCCAAGGTTGACCAGGATTTGATTGAGCCTTAACGAATCTCCGACCAGAAAGTTGGGCACCTCGGGATCCAGGTAAAACAAAACTTCCAGATCCTCCCTTTCCTGGGCCTTGACGGTAATCACGTTGGCGACATTGTCCATGGTCTCCAACAGGTCGAACTCCACGGTTTCCATATCGAGCTTGCCGGCTTCGATTTTGGAAAAGTCCAGAATGTCGTTGATGATCCCCAGCAGCGAATTGGCAGAAGTTTGAATTTTATTGAGATAATCCCGCTGCTTGCTTGTCAGTTCGGTTTTTAGTGCCAGGTGCGCCATCCCGATAACGGCATTCATGGGGGTCCGAATCTCATGGCTCATGTTGGCCAGGAAATCGCTTTTGGCCCGGGTGGCTTCTTCGGCCTTGGACTTTTCTTCGTCCAGGTCCTCCATCATATTGAGCATGGCCGACTGAGCCTCATCCAATTCCTGGATACGTCTTTGCAACTCATGCTCCATTTTTTTGCGCTCAGTGATGTCTTCCGTCGTATTGATGACCTCTGTAGGAGAGGTGCCGGGCTCGATGGGACTGAAGACAGATCGAACCACTATGGTTTTTCCGCCGCTGACAGAAGTATATTCTCCTTCAAATTCGTTTTGCTCACCGGCAAGGGCGCCGAAAACTGCGGTACGCACGTCATCATTTTTAATTTCTTCCCGTAAATTCATGCCGATAATTTTTTCGGGGGTGGATCCCATGAGTTCGGCGTGTCTTTCGTTGCAATTCAGAACAATGCCGTCTTTATCAACATGCAGAATTCCCATAGGCGATTTTTGAAAAATGGTCCGCAACTGGAGCGCCCGTTCTCGCAAGGCCTCCTCGGCCTGTTTGAGCTCGGAGATGTCGCGTACAATGCCGGTAAAGATGCGCCGATCTTTCAACTGTACATCGCTGACGGCAAGATAAATTGGAAAGGTGGTGCCGTCTTTTCGTCGTGCGGGCATCTCGCGTGCGACCCCTATAATTTTGGCCTGGCCGGTTTCCAGGTAATTTTGAACATAACTGTCATGCCGGCTGTGGTGAGGTTCCGGCACCAGTATGTTTATATTCTGGCCGATTACTTCCGCAGCCTTGTAACCGAATATTCGCTCGGCCGCCGGATTGAATTCTTCGATGATACGCTGCTCATTAATCGTAATTATGCCGTCAGCAGCGTGATCCACGATGGCTCGAGTTCTGGCCGCACGCTCTTTTTGTTGATCTTCTATACGCTTGCGCTCGGTGATGTCTTCTTTTACGGCAACGAAATGGGTGATCTCACCTTCATTGTTTAAAATGGGTGAGATCGAGGCGCTTTCCCAGAATTCCTCCCCGCTTTTCTTTCGGTTCTTGAACTCTCCTTGCCAGACGTTCCCGGATATAATCGTATCCCAGAGTTCTTTGTAAAATGATCGGGGCAGATCCCCGGACTTCAACACGCTGGGATTCTGTCCGATGGCTTCATCTGCGGAATATCCCGTAACTTCGCTGAATGTTGGGTTGACGTATTCGATGGTTCCATCTTTAGCGGTAATGACCACTGAAACCGGGCTATGCTCTATGGCTTCGGATACTTTCTTTAATTCGGCAGTGGCTTCATGAACCCGTCTGGTGATTGTCTGGTCACGCTGAATGAAAAATGCAATAAAGGCCGTTATGATGAGGGTTCCGACAAATCCCCCCATAAAGGTCAGATTGGCCAGGGCTTCCTGGGGCCCCTGGCTAAAGCGCCTGTGGGCATACCAGGTAATCGACAGGTCCGCTCCGGCACTGACGGTGCGGGTTGTCACGGCGTGCAGGGCTTCGGGTTGGGGTTTGCCGATAACCTCACGCAGGGGCCCGGGGCCGCCCGGCTCCTGGAAGCGACCTTGAATTTGGAGCTGCAAACCATCCAGGGTGTGGATATCGAACAGACCCCTGGCGATGGCGTCGTAATTGACCAGGCCGATAACAGCCAGCGGGCCACGAACATCCTGGATGCCCAGCACCACCGGTGACAAGCGTGAACCTTCCTCACCGGAAAACGGTGGGCCCAGCATAATCTGGTCCGGATTCGCGACCGCAAGCCTAATGGTATCGAGAATCACCGGGCTTTTGTCCAGGGGAGTGCTCGGAGACAATGGCCCCAGGGGGTCATTGGAGAATTCGATGGACCATCCTTCGCCGTCGGTCTTCGGACGGGCGACGGCGTTGGCATCCAGGAAAAAGGCGGTGGCACGGGCTTCCAGGGCATCCGTGGCACCCAGATACTCGACTTCGGAAACCTCGCTGGAATTTTCGAAAAGGATCGCCAGGCCGGACAGGGGGGCATAACTTTCCTCCAGCCACGTCAGAACGGTTCCCGAAAGCCACCTGGCGGACTGGGAGGCCTTCTCCTCCCAAACTTCCCTGGCATTGGCGCGGAATTTTTCACTTAGAGCGTAAGACCCGAGGATGCCTCCCGCGGCCAGCAATGCAAGGAATATCCAGGTTACGATAACTCGCATATGTGAGTGCCTTAATATATGCAGATTTGATATTAATAGGTTTTTGAATCAAAAAATAGATATAGTGAAGCGATTCATTAAACCCAAAATCCGCAATCCAAAATCCAAGATTGAATAACACCGACACCTGCTTGCCGCGGCGTAGCTCGTTAGAGCGAAGACGGGAAACCTGAAACCTTGCCTTCTACTCATTGATGCTGAATATGGGACGGAAACCCCGCGGCGCCAGGGTCGTCGAGCTATCCCAGCTGCGAATATTGTCACGGTCCACCACCGTCACCCTGGGAGCTACGTGTTTATAATATTCTTTTTTTTCGAGGATACGTACCATGACATCCACTGCGATGCGTGCCTGGAGCACCGTCAGGTCGCTGGGGGCTGCGGAGATGTCACCCCGGCGAATGCCGCGATGTATGCCCGGGCTGTAGTAGTACGACAGAAGTTTGATCCTGTCAGCCAGCCCGCGCCTGCGCAAGGTTTTTACGGCAGCTTCAGCGGTAACAGCGGTGCCCACAATGCAGTCAAGATCGTCGGCATACCGGCTGAGCGCGGCCTCGATCAGCTTGGTTTGAGCCGCACTGCCGGTATCGCCATACTGTGAGTCCAGTATTTCGATGGCGCTGCCCTCGATCGCACTGCGGAGACCCGCATCACCGGCCTGAACCCAACCGGCGCCATCGGGCCCGGGAAACCAGGCCATCTTTATCGGTTGCCCGCTTTTCTCCTGCATAACGCGCAGGTAACTGCCCGCCTGAAAGCCCATGTCCCAAAACGATACGGCCGTCCGAGCGGTAATATGGGGCGATGAAATACCGTTGATCAAATCCAGCACTGGAATCCCCTTATCAACAGCCTTTTTTATCAGATCGTTAAGGCCATTTAGAGAAATGGCACCGATGATCAGGCCGTCGGGATTTTCGGCGATAGCGGCCTCGATCTGCCGGCGTTGAACCTCGAGCCG
>JASJCE010000274.1 GCA_030066155.1 Desulfobacterales bacterium | reverse complement strand
CCATTATCACCGCCAAAATCGGCGAAAGAATTCCCAGCAATGTTTGGTAGCGGAATAGCTTCATCATTTTACAAACAATATAAAGTGGATTCACCGCCCGCTTCGCTCGAGTCGCAGAGATCGCGGAGGAAGATTTCTTTTAACTTTCTGCTGAGAGAACAGAAAGTTAAAAACACAAGCTCTTCGGGCAATAGTCTATTAAGCCATGTTCACCCCGCCTTATATAAGTATTTACTTGGGGTTCACGGGAATCGTGTTTTATGTTTGGCGTCCTTTCAGCGGCAAACATAAAATAAAAATACTCGGCGAACTTTGCGACTCTGCGGTGAGATTATTATTGCTGCCGTTCTGCAGTTAGGAACCTCCGCCCGTCATCATAAGTCCTAAGCGGGCTTCGGTCGCCTCGGCCGGATCGAGGACACCGGCAATCTGCCCTTCGTACATCACCGCAATGCGGTCGGACAGGGACAGAATTTCTTCGAGATCAGCCGAGATCAACAGAACGGCCTTGCGGTCATCACGAGCCTGCAACAATCGTTGATGAATGAATTCGATGGAGCCCACATCAATGCCCCGGGTCGGCTGGGCGGCAATCAACAATTTGGGATCCTGGTCTAATTCACGGGCCACAATAACCTTCTGTTGGTTGCCGCCGGACAAATTGCCTGCCGGATTTTGCTGATCCGGCGGACGAATGTCAAACTCCCGCAAAAGGCGTTGTGCTTTTTCTCGTATGGGACCAAAATTGATGACATCCAGCAGCATATTGCGAATGTAAGGGGCACGGTAATGGATGCCCAGCACCATATTCTGGGCTACCGAGAAATCCAGCACCAGCCCCCTGCGATGGCGATCTTCCGGTATATGGCAGGTGCCCCTCTCTCTGATCGCACGGGGGGTATAGTTGGTAATCACCTGACCGTTTAATTCGACCTTCCCGGTTTGAGCCCGGCGCAGCCCGGTCAATACCTCTACCAACTCGGATTGACCGTTGCCCTCAACGCCGGCGATACCCAGAATTTCACCTTCACGAATGTCAAACGATATGTCGCGTAAAGCCGGTAAATTTTTATTGTCCAGCGCATTTACGTCTTTGACTGACAACACCGTTTCTCCGGGCTCGGCCGGAGTGCGCTGAATACGGAAAAGAACCTGCCGCCCCACCATCATCGTCGCGATTTCCTGCCGACTGGTATCCTGGATGGCAACCGTACCGACAACTTTGCCACGCCGCATGACGGTCACTGCATCAGATATGGCCATTACCTCCTGCAGTTTGTGTGAAATAAAGATAATCGTTTTGCCTTGATCTTTTAAGGAGCGCATGATGTCGAACAACTCGTCGACTTCCTGGGGGGTCAACACCGCCGTAGGCTCGTCCAGGATAAGAATTTCGGCACCGCGATAGAGGACCTTGATAATTTCAATGCGCTGTTCGATACCGACGCTGAGCGACTCGACTCTGGCGGTGGGGTCGACTTTCAGGCCGTACTGCTCCGAAAGCTCGCGCACAATCCGGTTGGCCTGGCGAATATCGACCACACCGCCGGAGGAAGGCTCCTGGCCCAGGACAACATTTTCCGCGACGGTAAAAGGCGGAATCAACATGAAATGCTGGTGCACCATGCCGATGCCCAGGTTGATTGCATCGCCAGGATCGGACAGCCGCACTGCCTGTCCATTAATGCGGATGGTTCCCCGATCCGGCCGTAAAAGCCCGTATAGGATGTTAACGAGGGTAGATTTGCCGGCACCGTTTTCGCCGACCAACGCGTGAATTTCGCCCTGCTGTACGGTGAAGTCAACATTATCATTGGCCAACACCAGGGGAAATTTCTTGGTAATTTGACGCATATCGACGGCATAATCCGTCACGGCACCGGCTCCTCGGCTTGAAGTTATTTGTTATTCGTTATTGGTTATTTGTAAGTGGAGTTCTGCGGATATCAAAGCCGATAACAGAGGACAGAGGGTAGAGATCAGATGTCAGATGACAGAAGCCAGAAAACGAAAAACAGATGTTATTTGTTATTCGTTATTGGTTATTCGTATCCGGAGTTCTGCGAATATCAAAGCAAATAAACGATGGATAGATTGGACCGCATCCGATTATTTATTCCAATACTCCAAAACTCCACGACTCCATCACTCCATTTCCTGACAACTGAAACTCAACTTCTATAGTTTGCCCCCAAAACCTCCTGTAGCAACGACCTCCGAATCTGGCCGTTATTTCTCCGGCACCTTGATGGCGCCGGACAGGATCTTTTTCTCTGCTTCGGTGACTTTTTGAATCATATCGGCTGAAATTAGATCCTTGTTGTATTCATCCATGGCATAATAGACCCCGTGATAGGTCTGATTTTCGACCTGAACCGTGTCACCCAATCCGAACACCCGAACACCTGCATTGAATTTACCTTCAGTAAGACTTTTCACGGTCAGATAAACCGCCACATCAACCTGCTTCAACATGCTGGTGAGCCCGTAGTTCTTGCCGGTCTCCTTGACATGACCGAGGTGATTCTGATTGGAGTCGACGCCGATTACGAATCTTTGGCGCTCTTTTCCGGCCTCGTATACGCCGGCGCCGGTTAATCCGGAGGCATGGTAAATGACATAGGCACCCCGGTCAATTTGGGCCAAAGCCAATTCTTTGCCTTTGACCGGATCGGCGAATGCCGACGGTGTGGTTCCGGCATAGTCACTCAACACTTTGCATCCGGCAAACGCATGGTTCACGCCAGCCTTGTAGCCGGCCTCGAATTTATGGATCAGGGGCATATCCATGCCGCCGATAAATCCCACCGTATTCTTCCCATCGGCCTTGGCCTTTAAGCCGGCAATGACGCCGACCAGGAAAGAGCCTTCGTGCTCGGTAAACAGCATCGATGAAACATTCGGCTTATCGGGGATGTACCCGTCGATAATGGCGAACTTCGTGTTTGGGAAATCATCGGCGGCAGCTTTAATTGCATCGGTAAAAAGAAATCCGACACCGAAGACGAGATCGAATCCCTGGGTGGCCAGCATTCTGACCCCGGTTTCGCGGTCGGCGTCGGCACCCGGTTCAATTTCAACATGAGAGATGTCATATTTCGAGGCCCATTGTAATCCGCGATAGGCCGAATCATTGAAGGATTGATCGCCTTTTCCGCCGACGTCAAACACCATACCGATTTTAAGCTTTTTACCCCAGGCGCCGCCAATCGCCACTGCGCAAACTAATACGAGAATTACCAGAATCGATAACGCTTTTCTAATCATGATAGACCTCCTTTCCACTATTCGGATAAAGTTGAAGGGAATTGCCTTTTGCGTGAAGGCGATGACATGAATCTTAACGATGTCAAAATACCATCTGCAAAAAATATCAGGCCATTTTTCAAAGATGGATTATTTCTTTTATATCTATTGACAAATCGGGCAGCCTTTCGCAAATATTTTATTTGCATGTTCCGTTATCGGATTTCAAGATATATATTATGGGTTAATTATTTAACGGTCACCTCCAAAAGAAAAAATCTCAACCAAAGGACGTTACATTGAAAAACACGGGCATCAAAGCGATACTTTGGGATTATGATGGAACCCTGGTGGATACCAGACAAAAAAATTTGAACGTAACCCGAAAAATCATTAAAAGCTTGTTTAATAGCAGATCATCGGTCTTTCCCGCGCTGCAAACCCTTGAGAAATACACCTCCGCCACCCGCAAAGTTTCGAATTGGCGCGAATTCTATCGACAGGAGCTAAATCTGTCTGAAGAACAAATTGATGAGGCCGGTCGGATGTGGACCTCATATCAACTGACGGACAATACGGATGCAGCCATCTTTGAAGGCATTGACACGGTGATCGCAGAATTGGCCGAATTTCCCCAGGGCATCGTTTCTCAAAATTCCAAAAGCAGTATCTCCCGAAATCTGATGAAGTTGCAGATGCTGCCGTTTTTTAAACATATTGTCGGCTACGAGGAGGTGGAACTAAAAAAGCAAAAACCGGAACCGGATGGTCTGTTAAGCTGCCTTAAAAAGATGGCGGTATCCGGTTGCGACAGTGTTTGCTACATCGGCGATCATCAAACAGATGTATTGTGTGTCCAGGCCGCCAACCGCGTTTTGCAAAGCAATGGTGCTCGCATGAAAATTTTCAGTATCGCGGCCTGTTACGAATCCGGAACAGATACATCGGCCTGGCGCATCCGGCCCGACTACGAAGCTCGCAGAACAACCGACATTTTGGATATCGTTGATCGTCTCAACAGTAATTCAACATAGCGGTTGTCATTCTTTCATGAAAAATAACTTAATTGAATTGATACTCTGTTATTCGAAGGCTGGATCAAACGGAACATATTTATGACAACCGGTATAACCAGTCAACTAATCAACTAACAACCAATCAACCAATTACGGGAGTCCGAATGTGGCCAAACTCTATTTCCGGTTCGGTGCAATGAATTGCGGCAAGTCCACGGCACTGATTCAAGTGGACTACAACTATCGGGAACGGGATATGAACACGTTAATAATCAAGCCTGGCACCGACACCAAGGGGAGCGAATGGATCGTCTCCCGACTCGGGATCGAACGCCGGGCAGACATTATTGCGACGGAAAAAGCTGATTTATATGAGGTTATTGAAGAGCGGCAGCGGAAATCAGACCCGGTTCACTGCGTTCTGGTGGATGAAGCCCAATTTTTGACCCACTCCCAGGTGGATCAATTATTCAAGGTGGCCGTCATTCACGATATTCCGGTCATCTGCTACGGCCTGCGTACGGATTTCCTCTTAAACGGTTTCGAAGGAAGTGCCCGCCTGCTCTTGATGGCCCACAGCATTGAAGAGCTCAAAACCATCTGTAAATGCGGACAAAAGGCAATTGCCAACGGTCGCAAAATCGGAGGCCGATTTGTTTTCGAGGGTGCCCAGGTTGCCATTGAAGGGGAAGCTGATGTCGAATATGAGTCGCTCTGCGCACGCTGTTATTATAAATATAAAAAAGAATATGAAGCCGGCTGCGCCGGCATTGACGATTGAAGAAAGAAACTGTAGCATTTGAAAGAATTCACCGCAGAGTTCGCTGGGAACGCTGAGAAAGTATAATAAAAAAATCTCTGCGTCGCTCTGCGACCTCTGCGGTGAAAAATTACAACGGCGAAGTTTCACAAGAGAGCGGTTGTCAGGTCTCCGGTTTCTTTCCGGATTCAGCGGTTTGAGCTATGGCAGCGGCCGCGGCGGCACCGGCTTCGAGCAGCTTTTTATCCAAGTTGGCAGATCCGGTGGGAGTGCCATCCGTATTTGCATCGGCTCCGTTTCCAGCGGCTTCCGGGGGCAGGTAAACCGTAACATTGCGGTGGGCAAACTCGATGCCGGCATCTCGAAAGCGTTCCTGGACGCGGCGGTAAACCTCCCGTCGTACTGCAAATTGATCGCCCGGTTTGGTTTTAAACTTGATCCGCAATATCATTGCTGAATCATCCATTTCTCTGACGCCCTGGGATTTGATCTTACTGAGCAGCAGGGAACCGATTTCCTCATCTTTTTGCAGTTCTATACTGATTTTTTTGATGATCTTTCTGATTTTTTCGATGTCGGCATCGTAGCGGACGCGCACATCCAGCTTGGTAATGATGTAGTCCCGGCTAAAGTTTTGCACCGATCCCATATCACCGAATGGAATGGTATACACCATTCCCCTTGGATGACGCAGTCTCAGTGATCGCAGAGAAATATGCTCGACCATACCCTTGGTTCCGGCAGTCTCGATATAATCGCCGACCCGGAAAGCATCATCCATCAAAAAGAAAACACCCGAAAGAATATCCTTTACCAGGGTTTGGGACCCGAAACCGACAGCCAATCCCAATATTCCGGCACCGGCCAGCAGCGGACCGATATTGATGCCGACAGCATTCAGGGAGATCAGCACGACGGTAACACCGATTACGGCAACAATCACCTTGCGCAAAAGGGTCAGCAATGTTCCCTTCCGCGACCCTTCGCCGCCTTCTTCCATTTCCTCCAGATCCAGACCGGATTGGGCGCGGTCCTCTTCCAGCTTGCGATCGATAATGGACCGACAAATCTCCCAGACCACATAAGCTAACAGAAGCGTGGCAAAGATGCTGGCGGCCGATTGGACCACCGAGCGGCCCAACGGGAGGTCCAGCCCCCACAAATCCAGTACCCAGAAGAAGAGCGCGAAACCGATTAAAATGCCCATTAATTTTCGGATTAATGACTGGTTGCGGCTAAACAGCGATGGATTCGCTTCTGAGGAGGCATCGGCAGCGGAGACCGGCTCCGGCGGCAGCTCGACGCTCACGAATTTGGATAGATCAACACCCCTGTCAAGAATATCCGGAAGAATATCCTGATTAACGACGCGCGGGTCCATCAATTCAGTCTGCCCGGCTGCTATCTGCAGCAGGCGGTTGCCGATGGAGAACAGCAAAAACCCGAACGGAATGCTTAAAATGGTCAACAGCAGCGGCAGTACCAGATCCTTGCGGTACACAATCAAGTTAACCTGCCACAGCAACTCAAAGCCGAGCAGCCCCAGGAAGGCGATGGGAAACCATAACCGCCTCAGTATCGACTCCGAGGTTGAGGGTTGCGAATCCGCCGGATACTGATCCTGCCTGATCAGGCGACCGATGCGGGCGCGGTCACTCCAGAGAATGGTCAGCAATATGGAAAATTGAATTAGGCCCAGATGTGCATACAAAAGCAGAAACACGCCCTCGCCCATGCCGTGGCTCTTCAGCAGGATTAAAGTTTTGGAAACAAAAAGGCTGATGATGATGAAAGCCAGAAATCCTTTTAGATAAATGCCGGCTGAAACGCAGTTCTGAGGGACGATTCTCAAATGCGGTGTTTTAGGCGCGTAAACAGCGCTCAAAATAATGGAGACCAGGCGGATAACAAAAATCGGCGGCAGATAAACCATCGCGATTTCGTGCAGCGGGCCGTCGGTCGGATAAAACAACAAATAGGCACCAATTATCGTCATGGCAAAAACGGCTAAAGACAGGAGCTCAAGCCCGATCCGTCCTGAGAGTCTGGCCATCAATTGAAAAAAGGAGTTGGGAATGGAGCTTTCGAGCTGCTGCATGTACTTTTGGGTGGTCAGACCGAACGCTTTCTCGGCACCGATTCCGATGACAAGCAGCAGCAGGAACAACAGCAGGATTTTAAATAAATATCCGAGACTCCTGCCCCCGGCCAATTGATTCAACGATTTCGCTAGCTCGGCCGGGACTTCGGTATACTTTGCAAAAACAAAACCCAATCGCTGGCCGGTGGCGGACAAATATCCCTTGCCGCTCTTTATAAATCGGTGAAATGCGGACTCTTCCACACCTAATTCAAATTGCAGACCGGTTGATGTGGCTGATATTTGGTTCGACTCTGCGACAGCACGGCTTACGTTATCAACAGTTGCAGCCGTTTCGTTGGCCTGGTCACCGGAGGCGGTGCCCAGCGTCACAACGAGAAAGATCACCAAAACCGTAAAGATCAGCTTTATGCTAATTGTTCTCATGACAACCCCCCCAATTCCTCGTGATATCAGATGATCAAGTACGCTGACTCATTTACAGAACTAATTATTAATAGATTTTAAGCACCTTGAGAAACAAATCAAATCCAGAGGGGCCGAAATGGAGGGCATCAATATAAATTCCCGACCAGGTGCACGAGAAGCAGATTTGAATCAGGATTGGCTAAAAATTGCGGATAACATAGACGTTATCACGCAGAATTATGGTTTTGACGGCAATACCGATAGCTAATAATGGGTGAGATTAAAAACTCTTATGAAACTTCGCCTATTCGTAGCTTAGTATAGATTGAACGTCGAACATCGAACGTCCAACGTTCAACTTCGAATATGGTATTCTATCAGTTTTTGAGAAATGCTGAATACCACACGGCGCGGACCAATCGACTAGTCTAAAAATTTTCCGTTTTTCCGGATTTAGTCATATTTTGATCACGACTTAAGTACAAATTGTTCTTTATAAAATCGACAAAGCGCAGCGCCATCCTCATTGGAAGTTGGACGTTGGACGTTCGATGTTGGACGTTCGTTAGTTTCTTTTTAGTTAAACTGACTGCCTCCGGCGGTCAGCGGCAGTCCTGACACCTGACACCTGAAACCATTCTCACGCCAGCAGACCATAACAAACTCCCGTCAGGACTGCTCCCACGAGAGCAAAGGATACATACAATGCAAAAACCCGGCGTGCAACCAATGGCCAGACGGCAGCCATGGCCGGCAACGTGGTAGTGGGTCCGGCAATCAGAAATGCGATCGCGGCCGCGGGATTCATGCCCTGGTTCAGCAGACCGCTGATCATGGGCAATGCCGTCAAACTCGTGGTGTAAGCCGGTATGCCCAGCAACGCGGCGGACAAAATAGCCAGCGGGGATTGGGAGCCTAATGATGACGAAATCCAATTTGCAGGTACGTAAAGGGTAATCAACGCTTCCAATATAAATGCCAGAGCCATGAATTTACCGACCATCCAGATTGCACCGAATGTCTCTTTAAGCAAGCGGCTTTTAAATGTAGGTGATTCATCGCAGCATGGGGTTTCAGCCGGTTGACTCCCGCAACACTGAGTTTGAGCGGTCTGGCTTCCGCAACAATCAGATTCGGCTGCCTGGCTCCCGCAACAGCTTTCACTTGTCGGCGATACAATCGGCGATCTGCCGCCGATGCCGGGGAAAGGCTGCCCGATTGGCGCAATTTGTATCTCGGATGAGCATTCTGTACATCCAGCTGTTCCGGCTGCAGCACCGGCATAATTTGAGGTCTGCAGCACCGGTACCAACTGCAGCAACGTATCTGAAGGCGACCCCGCAGGGGTTGATGGATGCCTGGTATCGCGAGGCTTGTTAAACCAACCTTTCAGCTGTTGCCAACCGTTTTTTAGTAGTTTGAATGAGCTTTGTACGGAAGCAGATTTGCGGGACCGCAATATCGACCGTCCTAACCAGCCTTTTTCCATGGCCACATGGGTCAGCAGTCCGGCCCCGAAACTTAACAGAAGGGTCGCAACGAGGCGCCAGAGAGCCAGTTCCCAGCCTATCATCCCGACACTCAAAAAAAATATCTCCGGATCCATGGATGGCGACGCGATCCAAAAGGACATGACCGGTGCCAACGGTACACCGCCGATCAGAAGTGATGCGATAACGGGAATTACACCGCAGGAGCAGAAAGGACTGAAGGCACCGACCACGGTCGCCAGAATGATGGCGACCAAGGGTCGGGCGGCAAATGCCCGTTTGATATATTTCGATGCCCCCGACATCTGAATTGCCACCGCAAACGGAATGGTCAGCAGCAAGTAGGGCCAGATGTGCAAAAAAGATTGGAAAATAAAATCACCGATTTTTAAAGCTTCATCAAATAACATCTTTATTCTCTCCCAGATTTCATCGTAAAATTACGATTATTCAACGCAAAAAATTTTAAAAAATATCTTGTACAATTGATCTAAACCAACCAATATTTTTCTCATCCAGCTGATAGCAGGTCGACGTGCCTTCAATAATTCCGGATATAAATCCGGCGTCCTTGAGCACCTTAAGATGCTGGGAGACCGTCGCCTGGGCCACCGGCAAGTGATTCACAATATCTCCGGTAATGCAACCGGGATGCGTGACCAGGAATTTAATGATTTCAAAACGAATGGGATTGCCGATCGCCTTGAACATCGCGACCAGCCGCTCCTGCTTTTTGCCGGAAATATCGAGCGTACAACATTGCGCCGGAATTCCGTTTATAATTTTTTCCATAATTCTCATCTGTTAATCGTATTTTTACGATTAATAATATTTCATTCAGACACCTTTGTCAACCTTCAAATAAAAAAATCTAAAGGTTCAGGGTTTAGTGTTCAAGGTTGATGGAATTCTATCGAATTTTAGATTAGGAAATGATATGAAATTTTGATCAACTTGTGATTGAAGTGTGATAAATTCAATTTATGGTTAAGTGTTAAAGTTTGTCCTGCAATAATAAACACAACGCAAAAGTTAGGATTCAGTTTCTATCGAAATCATTGATTGACAGGCTCTGGGGGAAACCCCGGAAATAAAGAGGCTCTCAAGTGCATTGGAACCTGGTAGCTAAATGTACTGAGGCAAAATCGATAATTGCCCGTAAACATGTCTAACCCTGAACGGTGAACCTTGAACCTGTGAACGCCCGCAAATATCATGCCCCCCAAAATACTGGTCATCGAAGACAATCAGGATCTGGCCCATCTGCTTGAAATTAACCTCAAAGATCTTTT
>JASJCE010000273.1 GCA_030066155.1 Desulfobacterales bacterium | reverse complement strand
TCCTGACCATGCTCGTCGTCGTGCTGCTCCTGGGGTATATCCCCTGGTTTTCACTCTGGTTGATTGAGTGATCCGTTTCAGAGGGAGACGATAAACCTTCATTAAGTAGGACGATCAATGAGGAGGAATACCAATGTCTGAGGATATTAAACGTAAGGGGCTGCAATCCGAAGAGCGTCGGCGCTTTTTGGAGCTAAGCGCCAAATTCGGTGTTACCACAGCCATGGTTGCCCTGACAAGTGGTGCCTTGGGTTCCCGGGAAGCGTCCGCCCGGGTGGCCGGTGAAGAACAGAAACGCAAAAAAGCCGCCCGGTATACCATGATTGTGGCGACATCTTATGTTCTCGGTGTTTCACGAAGTTACCCCATCATGCAGCTTGATTATAAAGAAAATATTCAAAACATAACCCATGGCAAGATGTATGTGCAGCTTGCACCGGGCGGGCAGCTGGGTGCCGGCAGCGCGCTGGCAAAAAAAGTACTGACGGGTACCATCCAGGTTGCGCAGCATTCCATATCCAATTTTGCGCCATTTGCGCCGGCGGCTGATGTCATCAACATTCCCTATTGGTGCGGCGAGAACCAAAAATTTGTCAATCTAGTGACGTCAGACGTCTGGAAGAATGAAATCAATCCAAAGATTGAAGCCAGGGGATTCAAAGCACTTTGGTATCCCAGCATCGATCCCCGTACGGTAGCTGTGCGTAAGGGCATCAAGGGCCCGATCAAGACGCCGGAACAGATGCGGGGGCTCAAGTTTCGGGTTCCTAATTCAAAAATCCTGCGAAGATTTTACCGACAGCTGGGCGCCAATCCCATCCCGGTGGAGTGGGTTGAAGCGGCAGCCGCCATTAAGACGGGGTACGCCGATGCCCTTGATCCCAGCATAGAAGCCCTACTGGTTTTTGGTTTTAAGGACATACTTTCCAGCATCACCTTTAACGCTGCGGTTCCCGATGCCCAGGTTTATTCCTGCAATCTCAAATGGTTTAAGAGCCTTCCTTCAGAATTTCAGCAAGATGTCGAGTTTGCCAGTGAACTTACCATGCGGCAGAACCATGCCAAAATCCCGGCGGCACGGGCCTACGCCATGGCTGAAATGAAAAAGGCGGGTGTCGAGTTGTATGTCCCCACGGCCGAAGAAAAGGCTCAATGGGTTAAAAAGGCAGGTGCTCAACTGCCTGTCTGGGACGACATAAAAAAGGAGCTGGTGGGATCCTTGGCCAAATTCGATAAACTAGTGAAAGCCGCCAACACCACCACCAATTTCTATGTCCACGATGTGTAGCTGAGAATATGAAGAATAACCGTTAGTATCACACACCTTCCTATGGAAGTTCTTCAATGCCAGTCTCATTTGATTCAAAAAAGGAGGAAACCAATGAGTGTCGAGTACCTTAAAAAGGCAACCAAAACCGCCCAAACCGATGAAACCCAAACACGGGATATCGTCGTTAACATGTTGGACGATATCAAGGCAAACGGTGAAGAGGCGGTCAGAAAGTATGCCCAGAAACTGGACAACTGGACCGGTGATTTCATCATTACCGCGGATGATATCGAAAAAGCGGCGGCAACTCTGGATCAGCGTACCAAGGATGACATCCAGTTTGCCCATGAGCAGGTATACAATTTCGCCCGAAAACAACGCGAGAGCATGCTTGAGTTTGAAACAGAGCTGCACCCCGGCGTTATCGCCGGCCAGAAATTGATCCCGGTCAACGTCGCCGGGTGTTATGTACCGGGCGGACGCTTTGCCCATGCCGCATCTGCCCTGATGAGCATTGCCACGGCCAAGGCCGCCGAGGTGCCTTACATCGTTGCCTGCTCTCCTTCCCATCATGGGGGCGGCATTCATCCGTCTATCCTTTATGCCATGTCGGTTTGCAAGCCGGATGTGATTATGACGTTAGGAGGGGTGCAGGCCATTGCCGCAATGGCCTATGGACTGTTCACCGGAAAACCGGCGGACATCCTGGTGGGGCCGGGCAACAAATTCGTGGCCGAAGCCAAGCGCATCCTTTACGGCGAAGTGGGCATCGACGTGTTTGCCGGACCATCTGAAATCCTGGTAATTGCCGATGAGACGGCGGACCCCGACATTGTGGCCGCCGATCTGGTGGGACAGGCGGAGCACGGCTATGACTCACCGGCCGTGTTGATTTCCACCTCACGGGATCTGGCCCAGGCAGTGATGAAGAAGGTTCCCGAGGTCGTTGCCGCATTACCGGCCCCTGAGGTGTCGGAGGCGTCCTGGCGCGACTACGGCGAAGTGATCCTGGTGTCGACCAGGGAGGAAGCGGCCCAGGTCAGTGATGAATACGCATCGGAGCATTTGGAGGTTCAGGCCGCGGACCTGGACTGGTGGCTGGGCAGACTGACCAACTACGGGTCGCTCTTTTTAGGGGAAGAATCAACGGTGGCATACGGCGACAAAACATCCGGCCCCAATCATATCCTGCCCACCAAGCGAGCGGGCCGCTACTCCGGCGGGTTGAGTGCCGGCAAGTTTATCAAGACCGTCACCTACCAGCGCATGACGCGCGAAGCAAATCGGCAGATCGGAGCCGTTTCGGCGCGCATTTCACGGCTGGAAGGCATGGAGGGCCATGCCCGCACATCCGATGTGCGTTTGGCCAAGTATTTCCCGGATGAGACCTTCGAGTTAGGAGAAGAAGTCAAATGAGCATTATAAACGACCTTTTTGACTTGGACGGCCGGGTGGCGTTGGTGACCGGCGGCAGTTCCGGCATTGGTCGCGCCATTGCCTCGGCCCTGTCTGCTGCCGGCGCTGCCGTCATTCATGCCGCCCTTGAAGTGGAAGTGGAAGCCCTGCAGGAAGCCGTCGCCCAGGTCGAGGATTCAGGCGCAAAAGCAGCCTACGTGACATGTGATGTGAGCCAACTTGATGCATTGCCGGGTATGGCGGAGCAGGCTTCGTCATTTTTTGGGCCGCCCGATATTCTGGTAAACGCGGCCGGGGTCAATTTGCGGGAGCCCTGGGATAAGGTCAGCGTCGACACCTGGAACAAAACCATCGCCATCAATTTGACCGCGCCTTTTTTTCTGGCACGCTTGCTGATACCGGCCATGCAAGCAAAAGGGTGGGGAAAAATCGTCAACATCGCGTCCTTGCAATGCAGGCGGGCCTTTCCCAACAGCGCCCCCTACGGTGCCTCAAAGGGAGGGGTGATGCAGCTGACCCGGGCCATGGCTGAGGCCTGGTCTGCAAAAGAAAGCGGCATCACCTGCAATGCCATCGCGCCGGGCTTTTTCAGAACCGGGCTGACACGTTCGCTTTATGATGATCAGAAGGTGATCGATGCCCTCGCCCGACAGACCATTATCGGCCGTAATGGTGAAATGGAGGATTTAAGCGGTTTGGCCATATTTTTATCTTCCCGCGCCTCTGACTACATAACCGGACAAACCATTTTTCTGGATGGCGGCTGGAGTGCTAAGTAAAGAATGCCGGTTCACAGGGCTGGGCTTCGGGCTACCCCATAGGGTTTCGAAATATATTTAACTTAACCGTCAGTATTCTGGTTTCAGGTGTCAGGTGTCAGGTTTCAGAGCAAATATCTTAGGAATTGCGAGTTTAGATATTTAGGAATTATAGGAATTAAAAAAATTCTATCTATTATTTTTATTTAATTTTTGAATCCCTCAATTCCTGAATATTCGGCCTCGCATAAAACTTCATTATAAGTTCGTGTGGGAGCGGTTTGTAACCGCGATTAAAATCGATAGAATTCCTTTATTCGATGTTCGATGGTCATTAGGTTCTTTTATTGAACTGACTGTCCGCTTTCCAGGCCAGCGGCTGGCCTGAAACCTGAAACCCGAAACCTGAAACCTCTAAAAGATTGGACTATGGCTGAGTCGGTTATCTCTGACCTGGCCTTGCTTCCGGCCCGTAGGGCCTACAGCCCGGAGGGAGGTCCTGGTATTCGATTCCGCAATAAAAGGGAGTGAGATTATATGAAAGCCTTGGTATATACCGACACAAATCAGGTCATTTACCGGGATGAGCCGGATCCGGTGCCCTCAGCGGGTGATGTGCTGGTGAAGGTGGAGGCCACCGGGATCTGCGGGTCCGACATGCACGCCTATCACGGCAAGGACCCGCGTCGCGTCCCGCCGTTGATTCTCGGCCATGAAGTAGCCGGAAACCTGGTTTCCAGCCCGGATGCCGGACGGCGGGTCGTGATCAATCCACTGATCACCTGCGGCAGCTGTGAGGCCTGTGACACCGGACATTCCAACCTGTGCGCCGCCCGTGAGCTGATCGGCATGCGCCTGGCCGGCGCCTATGCGGAGTATGTCGCCATCCCCGAGAGAAATTTGATCGACCTCTCGGAAGAGATCAGCTTTGTCGAGGCCTCTTTGACCGAGCCGACCGCCACGGCCCTGCATGCCTTGAACTTGGCCCGGAACCAATCATCCCGACCCCTGGCCGAGCAGAAAACCCTCGTCATCGGTGGCGGGGCTGTGGGCTTGCTAGCTGCTCTGCTGCTCAACATGTATGGTTGCCGGAACCTGGTGGTGGCCGAAACCCACGCCGATCGACGCCGTTCCGTGGCCGAGCATGTGGACTGTCAGGTTCATGATCCGCTAAATGATCCGGCTTTGGTGACTGACTCCTTCGATTTGGTCATTGATGCTGTGGGTGGCGGGGTCACCCGCAAAACGGCCATGGCAGCCATCAAACCCGGAGGAATTTTCGTGCACATCGGTCTGATGGATTCAGCCGGCGAGCTGGATATTCGCAAACTGACCCTCTTCGAAATTACCCTGGTCGGTGTCTATTGCTACACCCCGGCCGATATGCGGGCCGCGGCCCGAGCCATTGCGAAGGGGCAACTCGGCGATTTGAGCTGGGTGGAAACCCGGCCGCTTGCTGAGGGAGCCAGGGCCTTTGATGACCTGGACAAAGAGCGCACTGCCGCAGCCAAATTGGTTCTCATTCCCGGATGACGAAACGCTTCAGTACTCCCTTGTACACGTAAAAACTTGCCCATCGAACTCATCCGGGTTTGGGTAATGAAACCTGGAAACGAAGGAGTACTGTAAATTCCCAAATTACCCTCTTATATAATTTCTGCCCCGCCAGCACCACTTTCCCCGGAAGTTGTCTCAGTTCAAATTTCAACTTTATTTGACATTATGCGCAGCATACAGTAATTAATCCGCCGGAGCTCTGGTCCAATTAAAAAAGGTTCAAAGGTTCAGGGTTCAAGGTTCAAAGGTTGGTCGAATGCTGTCTAACTTTTTTTGGTTTCAAAGGACTGTCGACAATCCTGACAGTTTATTTTCGGGCGGATTAGTTATGCAAAACGAAAGATTAAAATGTTTGCGGTGTCAGGCGAACCTGAAAATCCTGAAAGCCTGACGCTCGGTGTATTTGCTTTGCAGGTCCTGCGGAGCCCGTTACACCCTGGCGACTTATCGAGAATTGCTCAGCGATGAAATCGATTTGGAACTGGCCAATGTACCGGTGGACAGAATATAAGCAATTCATGGCCACACCAAGTCGTAAAAACTTCCGGAGAAATACCATCCAAAATGGTTTTTAACAGCCTTTTCCCGGTTTTTGTCCTTATCCTGTCCGGCAGTTTGTTGAAACGTTTCGGTCTGACCAATGATGTTTTTCTGCAAACATCCGACAGGCTCATCTATTATATATTTTTCCCGATATTACTTTTTTGGAAAATCGGCGCCGCGCCAACTGACCTCTTCGGCAACTCCGCATTGTACAAATCCGCCATATTAACTGTTGTTATCGTTTACATATTGAGTACGGCTTTTATTGTTGTTTTTAAAGTGCCGGATTTCAAGGTGGGCTCCTTCTCCCAGAGCTGCTACCGGTTTAACACCTATATCGGTGTGGCCATCGTTTTAAGTGCGCTGGGCGAGGACGGTCTCCGACATTTCGGTATTTTAATGGGAATAATTATTCCGATCATCAACGTGCTGTGCGTCTCAACGATGATCTGGTTTTCAGGGGAAAAAACATTCTCCTACAGCCGTATCTGGCAAGTCGTCAAAGGCATTATATCCAATCCATTGATCCTGGGATGTGTCAGTGGAATCATTTATGCCAATCTGGCAGACGGATTTCCGCCCTACATTGAGGGCCTCTTCCAGTTGTGTTCATTTGCGGCACTGCCCCTGGCGATGCTCTCTATCGGCGCCGCTTTATCCATTGGCAGTATAAAAGAGCATCTCAAGTTGTCTCTAATCGCATCCGGCTTTAAATTGGTGGTGCTGCCGGTGGTCGGCTACATTTTTTTGATGAAGTTCGGTGTCACGGGGGTTGCACTGAAAGTCGGGTTGATCTATTTCGCCTTGCCGACATCAACGTCTCTATATATCCTTTCCTCCCAACTCAACAGCGATACCGAACTGGCGTCAGCGGCCATCGCCTTGTCGACGATATTGTCGTTCTTTTCGCTGTCGGCCGCCTTGCTAATTAATCCGCTCTAGTTATACAAATATAGTTAACTTGTTGATTGGTTGACTTGTTAAATGGTTAAAGATATGACCCAATCAAACTTCAAAATCGTCATTGAATACGACGGTACCGCTTATCATGGCTGGCAGCGGCAGAAAGAGGACCGGACGATCCAGCAGGAAATCGAGCAGGCGCTTTCAACCATGACGGGTAAACCGCTCACCTTGAACGGCTCGGGCAGAACTGACGCCGGGGTGCATGCCCTGGGACAGGTGGCCAATTATCGCTGTGAAACGGATTTAACACCGGAGATATTTCTAAAAGGCCTTAACAGTATTCTACCGGGGGATATTGTCATAATGGATTGCCGGCGCGCCGATGCGTCATTCCACGCGCGCTATAATGCCAAAAGCAAAATCTATCAGTATCGAATCTGGAACCACAAGCTGCCGCGGGCCATCGGAAGACAATACGCCTGGTTCATTCGTAGAAAACTGGATACCGATGCCATGCGCGCCGCCATTTCTCATCTTATCGGAACCCACGATTTCAAATCGTTTGAGGGCACCGGCAGCCCGCGGTCACATACCACCCGCCATGTGATGACGGCCGACTTAACCGAAAGCGAGGACGGTTTTGTTTTTTTCACCATCGAGGCCGATGGCTTTTTGAGGTTTATGGTCAGAAATATCGTCGGAACGCTGGTGGATGTGGGTCTAGGAAAGATCACACCGGAAGCCTTCAACGCAATTTTAAGTTCCAAAGACCGCAGCAATGCCAGTGCCACTGCCCCGGCCCAAGGGTTGTTTTTGGTGGAAGTTAAATATTAATTTGAGGATCAACAGCTCGTGAAAAAGATCCTCACACACCTGGGCTTATGGGATGTCAAACGCAAACCGCCTCTGCGAGCCAATGGTCCGCCAGTTGAGGCCTTCTTTATCTATAATCATTCCTCAGCGCCCAGCGTGGATGATGACGTAATTGATGCTGATTACGCGATCGAAACCTACCTTTGAAAAAATCCTGTCTAATTCTAATCTCAGACCCTAAATACATCAACTTTCAGTTCTATCTACAAAATTGCGGTCTTCCGAAGAAAAGGTTGACAAATTCCTCCCCTTAAGAGTATACTCGGGCGGTTTCTGAATAGTTCCAATAGCAGGCACTTGCTGTCCATACTCACTCACCCCATGTAAGAACAATTATCTTTAGACTAGACACTCGGTAGACCAGACACTCGGTATTTTCTGCGGAAACCAATTGCTACAAATTAATCAACCACCTATTTCCTGAATTGTTAAGCGGCAATTATCAATACCGGTCAAATGCGGTAATGTGATCCTAACCTTCACTGAAGATTCGTATATATACCGAGCAGGGCAAAATTAAATCGACATAAATCGGATATTGCCAACCCGCAAATTATTGCCGGGTGCGCGATGGCGTTCCGCGCAGGGCATTCGGCGCACGGTAGGGGTTATTCCTCGAATTTTAAAAATAAGTTGTGTCTAAATTTTTTTGCTTGCCGTTGTAGAAATCTGCAATTCACTTCACCACAATCCGTTCAAACCATAGTGTAAAGATCATAGAGAAGTTACGGAGGGGGAAATCATAGCAGCTGAAAGGAGGCAATCATGATTGAACGTATTCTTTTATGGGGATTGGTATTGGTTCTGGCTTTAGGCGGCGCTGCCACGGGGACGGCAGCCGTTTACACGGTTGACGATGATGGACCGGCTGATTTCAAAACGATTCAGGATGCCATCAATAAAGCAGGCAGCGGAGATACGATTCAGGTAAAAGCCGGCAGATATTCTGAAAACATTATATTAAAATCCGGAATCGACATTCTGGGAGAGGGGTATGAACAGACCATCCTGAGCGGATTGCGCACGGTCAGTGTTGTTCTGGCCGATGCAGTTGTAAATGCCAAACTGGACGGCTTCACCATTTATAACAGCGGCAGTGATCATTCCTATGCCGGTGTGTCCATTTACGGCGGCAATGTTGTCATCAGCAACAACCGCATCATCAACAATGCCAACGGCATCCGGATCTTATCCGGCTCAAGCGCGATAATACGCAACAACCTGATAACCATCAACGGCAACGACAGCAATTCGGTCCTCGACTATGGCATCCTCTGCCTTCGCTCCACGCCGTTGATATCCAACAATGTCCTGATCGACAATCGCGATGTCGGCATCTATATTGGCTGGGAGGAGTCAGCCGGCGCCCAGATAATCAATAATACCATTGTCGATCATCCCTCCAGCGGGATCTGGTGCTACCGGGCCTCAGCGATTGTCAAGAACAACATTGTTGCCTACAACCAGACGGGGATTTCGGCCAGCCACGGAGCGGTACCATCGATTTCCTTCAATGATGTCTGGAAAAACGCCTGGCGGGATTATGATGCCCAGAGCGGCGGTGTGGCGGAGCCCGGCCCGGGTGATATTTCACAGGACCCGCTGTTTGATGCCGATTATCCGGGAAAATACTATCTTAGTGAAGAATCGCCGTGTGTCGACGCCGGGGATCCAAGTCCGGTTTACGATGATATCGACGGCAGCCGCAACGACATGGGTGCATACGGCGGAATGTCGGGGCTGCCGAATCCCGCATTCAGCCCCATTCTTACCGGTTTTCTCTTCACCAGTATCGGTAAGATTCCCACCTCTGAAATCACCCAGAGTGGGGATACGCAGGGTCTGGCCAATGTTTCTCCGGAAGTGGCCCAGGATCTGGGTATCTACCGCTACACGGATGCACCTTTCGGCGGCCGGTTGTGGATCAGCGGGCTGTTTGGTCTTGCAGACGGCAATGTCCGCTACTATCAGATCCTGGCGGCCAAATGGGATGGGGATATCGCTCCGACGGCCGGCGATTTTGAACCCCTGACGTATTCTTTGACCAAGATCAGATATATCATCAACTCGGACGGCACCGTGAATACCCAGCGCGTGACTGTGGGCCCACTGACGGTTGGTTCCCGCAAAAATCTATACGCGCGCACCGATACCGGCTACTGGGCCCATCGCGACCTTAAAATCATCTGGAATACCGCCGGGCAACCAAACGGCAAGTATGATATGACATACCGAGCCTTTAGTTCAACCGGCACTGAGATTCCACTTCCCGCCAATGCATTGAGCCGGATTACGGTGGTTGTCGATAATTCCCCGGTCCAGGCTGATATTCACACCGTAAAATATGATAACGGAGATGTCATCCCCGAATGCGGCATTATCGATCTGTCAAGTCCGACCGATAATCTGAAATTTTTAATCACTGCCTGGCACCCGAACGGTTATCTGCGAAGATATAACCTGGCAGTGCTGTACGGCGAGAATAAATCGGGAGGATCGGTCAAAAAAGACCAATATGTCGGATCCAATGACGGAATTCCACCTGTCTGGTTCGGAGTGGACAGTGAGGAATTCAACTCGACCGACGCACCGGTCGGTCAGCTGGCGGCATGGAAAAACTGCGGCTATCAATTCCGCTTAAGAGTGTGGGGCCGCACAACCGATGGGTATCACCATATCCGGTACAATGAATTCAATGACCACTATTATCTGAATTTCGGCACCCAGAACTCCTGCAAAGGAGATATAACCAGAAACGGAGTGGTCGATGGCGATGACCTGTTGGAATTCGCCGACGATTTCGGCAGGACCGACTGTTTGGATTAATGCCTGCTGCAATTATTCTAGGTTCAACACAAAAAAAGGGGGGTCAAAGCGTGAATAGTGAATAAATATAGGTTTTTATACAACTTATAATTCACTATTCAAGCCCCGACCCCGTATCTTTATCTTTATCTTTTCGACGGATGTTTTGGACCATATGGCAACAACCAGGCGTGCTTCTCTTA
>JASJCE010000272.1 GCA_030066155.1 Desulfobacterales bacterium | reverse complement strand
GCAGATTGCAAATGCGGTGATGGAGACCAAACGCGATAGCTGGTGGTTGTCGGCGATCAATTCGTAGATTCGGTTATCCGGGTGCGCTGCTGGCGTTCCGGCGGATCATCGACCGATGCCGCCTGCTTTCCGGCAGCGCGGGATACGTGTGCTCCGGCAGAAACGCACCCAAAAGGAGATTTTTTCGTCGGTACCCGTAACCGGTCACCGCCAAATGGTTCGATAAATTCTTGATTTGACAAATTTGTTGACAGATTGTTAAAAAATCAATAAATATAGAACCTTTTTGCGAATTGACTTGGGTTACTCAACATCTTGCTGGAGGAAACAATGAACTGGTTGAAGCAAACCCTCTGGTCCTCTATCGGTAAAAAGTTGATGATGGCTATTACCGGTCTGTCGTTTTGTGCGTTTTTAGCCGGGCACCTCGCGGGTAATCTGACGATTTATGCCGGTCAAGACGCATTTAATTCGTACGCCGAACATCTGCATTCCCTGGGTCCCCTCATTACGCTGGCCGAAATCGGTCTGCTTGTTTTTGCCGTGGTCCACATCGCTACCGGACTGACGCTGTTTTACGAGAATTTCAAAGCCCGGGGCGGTCGATATGAGGTGAATAAGAAAGGTGGCGGACGAACCATCGGTTCCGCCACGATGCCGTACACGGGCATATTTCTGGCAGTATTTGTTGTTTTCCACCTCCTCAACTTCCATTTCGTGGATAAGAGTAACACCACAATCGCCCAGATCGTATCGCAAACGTTTCAATCACCGTTCTGGGTTGTCATCTACATTCTGGCGATGATCGTCGCGGCCCTGCATGTCAGCCATGGATTCTGGAGCGCCTTTCAGACACTGGGCGCCAACCATCCCAAGTATATGCCGCTGATAACGTCATGCAGCATAATTTTCAGTCTGGTTGTCGGAGTCGGTTTCGGGTTGCTGCCGATCTTCGTCGCCATATCGGGTTAGAGAGGAAGCGCTATGTCTCTTGATGCCAAAATCCCCGGGGGGCCCTTGGACCAAAAATGGGACCGTCACCGTTTCGAACTTAAGCTGGTTAATCCGGCCAACAAACGCAAATACGAAGTCATCGTCGTCGGGACCGGACTGGCCGGTGGCTCCGCGTCCGCCTCCCTGGCGGAATTGGGCTATGATGTCAAAACATTTTGCATCCAGGACAGCCCCCGCAGGGCACATAGCATTGCGGCTCAGGGCGGGATAAATGCAGCCAAGAACTATCCCAACGATGGCGACAGCATCTGGCGGCTTTTCTATGACACGGTAAAAGGCGGCGATTTCAGGGCCAGAGAAGCCAATGTTCACCGTTTGGCCCAAATCAGCAATCACATCATCGATCAATGCGTGGCCCAGGGAATACCGTTTGCCCGCGATTATGGCGGACTGCTGGCGAATCGATCCTTTGGCGGCGCCCAAGTTTCTAGAACCTTCTACGCCCGGGGACAGACCGGGCAACAGCTGCTGCTGGGCGCCTACAGTGCCCTGTCACGGCAGGTCGCCGCCGGCAAGGTCAAGCTATTCACCCGGCGTGAAATGCTGGAATTGGTTGTGGTCAATGGTCAGGCACGGGGAATCATTGTCCGCAACCTGATTACCGGCGAGACCGAACGCCACGAGGCGCATGCGGTGGTGCTATGCACCGGCGGCTACGGCAACGTTTTCTTCCTTTCAACCAATGCCATGGCCTGCAATGTGACCGCCGCCTTTAGAGCTTACAAGAAGGGCGCCCTTTTTGCGAACCCGTGCTTCACCCAGATTCATCCGACCTGCATCCCGGTTCACGGCAATACCCAGTCCAAGTTGACCCTGATGAGTGAAAGTTTACGGAACGACGGCCGGGTCTGGGTACCGAAGGATCCGGGCAACAAAAAAGCGCCGTCTCATATTCCGGAGTCCGAACGCAACTATTTTCTGGAAGAAAAGTATCCCAGTTTCGGCAATCTCGTACCGCGCGATGTCGCTTCCCGCAATGCGAAGGAGCAATGCGATATGGGTAAAGGCGTCGGCAGCACCGGACTGGCCGTTTATCTTGACTTTGCGGATGCAATTAAGCGGGATAGCAAAGCGGTTATCGAGAAAAAATACGGCAACCTGTTTCAGATGTATGAAAAAATTACCGGCCAGGATCCATATGAGACACCGATGATGATCTATCCGGCAGTTCACTACACGATGGGTGGCCTGTGGGTCGACTACAATCTGATGAGCAATATTGACGGGCTTTACGTACTGGGTGAAGCCAATTTCTCCGACCACGGCGCCAACCGGCTCGGAGCCAGCGCATTGATGCAGGGTCTGGCCGACGGATACTTTGTTCTGCCTTACACAATCGGCGGCTACTTAGCCGGTGCGGATTTGCCCGAACTAAACAGCAGCCACCCGGCTTTCAAGGATGCCGAGGATCAGGCCTGCAATCGCCTCAACACGCTGCTTTCTATAAACGGCAAGCGCACGGTAGACGATTTTCATCGGGAGTTGGGGTTGATCATGTGGGAGTACTGCGGCATGGCCCGGAACAATGACGGCCTGGACAAAGCCCGCAATCTGATCCAAACCCTGCAAGGCGAATTTTGGGAGAATGTCACCGTCCCGGGATCTGCCAATGACGTGAATCAAAGTCTTGAAAGAGCCCTGAGAGTGGCCGATTTTCTGGAATTCGCCGAGTTGATGATCATCGATGCGCGTGCCCGCCAGGAGTCATGTGGCGGTCACTTCAATGAAGGGTTCCAGACCGATGAGAATGAAGCCCTGCGGGATGATGAGCATTTCTGCCATGTAGCCGCCTGGGAATATAAAGGAAAAGAAAAAAATCCGCAGTTTCACGAAGAGCCTCTGGTTTTTGAGAATGTCGAACTTACCCAAAGGAGTTACAAGTGACGCAGAAAATCAGCTTAACGTTAAAAATCTGGCGCCAAAGCTCGCCTAATCATAAAGGCCGAATGGAAACGTATCCGGCCGAAGACATTTCAACCGACATGTCGTTTCTTGAAATGCTGGATATTGTCAATGAAAAATTGACCCTCGAGGGTAAAGAACCCATTGCATTTGATCATGACTGTCGTGAGGGTATCTGCGGCATGTGCGGTGCGGTGGTGAACGGACGTCCCCATGGACCGGAAAAGGGAACCACGCTGTGTCAGCTTCACATGCGGCACTTTTCGAACGGAGACACGATCCATATCGAGCCCTGGCGGGCAAAAGCATTGCCGATCATCAAAGACCTGGTGGTTGACCGCTCGGCCCTGGATACGATTATCCAGGCCGGGGGCTTTATTTCGGTCAACACCGGCGGTGCGCCCGATGCCAACGCATTGCCCGTCCCCCAGGAAGCTGCTGAGAAGGCCATGGATGCCGCGGCCTGCATCGGATGCGGAGCCTGTGTAGCGGCCTGTCCGAATGCTGCGGCCATGCTGTTTACCGGCGCCAAGATCTCCCATCTGGCATTGCTGCCCCAGGGTCGGCCGGAAGCCGCCAAACGGGCCTTGAACATGTTGCGCACCATGGACCAACTGGGATTCGGCAATTGTACCAACGAAAAGGAATGTGAAGCGGAGTGCCCGAAGGAAATTTCGATCGTGAACATCGCCCGCATGAACCGCGAGTTTATCAGGGCGGCTTTGACTTCTGAGGAAAAATAACGGCGGCAGGGGCCGGCGTTCAGACTC
Organism: Desulfobacterales bacterium; assembly: GCA_030066155.1. GTDB lineage: Bacteria > Desulfobacterota > Desulfobacteria > Desulfobacterales > JAFDCJ01 > JAFDCJ01. Next base: position 6,658 of record JASJCE010000272.1, on the reverse strand, counting down.
GCCCATGGTCCCAGAACCGCAGTCCTAATTGAAAAGGGAATACTGAAAAGCGAACCGCAGAATATCGAAGGAATGTATTCTGTCTAATTATTAAAATGACTGAGCAAAGCCTCCGGCCCGCAGGGGTTGTAGCGCCTACGGCTCGGAGAGCGAATCCTCCCTTCGACATTCTGCGGTTCGAGGTTCAATATTCTGCGGTTCATATTTTTAAACTCTCCAAATCTCAGATACCACAATACGACTCAGGAACTCTCTATTTGCATCCCCGTCCTCCTATCAGCCAGTATGACGGCAACATCGTCGATAAACTTCAGCAAATCGAAGGGTTTTGAAAAAATATTGGTAAATCCCAATTCAACGACCTCGTCCAGCTTGGGATGGTCGGGGTAGCCGGTCGTTATGATAACCTGCATGTCGGCAAGTTCCGGCTCGCTCAAAATGCTCCGGCACACTTCCACACCATCCATTTCCGGCATAAAAATGTCGAGGATGACCAAATCGGGACGATACGTACCGAGCTTGATCGACGCCTCGATGCCGTTGGATGCCTCCTCTACCAGAAACCGGTGCTTGAACGTCAGCCCTTCGATCAGCATTTGCCGGATTGAATTATCATCATCGACCACCAGGATCCTTGCGCCTTCGCGATTTAGCGGAGTGGGCAGGTACACCGTGAAAGCGGTGCCCTGACCGGTGTCGGAATCATATGTAATTTCACCCTGATGTGCTTCAACCAGAGAGTAGGTAACTGACAAGCCCAGACCGGTTCCGCCTTCATTTTGTTTGTCGGTTATGAAAGGCAGAAATACCTTATCTGCCAATTCGGTTGAGATGCCCTTGCCGTTGTCCTGAATACGGACGTAAACCCGCCCATCCCTGGTTTGATAACCCGTACTGATATGGATCTCTCCCTGGCGGTGGTCAATCGCCTGTATGGCATTGATGAGGATATTCAGGATAATTTGCTCGATGCTCTGCAGATTGCCCTCAATGGGCGGTAAGCCGTCTTGAAGCTCAAGTTTAACCCGGACCGAGGATTTTCTGAGCGTGGTCTTCGCCAATCGAACGGCATTGTTCACTGCCGCATTGACCTGCATTGGTGCCTTTTCAGCAACGTTGGACTGTCTGGTATAGTTTTTGAGATCAGCCACGGTCTTGGCAACTCGCTGAGTGGCCATTTCCATATCTGCGATGAGCTGCGCCAAATTGTCTTCCAGAAAATCATAAGCAAACCCGCCGAATTTCTGCTCCGGTCTAATCCGTTTTTGCTCGATCAATATCGGCAGGAAGTCTTTCCAGATTTTTTTAAGCAGCGGAATGTTGTACATGATGAGATTGAGCGGGTTGTTGATTTCATGCGCCACCCCCGCCACCAGGGTTCCCAGAGTCTCCATTTTCTGGGCCTGCTGCAATTGCTGCTGACTTTCGTACAATGCCTGACGGGCTCTTCGCTGCCGGGCTTCCAGCCGCTCCAGCCGCTGCCTGAGCCCGTTCAAATCCTGAATCAACTGTTCACGGCTTTTGTCTTGATCGGTCATGGATAATACCAGTTACATGATCTCATCAATCTAACAAATCGTTTTAGTATTTCAGTATCCACCTCGGTCTTTATGCCGGGACACGAATCGGCCATGATCAGCCAGTTGGCCGGATCCACCAGAATGCTTTCGAGAAAGGGCCATTTGCGACACATGAGAGGTTTAACCGGATGGATGGTACAAAGCTGATCCCAGAAAATACAGTAACCGTCCTTGCGCTGGGCGAGCAGCAGCCGCTGGCCGGACATCTTGCAAAATCGGTCGGTAAAACCGGCGGGATCCGTGTCAATGAATTTGGCAATGCGCTGGATATCCCTGTTGTCAAGGTACGTTCCGCCGTATCCGTTGCAGCATCTACCGCATTGGCGGCATTCAAACAACGCTATCGGATCGATGTTGTCAGAGGGCATGGCGGGTCTCCATAGCCCGCTTAAGCGTGACCTGGTCCACGTATTTGAGATCGCCACCCATCGGCACGCCCGAGGCAATCCGGGTCACTTTGACCGGATATTTTGCGAGAATCTGGGCGATGTAGGACGCCGTTGCCTCCCCTTCGACGCTGGTACTGGTCGCCAGCACAATTTCGGAGATCCGGTCCGCTTCGATCCGGGCAATTAATTCTCGCAGCCGGATATTTTCAGGGCCGATGCCGTTCATGGGAGAGAGTACGCCGGAAAGGATATGGTACAACCCGCGAAATGCACCGGATTTCTCGACGGCAACCATGTCCGCCGGCTGCTCGACCACACACAGCATGGAGGGGTCCCTGGCCGGATCGCCGCAGAGGGTGCACAGGTCGTCGTCGCTCAGGGCGTAACACCGTTGGCATAACCGAACCTTTTCTTTAACGCTGAGAATACTGCCGGCAAGCTGCTCGGCATCCTGTCTGGTTCCGCGCAGAATATGCAATGCCAGACGTTCGGCCGTTTTTTCACCGATACCCGGCAGTTTGGAAATATGTTTGATCAAATTCTGGATCGAGGCTGGATAATAGCTCATTAGCTTAATCCCGGGATATTAAGCCCGCCGGTCAGTTTGCCCATCTCGGATGTGACCATCTCCTGTGCTTTGGACAGCGCATCATTGACTGCGGCAAGGACAAGGTCCTGCAGCATATCGACATCTTCGGGATCAACAACTTCGGACTCTATTTTAATCGATACGATCTGTTGACGGCCGTTGGCAACGACAGTTACCATGCCGCCGCCGGCACTGGATTCCACGGTCTTCTGTGCGAGTTCCTCCTGTAGCTTTAACATCTGTGATTGAAGCTTTTGGGCCTGCTTCATCATGTTGCCCATGCCTTTCATAGACCTACCTCCTTTTATCAGACTTTTATCAGATAATTATATTTCGGATTTGAAATGAGAAATCTAGCCCCTCTCAATCGAATGCCCTTTTGAATGACGATTGACAAATGTAGAAGGCCGAAAACCGAAGACCCTTCTTTATCCTTTTACCTTTTGCCTTTAACCTTACACCCTATACCTTATACCTTACGCTCTACACCTTACACCATCGTTTCTCTCACCCCGCAATCCTGATCCCGCAACTCGCAACACCATCCCAATTTTATTCCACCTGATCAATCCGAAATCCAAAATCCGAAATCCGCAATCGGATAGCCCGAACCCCGCGTCAGCCCCTACCGCAGTTTCACATCAACCAGTTGCCCGTCGAAAATTTGGATCGCTTCGGCCACCAGTGGATGGCTGACGGCCCGATCTCTCAACTCGATATCATTTTTTTTTTTATCATTGACATGTTGGTCAGGGTTAACAGCAATTTGGATATCAATCCCGCTTCCCATAATCTCCTCACAAACCTGCCGCAAAATCGCCATATTTTTTTCGCGTTGGATCATGGTCAGAGTGAATCCATTGCCGGGAACTTCAATTTCAAGCGTTTGGTCGGCAATCTTTTTAACTTCGCATTTTGCCAGGTTGACTGCCAATGACGGGTTTTGATTGGAAATGGTCTCGATCATCCGTTTCCAGGGTTCTTCAACAAGCCTTTCGGATTCCGTTTGTTTTTCGGTCACTGCTGCCGGCTGCATGAGCTTAGCTTCTGAATTCGCCGGCCTTGCCTGCGATGCCGGCGGTTCAGGCCGCTGATGCGGTGCTGACGATTCCGGGTTTGATGTTTTCGCCGGGATAGAGGACGGCGACTGCGCTGGCGCGGGTGACCCCATTTCCTGTCGCAGATCGTCCAGTTTATCGATCAGAACATCGATCGGCAGGGCCGGACCAGCCTGGAGGATGCGGATCAGAGTGATCTCGAGGGTCATTTTGGGCTGAGGTGAGAGCCTGATGGCCATCTCCTGCTTGAAGAGCAAATCAAATATTTGGTTGATTGCTCCGGCTGAGGTTTGTCTGGCCTGCCGGACCAATTGCTCGACCTCGGCAGCGGGCAGATCAATCAATTTATCCACCCTGCCGCCCAGCGTGGCGACCATCAGGTTTCGGAAATGCTCCAGCAAATCCGTATAAAGGCGCTTCATGTCATGACCGCGGCGGTAGACGTCATCTATCCCATCCAACACCACCGGAGTGTTGCCGTTTAGAATTGCTTCTGCAAGCTCGTGAATCATTTTCCGATCAATCACACCCAGCAGATCGATCACCTGTTCGTGCGTCACCGGTCCAGGGGTGCATGTCATGATTTGATCGAGTAGACTCAATGCGTCCCGCATGCTGCCGCCAGCCTCCCGTGCAATTACGTCCAGGCTCTGGTCGCTGATGTCAAATTGCTCCTGAGCACAAATCCAGGCCATATGCCTGGAAACGGCATCCAGGTCAATACGCTTGAAATCATGCCGCTGGCAGCGGGATAATATGGTAATTGGAATTTTCTGCGGTTCGGTAGTGGCAAACATGAACAGGATATGTGGAGGCGGTTCCTCCAGCGTTTTCAGCAGCGCGTTAAAAGCAGCGGTACTCAGCATATGCACTTCGTCAATGATATAAATTTTGAATGCGCTGTGCGCGGGCATATATTTGATATTTTCACGCAATTCACGCACCTGATCGACGCTGTTGTTGGAGGCACCGTCAATTTCAAATACGTCAACTCCATGACCTCCGGTGATTTCCGTGCAGGATCTGCAGCTGTTACACGGTTGGGCCGTTGGTCCCTGACTGCAGTTCATCGATTTGGCCAGAATTCTTGCAACTGTGGTTTTGCCGGTACCCCGGGGACCGGCAAACAGGATTGCGTGGGCCACTCGATCAGTTGAAATCGCGTTGGTCAATGTTCGGGTAATGTGGGACTGTTCGACGACCTGATCAAAGGTTTGTGGACGGTACTTGCGTGCAAGAACAAGATATGACATACGGGAGTGCCTAAATTTATAAATGCCCAAGCCGGCTGTGCCGGAAATGAATTTTGATTATTGAATCCACCAAAGGCGGACAAGTATTAAATATCTGAGGTATTCTATCGACCTCAATTCACCTCTGTTATCAATACTCAGATCCTACACAAACATGATTTGATTAGAATAAATCAGTACTTAAATCAAAGTAGGCACTTCAGGCATTTCATTTTATGATGGCGGAGAGAGAGGGATTCGAACCCTCGGTGCCACTTTTGGCAGCACACACGATTTCCAGTCGTGCTCCTTCAGCCAGCTCGGACATCTCTCCGTATCGATCAGTCAGTCAATTATGGAAAAATCAATCGAACCCAATCGATTTAACAACCAAAACTGGCGGAGAGGACAGGATTCGAACCTGCGGAGGGCGTGAGCCCCCAACGGTTTTCGAGACCGCCGCTTTCAACCACTCAGCCACCTCTCCAGATTGAGTCACAATTGTCATTTCAAATTGATTTAAATATAACGTTTACGCACAGCTGTCAACGATCAACTGGGCTGATCGTCCATTGATCAATAATGTTAAGGCCTGAGCATTTGAAATGCAATATAATTAGTTCTGCTTTCTGTCCTCTGTTTTGTGTTCGATGTCATCCCTCATTTCAAAAATCTGTTGCACTTCATCCGTATAGGCGCCGCTTTCGTCATAGAGAAACAGAGGCGGCGCAATCTTAAGTCCCGGCCGGGCCTTATTTACACCTTCGATCAAGATCAATCTGGCGTCTGATGAACGGTTAGAGTGAATCATTCGAATCAATTTGGGTTCGATTTGCTCCTGTCGCATCACGGATAGGATTTCGCCTGTGCGCTCGGCTGCATATATGCAAACGAACCGACCTGACGTGCGCAGCATTCGGCGGGTTGAGAGCAGAATTTCCCCCAGGGTTGTTTTTAGCTCATGGCGGGCCAGGGCCCGCTGCGAATCCGGGTTTATCCTGCCGGAACCGATCCGGTAGTATGGCGGATTTGTAACGATTAGATCACACGGACCGCCGGTCATTTGAGGCGTCAAGTCGTTCAGGTTGGCCAACAGCAGTTCAATCCGATTTTCCATCCGGTTTTGACGAATATTGGTGAGAGCCAGGTCGGCCAGTTCTTTCTGGACTTCGACCGCATACACCTTCAGATCTGTGCATCGATAGGCCATGATGAGAGATACAATCCCGCAACCGGTACCCAGGTCCAGGACCTTGTCAGCCGCTATTGGAGCCGAATAGTGCGCCAGGAGAACGGCATCGATGGAAAACCGATACCCCCTTCGACTTTGCATCACCCGAAGTTTGCCCTTGAAAAAACTGTCAGTAGTAAATGAAGACATTTTTAAATGAATATTGAAAAATGAATATTGAAAAATTGAGGAATTCTGTCGATTTGATTCTTGAGTCGCTTCAGCCCGGGAAACTGTTATAGTAAAATAGAAAGAATTCCATAAATAATCAATTTTCAATAGTCATTATTCAATTTCAATGGGTCCGATCTTGAATTTGATATCTTCGATTTGCTGACGGTTGAGAGCCTGATTCAGCTTTTCGATGATATCGGCTTTCAGGAACTGCAGTTGATGAACCCAGGTCGAACTGGCAACGTGAACCAGCAGAACCCGCCCCTTAACGACTGCCGGTCTGGCATTCTGAGCGATGACATCGCCCACCACTGAATCCCAAATCTGGCAGACCCTGATCAGACTGGTATCCGTCTCACGCCGATATGTTTTGAGAACCGTATCGAGAACACTGCCGATGTGAAC
>JASJCE010000271.1 GCA_030066155.1 Desulfobacterales bacterium | reverse complement strand
ACTCATTTTCAGGAACAGGTGCATTCTACTTCGCAGGCGGGTAACATTTTTCTATCTGAGGTCGTATGATATTTTTCCAGTATGGAGCCTGTTTATCGATTTACAGGGGCAAATCTTGTGCCAGATAATGCAGCAAAGCTTCAATTTTCGTGGTTTCTGATTTATTTCAGGTACTTATAATAAATCATCGACCATCCGATATTGGTTTAGATACCCAATAGCGGCAATTTCGGCCAAAATTTTTCTTGCCAATTTATCCAATTAACGAAAAATTCCCATGTTGCCCTGTTTAGATAAATAGATAGAATACCACAAATATTCAATCTTCAATCTTCAATTCCGGCTCAGCCGGATTGGGTGCCTGCCGGCGCTTCAGAAAGTGCATTGCAGTTATGAGCCGGCAAGGAAAATTAACGAGGAAATCTTTGACAAAAACCGTCTTTCAGGCTAACTGGTTTGAGAATGGAAGAAGATCAGACCTGAATCTTGCACAAGCCAGGTCAGAGATGCTTACTTTTTAGTCTTTTCAATCGGTGCTATGCAACGCCAAATCGAATTTTCGGATCTCCTCCAATTCTTTCGCGCCAAGCCACCGGCCTTCCCCGGCGATTTGGAGTATAATGCTGAATTTTGTAAGATACTGATCACAGCGAGTTCAGCCGAGGAAGCATCTATCTGGCAATTGGACAGCCGCAATCAACTTCATCCAATATATGGCACGAACTTTACTATTGAAGATGTAAAAGATGTTTACTTAAGAGAAGGTGAAGGAATCGGCGGGGCGGTGATTTTATCCCGGCTGACCGTTGCGGTTTCACAGGCCACCAGAGATTCTCGCCACGACAAATCCCTTGATTCGCGCATTGGTTTTCAGACACGCTCCATGATTTCGGCACCGATTGTATTTGGCGACGACCTTTTCGGTGTGATCAACATATTAAATTACACCCCCGGCAGTGCTTTTCCGGCCAAATGGCATGAGAGGCTCTCCACCGTCGGTGTCATGTATGCTGCTGCACTGGCAGCCGCCGGCCGCATGCGCCGATACGATGCATCCGCGCTCCGCGGCAAAGCCGATCTTCAAAAAGATGCCCCCTTCCCCACCGACAGGACCGTCATGGTGGGCGTCAGTTGCGCAATCCAAGAAGTCCTGGAGTTGTGCGTAAAGGCCGCCAAGTCAGATATTCCGGTATTGATTCTCGGTGAAACCGGAACCGGCAAGGAATTGGCTGCCCGCCGGATCCATGAAGCCAGTCAACGCGATTCTGGACCGTTTATCCCTGTGAACTGCGCAGCCGTTACCGAAAGCCTTCTGGAAAGTGAGCTGTTCGGACACGTCAAGGGTGCCTTTAGCGGGGCAACCCGCAGTCGCCGGGGAAAGTTTGCGGCCGCCGAGGGGGGAACGCTTTTTTTAGATGAAATCGGCGACATGAGCATGACATTCCAAGCCAAGATCCTGCGCGTGCTTCAGGAAAAACAAATCAGCCCGGTCGGCTCGGAAACGATCAAAACCTGTGACGTCCGATTTGTGGCCGCGTCCAATCAAAATCTGTGGAAAAAGGTGCAGGCAGGCACGTTTCGAGAAGACCTTTTTTACCGGCTTTGCGGGATCGAAATTGTGATGCCGCCGCTGCGGGAACGGCCGGAAGATATTCCCTTGCTGGCCAGGTATTTTTTGAGCCGGGCACGCTCCGATTCGAAAACGGGCGATGCCCTGGACCAACCCCCTGAGATCTCAAAAGAAGCCGCCGAAATGCTGACGGCCTTTAACTGGCCGGGCAATGTGCGTCAGTTAGAACAGGCAGTGATGGCCGCCTTCACGATTTGTGAATCAGATCAAATCCAGCCAAGGGACTTCCCCGCCTGGTTTCTATCCGCCAGGCAATCCGATTTCGACGACACAAGCCCCGCCCAAACGGCAGGGAAAAATCAACAAACCGAAAAAATTTACCCTTCGGGAATTGAAACCCATCCGGATCAGGAGTGCAAAAGCTATCTCAACGCCCTGGATTCAACCAAGTACAGCGGAACCGGTCGCTGGAATCTCAGCGCCGCCGCCCGCAAACTCGGTGTTCCCAGAAAAACCTTTATTTACCGTCTAAAAAAGATGAAGCTTATCCGGTAAGCGCAGTTTCAACGATCAAAAAAAGCTCCAGAGAAATTTCCACTTAACACGCTCAAGATTCCCCTGTTTGGCCGATATACCGGACGCATATTTTTTATTACCATTATTTTTTAGTCAGCAGATGTATGCGTAACCAACCATCAATCAAGGTATGGTTGTCGGACCAAGAAAAAATATTTTTTTAGGTGACACCGTGACACTACGGACCACCCACGCCATAGGCATGCATGAGAAAATCCATATCGCTCTGGGAATATATCATTTCGGGAGTCTTTTTTACATCTTTAGGCTCTTTAACTTTTTCAGCTACAACTTCTCGACTTTGTTTTTGGTCGTAATGATTGACAGCGGGCTTCTCGAATAGAGAAAGCAGCGAAATAAGGGTGATAATGAAAATGATCAAAATGATATATCTTATCATGATGATTTCGTCCTGTTTTCTCTCTTCTTGGCTTTGGATTTGAAACAGGAATGAGACATGGGTTCGTTGAACAGAAATTATAAAAGGTATTTATTGCTTTCCCTTAATCTAAGACGAACTTTTTGTCCATGAAAAACTCAATATATGACTTTGAGTGATATTTGGTTTCCTCGAGCAAAAGTGGAAGGATAAAAATGCGCAAGAAATCCGGTATGAGTATCTCAATGCCGAGGATCGACTTCCCACTTCATCACGAAATCCTTGCGCGTGAGGTTGATGTATCATTTGGAAAAGGTTTCGTCAAGTTTTGGGATTGCGGACGATTTCAAATCAAATCATCGGGGATCGAGAGGAGCCTCGGGCAGAGCTAAGTCCAACGATCCATAAATACGACAACGAATTTATTCACTCAGGACTTAGTGCTGAGTGAGCAATAATTCGCCATCTGATAATACGTCATGGTAATTGCGAATCGAGGCACTAAGGAATTACAGTCCGGCTTTGGGGGAACTTAAGGGAAATTCTTTCCCAATTAAACTTTCAACTATCTCTATTACGGTAGATTTCGGCAGCTTAAAGCGAGTTGTTCAAACCTGACAAAGGAGGATCCGATGAAAATAAACGGCATCGAGCTTTACCATGTCTCTATACCTCTTCGGGAAATTTTCTGGCCCACATGGATTCCGGGATACCCCCAGACCCACAATCGCTTCACTCTGATCAGGATCGTAACCGATGATGGTCTCGAAGGCTATTCGGCCGGTGCCGCCATGGGCCGTGAAAGACAAGGGCTGGGTGATTTGCTGGGCGGCTATCTGATGGGAGCGGATCCGCGGGATATCAACCGGGTCCAGAGTCTCCTGAAGCAGGCGGGCTTTTTAGGATGGCGCAACTTCTGGATCGAACCTGCCTGCTGGGACATTATCGGTAAGGCCAAGGGCAAACCGGTTTATGAACTGCTTGGCGGCCGTCCGCGACCCGTCGCGGCTTACCTTTCAACCGGCGAGATGCGTGTGCCTGAAAAGCGGGTTGAAGAGCTTTTGGCCAAGAAAGAACGCGGTTTTAAAACCGCCAAACTGCGGGTTAAACACGCTGAACTCAAAGAAGATATCCATTACATCACGGTCATTCGCAAAGGGATTGGAGATGCGCTGGAGCTGGGCGTGGATGCCAACCAAGGGTGGCTGGTTTCGATAGTCGATCGCCTGCCCGCCTGGGATCTTGCACGGGCCTCCGAATTTGCCGCGGCATGTTTCGACAACGGGATTGAATGGCTTGAGGAGCCGCTTGATTCAAAGGATTATGACGGCAATGCCGCGCTAAAAAATCGATCGAAGGTCAAAATTGCCGGTGCCGAGCTTAACTACGGCTGGGACGAGATTAAAATTATGTTTGAGAAAGACTGCTTTGATATTTATCAGCCAGATGCCACCTTTGCCGGGGGAATCGCTCAGGTGCGGCAGGTTATGCAAATGTGCCGTCAGAATGAGCGACTTTTTACCCCCCATACCTGGACCAACGGCATTGGATTTTATATCAATTGGAACATGTTGCTGGCCGACCCGGACAACCATCTCCCGCTTGAATATCCTCTGGAGGAGCCTTCCTGGATACCCGAATTCAGAGAAGGCATTATCGAGCCGATAGTGCCCGACCAAAACGGCCTGCTGCAGCCTTTTAGCGCTCCCGGACTGGGTTTCAAAATCAAAAAGGATCGGTTGCGCAAATTCGGCAAACGCTTTTTCAAACTCACCGAAACCCGGTTAAAGGTGAAAGTCATACGGGAAAAAGGATTCAAAGCCGCACTCAATCTCAAGAAAAGAAAGGAAGTTCAGGCTAAATGATCAACTCGTGAGTTGAAGTCGATACACTATTGATCATTTTCGATATGTCTGGTTTGAAAAAGCAACTCCCCCTCTCCCCGACTCACTTTGATAATATTTTAATATCTTACGGATTATGAGGCTTTCAAGTCAGTGTCCGTTTCTAAAAATGTTAAAAACAATTTTTCTTGACATTTAGACGTGCCTTCAACTATTTTAAAATAAATTTTATGCCTATTTGGGGTTCAATTTTATGCCTCGAGCTGAATCTTGTAATCAATTCCACCGACTTCTGATTTTCTCCCGAAGCAGCGATCCACAATCTCTATTTTTTCTCCTTTTACTCGATACTGGTTTCCCCTCAATAACGCTGATGAAATCCCGAAAAGTTTAATGGCATAACGATTTAATATCGGTTTTCAAAAATACTATCGTACAAGTTGTTAGGAGAAAGGAGGGATTCAACATGTCAGATCAGAATAAAGGTTGGGAGATGCATATTACGGAAATGGACCTTTTCACGGGTCTAGATTTAAGTGTCATGGGAGAAATTGCCGATACGTGCTGCATTGAGGAGAATTTTGCAAAAGATACGGTTTTGTTTAAAGAGGGGGATGAAGCCACATCTCTCTACATCTTGGTCAGTGGATCAGTGGATCTTAAAATCAAGGATGAAACCACTGTCTACAGTCTGTCCGAACAGAGTGATATTTTTGGCTGGTCCAGTATGGTTGAAAATTCGCAATATACGGCCACTGCTGTAAGTAAAGAGGCAATTAAGGTAATCAAGATCGATACGCGTCGATTAAACAGGCTGTTTAATGAAAATCCTATTTTCGGACTTACGGTTTACCGAAGACTTTGCAGCGTATTCAACAAGAGACTCTCAAGCATTTATCAAAAGTTTTTATCCGTCAAATAAATAAATGGGTCAATAGACAAATGAATGTCGGCGAATCAAAAATGGAGAACCTTTTATTCTGAAGAGCACGGGATCAACAACTGGCTCAGAGAACCAGGTTTTCGATAATGGAATAAACATACACAATTTAATCATATCTTCATTTTTTTCTATTGTTGTGACCGTATCTGTCAAACTCCCCTGATATAATCGATAAAAAACGGGAAAGGAGTCACATTTCCATGACACAGGTAACAAATTGCTACAATAATAGAATCAAAATTGGAGCGCAACAGTCCTACAAGAACCTCACCATGTTTCCTTTGATAACCAGTTTTTCAATCTCATGTAATTGTCTGACCCTGATGGAGTCGTTGTCGAAATGTAATATTGAACAGAATCGATTGCCATATAATACTATTCTGAATCATAACATAGACCGAATCACGACCTCATGGGACTATGTCGAACAATTTGCCAGGGTGGACGGTCAGATTGGCGCTGTTTTCCTGATAGATGGCAAATTAGCCGGCATGGTTTGTTTCCGAAGTCTCGAGGCGTTTAAAAGATCATTTATCAAAATAGTTGAATGCTATGCAAAGGAGGCTGATAATGGATATGATCCTAAATTTGAGGTTATCACGGGGAGAGGTTGCCCCAAATCGGTGAGGGTAATGTAGGCATGTTGTACCAATGTGACGGTACCGGATGCCTTCTCGGTTATGAGATGGATGCGGCTTCCCAGATTGCCGTTATTTTACCCGGTACCGTCTTCCTAAATTAAGGTGAACAGCCCGTTGAAAAGATGCACATGCATCCGAGAAGCCACATTATCTCAGTAGGTATTCCCTGAGTTTATTTCAATGGGTTGAATACTGTATTCTATCTGGAAATAGGCTGTAAATGGGACATGGATTGGCTGTATTTCGGTGGATAGACACGATTAGCGGTGTCTCAAGTCAGCATCGTTACCCTAATTTCAGACTGAATGGTGATCTGAGTTGAAAACAATGCCATTGAGAATGTCACCGGGCTATTGTATAAAGACATTCAAACGAAACACAATTTGTATTGGATATGGAACAGAAAGAAAACAAGTTTTGGGAAACAAAATCACTAAAGGAGATGACGAAGGCTGAATGGGAATCCCTTTGTGATCATTGTGGCCTCTGCTGCCTGTATCGTGTTCAGGATGGGAAAACGGGTAAAGTAGAGCTGCTTGCAGTCGCATGTCAGTATTTAGACATTTCCACTTGTCACTGTGTAATCTACGAAGATAGGTTTAAAATCGTACCGGACTGCATTATGCTTTCCCCGCATAGGATACGGTTTATAAAGAAGTTGCCATGCACGTGTGCATACCGGTCCCTTGTCGAAGGCCGGGAGCTAGAGTGGTGGCACCCATTAGTTTCTGGAGATCCTAATTCAGTCCACGAAGCCGGTATTTCAGTGCAGGGCAAGGTTGTAACAGGCGAGCACACTAGTTTAGATCAGTTGGATTACTTCACTATTGTTAAATAGTGCCTGGCATCGGTCACATCAAATTTGACGACCAAACACCAGCTATCCGGACGCACCTCGTCACGCTATTCCAGAAGGTGCGCATACCACTGCCAACCCATTTCACTTCCCCAGTTAGCAGGAGGTCGAACGATCGTAGAAAGTTTAGGATGAAAAGCCCGAGTGCAAATGAAATAACAATGAAAAAGATGTGCAACGGCATAATGAATTATCAAATACTGCTTTCGATGAACGATCAATTCGCATTGGAAGCACGTAATTCCAAACGGACTTCTTAAATTAAATCCCCACTCTGCTCGTAAGGTCTAAAAGGAAAAAATATTTAATTTAATTAATCATTTGCCTGTGGTTTTTAGATAAAGCATCCAACTATTTAGAAAACCAAAAATTTGCTTTGAAAGCTAATTTAATGTTATAATTTCAAACATTATGCCAGCCAAAATCACTCTCAAAAAAGCATACATTCTGGTCGAGCCCCAGGCCAATGATTACTGGGAAATTGTAGAGGCGCTCGGTAGGTTGTTTGAAATGCCCGAATACCTTGAAATGAACACTATTTGGGATTTTCCTGATGACCGAATACAAGTTACATATGACCAACTTTATAAGATAAGAGATATTCTTGCAAAGCATTTCCCCAAAAGCTCAAAGCAAAATTCTAAAACGGCAATCGTTGCCAAAACAGGTTTGCAGGACAGTATCGCCGATTCATATGCTGAAATCGTGAAAGACCTACCTTTTGAGGCTGGCGTTTTTTCAGATCTTGAATCAGCCGAAGATTGGATAGTCCAAAATTGAGCGGTATTCTTGTTTTTGGGTGTTCTGCCCTTCCTCATTTTTTTGTCGATAAATCAATAGAATATAAGGGACGTACTAAAGATTTAAAGTTTACAACGATTGAATGCCGTGCTATTGGAAAGCTATGCCAAGAAAATCACGCATAGACGCTCCCGGTGCGTTACACCACGTAATAGCCCGAGTTATAGATCGGGCAAAGATATTTCAGGATCCTGTCGACAAGCGTAATTTTTTAAATCGGCTGAGGGAAATTTTAATCAGCACTAAGACCAGCTGCTTTGCTTGGATTGATACGCAGCAATGGTGGTTGGGCCAGTGTGAAAGCGATGCGGCGTGCGAAAATATTTGAGAAAGCCGATGAACGCATTTTGGGAGACGGCGATTTTGTTCAGGCGGTATTGGCAAGGGCTAAAGAAAAGCTGCAGCGTCATTTTATATTGCAGTCCAAAGGTGTAGGCATAGACACCCTGGCAGACCGAGTGGCAGAGATATTCGATATTCCGGCCTCAGAGCTATGGGTGCCGGGTAAACACCGCCAACGGGTGCGAGCCAGGAGCCTTTTATGCTATTGGGCCAATCGCGAATTAGGGATCAGTATGTCAAAGCTATCGCGCCGCTTGAAGGTTTCGGTTATGGCCGTTAGCTATGCGGTCCAGCGGGGCGAAAAAATTGCAAATGAATTTCATAGCATACAACTATTGCCGCCATAATTTAATATGCTTGCAAGATCACTTAACTTTAAAACTTTAGAACGTCCCTAAATTACGCCAGGTGAAAATGAACACCTTCTTTCTTTAACTAGACCGGCCGGACATTGCTGTCTTTTAATAGCTCAACAATATTTCCAGCATCATCCATCAGTTTGTCCTCTTCACACCAATCCTTTCGGCAGGATTAAATCACTGGAATACCGAGTCCGTATGCAAAACCCAAGGCAAGTAAACAAATCCTTTAACGGCTTGCCAAATCAACAATGTTTGTGAGGCTTGCAATGTATAGTTTGTTTTCAAAGACGACTGCAGTTTCATTATATTTGTTTGAGATCATCTCTTTTGCAACCGTATAGGCATCTTTTTGCCGTAATATATTTGTGCTAAAGGAGTTGAAATATTTCTTCATGTTAACCATGTAATCCATAGAAGGATCGTTGAGAATGTTTTCAATGACTCCCTGTTTCCCGGTTTCCAGATAGACTAATAATTCTTTTGTAAATAAGTCAGAAAGTGCATATCCGACTAGTGCTTTAGTCTTTCCATCGAAAAATAAAACATATTTTACTCCAGGTACCGGTATCTGAAAACGGTCAAAAAAGTCTTTTTGTGGAAAACCAAATTTTTTGGAAGGAGAAAGGCCCTGCAGATAAGGTGTCGTTTGAGGACTTGTGAAAAGGTACAATAACAAGAGATTTAAATTATAGTTGTGGCCTGCTTTAAAGATAAGAAATAAACATGGTGATACGTCAGGCTTACCAGTCCAATCGTTGATCCATTTTGCATAGTCCGGCCAACGTCCAACAGATTCTTTAGGTCTGGGTAAAAGCTGGTCAGTGTTGGCATTTTGTATAACTTCAACCCCAATTTTTGCCGGAGACTTTCCCTCCAACTGATCATTCAGTTGCTCAACTAAAGTTTTTGTTACAGTAACCTTGGCTTGAATGTCCTTTACAATTTTCTTTCTCTCAATCTCCATTAACTTTACGTTTTTTCTATAGGCAGCCTCCTGTAGGTCCTTATTTTTCTTATAGGCAACCTCCTGCAGGTCCTTATTCTTTTGTTCGATATGGCTGACTATTTGCTGACCGGATACTATAAGGAACATAAATGCTGCTAGAATAACAGATATTTTCAATTTATTTCTTTTGGCTACTTTCTCGGTGAGGACAATTAAAAAGCTAATTATTGCACCACCTAATGCCAGAACGAGGATGATGTTTTCTTTTATAAAATCGTATAAATTCATGTCTGAGAGCCTCCTTTCTGGGCTGTTTAATTGACTTGGCAGCCATTGGTTTAGAAGTAATCGCCCCCTTTCCGTTCCCGATATGGGGTTTCGTTAGAATTTCATAAACCTGACTCTGTCGTATCGATACGATCGATTTTTCCTCTTTACTCTCATTCTTTTGAATATTCGGTTGAGTTTTCTACTATAAGTTGATTTTATGCGCCCTTGAGTTTTCATAGTCCAATAAATTTAGAAAGCTAATAATAATGCTATATAGACCAATTCTATCCTAAACAATTCTTAGCACAAGATTAATAAGAGTATTATTGATTTTAATAGAGGTTGGTTGCCAAAATTACTAAATAATTCAATTTGCTGATAGCTTGCCATTCTATTTAGTTCGATGGTTATCGAACTTTATGACGATAAGTTTCGGATATGCGCAACTTAGCGTATTAGGAAACCACGTGTCAAATTGAGCTCAATTAATAAAGGGTAAATCCAGCCGTTCGGATTCACCCTCTTGAATCAAAATAACATTTGGAAACCACAAGATTTCAAGTACTTAAAAAGATTAAATAAGCAGCTATCAGTAAATGAGACTCAGTTGCTATAAGTTGGAGATATGGAAGGCATTAGGTTCATTCTGTGCGCCTCTTGATTTTGTGACTTTTCTATGTCCGATACT
>JASJCE010000270.1 GCA_030066155.1 Desulfobacterales bacterium | reverse complement strand
GGCACGGATCAGAAACTAAAATCAGACCTTCATCCGTTTTTGATTCCCAATATTCCATTATTCCACCATTCCATTAATCCATCCGGAGTCCAAGGTAAACGCCACCCCTCCGGGGTGAAACCAAAGCCGGGTTCTCTAGCCCCGGATCTTTACTTTAATGCACCGCTTAAAAATTGTTTGAAACGTTCTGACTCCGGCTGATTAAAAACTTTTTGCGGTTCACCGTTTTCTTCGACAAGGCCTTCGTCCAGAAAAATCACCCGGCTGGATACCTCCCGGGCAAATCCCATTTCATGGGTGACCACCAGCATGGTGCGACCTTCTTCGGCCAGACTCTGCATGACCCTCAACACTTCTCCCACCAGTTCCGGATCGAGGGCCGATGTCGGCTCGTCAAAAAGCAGCATATCCGGTTCCATGGCCAACGCCCGGGCGATCGCCGCGCGCTGCTGCTGACCGCCGGATAATTGGGCCGGATAATAGTTCCGGTGATCGTACATGCCCACCCGCTCCAGGATGCCTTTAGCCTTTTCCTCCGCCTGCGCCTTGGATTGTTTTAATACATGCAGCGGGGCTTCGGTGACGTTCTGCATAACCGTCATATGCGACCACAGGTTGAATTGCTGGAAAACCATGGCCAATTTGGATCGGATACGCTCCACCTGTTTGCGATCCTCGGCTGTACGGTCTCCCGGTTTTTTTTCGCGCATCTTGATCAGCTCACCGCGGACGTAAACATCACCAGCAGTAGGGGTTTCCAGAAGATTTATGCAACGCAGCAGGGTACTCTTGCCGGAACCGCTGCTGCCCAGAATCGAAATGACATCCTGTTCATACGCCTCCAGGGAGATTCCCCGCAGAACGTCTCTACTTCCGAAGCTTTTGAAAAGGTTATCGACTTTGAGTGCCGGAACGGATTCAGCCATGCTTGATGCTTCCTTCCCGCCGGTCTGTCGGCAACATTCGTTCTGAGCTCGAAACGAATACAGGACAGTGCGTACCATCGATATCCCCGCAAGCCCTGATCACAGGTAATTCGACTGGACGCCCGGAAACGAGCTGTCACGTATATTTAGAACATATGACAGCCGGCAAGTGTTTAAGGCTTAAATTTGTAGTCTGATGCTTGCACCTGCCCTTTGCGGACTGAAATGCAAAATCAGAAATGGAAATAAGTGATGTGGGTTGTATAAAAATGACCCGATTGAAAATCAGATGTGTCGTTAAGTGAAATCCTATAATAAAGATGATCGGGGAATGCAAGCGCTTTTTTGTGGCAATCAGGATCTGGAGCCAAAGCCTTGAAGAACGATGAATGCCGTTGAAAGGAAGGATGTCCTCATTGGAAACTTACTTTTGCGATTTTTGCGCCTTTTTGCGGCTATATCGGCTTTTAAATCCAAATTTTCAGTTTGAATTCAGGACCGCCTCCAACTCATCCAAATTCAGACTGGCCGGATCAAGAACCCCGCTTTGCCCGACGAGGTACAGATTGTAAATTTGATCCAACAGCTGACGGTTGAAAAAATCCAACTCGCCGAATGCCGAGGGCCCCAGCGGGATTGAGGTTTGCCGGGTCAGCGAATCGGAGTAGTTCATCAATTTTTCCCCATAAAGCACATACAGATTGTAATTGTATTTGGCCGGTTTCAACTCCTCTTTAGTATCTTGCTGCTCGTAAAGTTGCCGGATAGGTTTGGTGAAAGCATCCCCAATCCGGTCCAAAACGGCTACTGCCTCCTCCTGATAGATGCCGGCACTTAGAGCACTCATCGCCTGCTGCAACGCATCTACCAGTGCGGACTCGCGCGCGAAGGGAGCCAATTTGAACTTCAGATCGTAAAGCTCATAATCCTCTTGGTTCTGCTGTTGGGTTTGCTGATATTGGACCTCATCATGAAATAATCGAACATCACGTATCAGCCTTCGATGCAGGTTGAGTGCTCCCTCCAGTTCAAGAAATTTCTGCCGGTTGTCTGCATTGGCGAAATCAAGGTTATGAACCGCATAAATATCGGGTTCGGAGGTATCATCCAATACATGTTGGTATTGCTCCTGTTGATAGTGATCCCAGCGCTTTTTTTCCATCTGCATCGCGAGATATATCCGGCGATTTTCAAGAGACTCGTCAGCCACTCCCGGCAGCAATTCGGCCGGTAGAATGGCGTCACCTTGGCGACAATTTCCGGCAGCATTTTTTAAATCGATAACGTTTTTCTCGTAGGCATCCAAGTAGGTCTTCAAACTCCGGTTTTGGCTTTCTAATTCTTCAATTTGATTTTGCAAACGATCATTCTCATTCTCGAGTCTCTTAATCTCTGTCATTATGTCCTGCTCAACTTGCCGCCATGATTCTTCCTTTGTCGTTGTTAACATGAAAACGATTAACAGAATGACAGAAATTGCTGCTAAAAAAAGATTCAGGCGTTTAAGCTTGACGATGCGCTTCATCTTGACACCTCAAAATTTGGATTTCCTCCAAACTATCGGGTAGACGCGGTCAGGAGCTTGCATCAACAGGATCGGAAAACCGAAGAGAATTTCATCGCCGTAAGTATCAGTGGATTCAGGAATGGGCTCCAAATGAGCAAAATGTAATCCTTGATTATCACAAAACGCCATCATTCGTCAATACTAACGCTACAAATCGGGGCTCATCTATGGTAAGCGTTCACAGGTTCAAGGTTCACCGTTCAGGGTTGCCCTTGTTTATAGGCAGTCACAAAAAAGGAGGTTAAAGATGTTGATAGTCCATGTATTCGTGCATGTAAAACCCCAGGATGTTGAAAATTTCAAAGCGGCCAGCGTAGAGAACGCCAGTGAGAGTGTAAAGGAACCCGGAGTGGCCAGATTTGATGTCATCCAGCAAGCGGATGATCCCAATCGTTTTGTCCTGGTGGAAGTATACCGAACCGCCGATGATCCGGCTCGCCACAAAGAAACCGCCCATTATCAGAAATGGCGCGATACGGTAGCCGATATGATGGCCGAGCCCCGCAGCGCGATCAAGTATACAAACATATTCCCCAATGAGCAGGGATGGGATTACACCTAATATAGAGTTTTACCCTCATGTACTAAGACGGCCTTAAATATATAGCCACGATATACTAAAAGAAATTAAAAACTGTGTTCACCGCAGAGCCGCGAAGAACGCAGAGGAGTTAATTTTTCATTTGCCGCTGAGCCCCGCAAAAGGACAACGGGATGCAAGCAAGGGCGGCAAATGAAAATCCGCAACCACTTCGTGGTATGATTTGTATAACGATCGTAATTCTTTTGGCGTCAACTAACCAAATTTAATGCTATTTTGCCCGAAGGGCTTGTTTTTTAACTTTCTGCCCTTCCTGTCCGCCGGCTTTTTTGGAGGATCAGCAGAAATTTAAAACCAAAATTCCTCTGCGATCTCTGCGACTCGAGCGAAGCGGGCGGTGAATACATGTCTAATGACTTATGCTTATCTTAGTTAAAAGTAACTGATTTTGGAGCCATAATAGAATGCAGCAACAAGAATATATCGACGTGTCGGATAGGGTAAAAATATTAAATGCTCTGCAAATTCTGGATGGTATTGATCCCGAACAGTCATCCATTATAACGCCGTCCGAACTTCAGCATGTTCAGACCGCACTGCGTTATTGGGAAGAAAAATTATTCGAACGTATCGGTATATTTTAATTTATCCGCCGCCAAATAGCCAAAGGAATATTGGAATGGTGGCCTCCGGCTTGCAGAGCCTACGGATCGGAGAGAAAAATGGAATGATGGGGATGAAAAACGGACCTTGAATTATAAATCGATCTCATTCATTTAAACGCAGTATTTTTTACCCCGTGAAATCATTTTTTTCATTTCACTGGGGCCAGTATTCCAATACTCCAACAACCCTTGGCCTTGATTAACCCCATTCGCACCGCTTCCTGCTGAAACGCAGAGTCTCAGAGCTAACTTTTTGCAAAAAAAATCCCGGATTACGGCAGGTTTGTCTTTTTCTTCCAGCCGTAACCGGGATTGTGACTTAAGTGCTAGATGTTTGACTTAAACCTTCCTAACTTTTATGCTTCCTCCGACCGTTTAGGATGTTTATCGATCAGTTCCTTGAACCAAAGCGACAACTCGGCATAACTCAACTTTTCGCTCTTGGGGGCATGATCGAGCGCACACTCGCCTATGTGTTGGCCAAGCGCCCGGTAGGCTTCGAACTGGCCTTCGTCGAAGAACTGATCGGCCGTGCTTTCATGGGGAAACTTCGGGTTACGGTTGCGGTACTCGACGATCACTTCATCTTCGTCACCGGTGAAAGAAGATTTCAGATAGAGCAGGTAGCCGCATTCTGCTTCCTGGGGATACGTAATTCGGCCGATAGCGAAATGCTTTTGACTCAGTCGTCCCTTATCCGGGTCTATGAGCCTGACCTGCTTGAGGTCGATGTCGATGTCGATTCCCAGATCGATGCGGGCGTATCGCATCAAGGTCGCCAGGCTGTCGAAATGCAGATCCGGATCGGCCCCGCCGTCACCGGTGATAATAAACTTGCAGCGCCGACGCAGCAGCTCAATGGTGCCCAGATTCTCGATATGACCGCCGTCCGACACGTTGACCCACTTGTGGGTCTCGTCCAGGCGGCTGCTCATCTCGCGCAGAAAGGCGCCCGGCCGCACCCGCCAGTCGAAACGCTCACGGAGACTGCCGCGCTGAGCGCCGGGCGTATGAATCGTTACCAATGAATCGCCCTGCGACACCTGCTGTCCCTCCTCCAAACTATGCGGGATGGTACGTGGGATCTGATATTCACGAGTTCCGGCCGCATCGTTGACGATCTCGACGCGCTGCAGGCCGTCCTGAGTATCGCCGAGATGCACCTTGCCGCCAATCTCGCTGACGAAACGTTTTTTGCGCATCAGGGTGCTGATGCTCGAGCCCAGATAGCCGCCGCCCGAGACCGTTGACATGTAGTCCACGTGATCGAAGATGCCACGCTCATTAAGCGCCTGGGCGATGCCCAGATTGATGGTTGCCGAGCGAATGCCGCCGCCGGAAAATGCAAGACCCACCAGCCCGTGTCCTGGGGTCGGCGACTGCACAGCGGCAAGTTGCCGAACTTGTCCGTCTGTGCCGTATGCCTGTTTCCAGCGCTTCTCCATTTCCTGCAGTTCATCTTCAAAGATCTCCTCGAATGTGAACCCGGGAGGGGGCTTCCGATTTCCGGACGTGTTCTCAGCCTCGTCCTCATCGCCCGCCAGACTCTCCAACTTGGCGCGGACCGTCGAGATGTCAGTCTCGAAGTGTTCAGCCAATTTTTGCAGCTCTGTCTCCCGCCGCTTGGCAGGAAGGGCCAGAGTTCTCCTGGCCCAGTCGACCGCCAAGCGTCCGGGGTTGGGGACCCAGTAGCCCAGGCGGATATTGAACAAGGTCATGATCGCTACCAGCGCCGGACTCGTGAGCGCACCCATGTTGGGCGAGGCGGCTGCGGCCGAGATCGCCATGGCCGTGGCCAGATCCAGCTGCGGACAGACCGCTTCCATGGTCTCACTGCGGCAATAGCCGGTGCGGTTGCTGCCGATGTATTTTTTACTGAAGATAAAGAAATCGCTATTGCGCTCGCGAATGCCCATATCCTGGCTGCCTTGCAGATTGAGAGCGACATTGACCAAGTGATACGGGGCTGTGGAGCCGTTTTCGTGCTGGCAGATCTCGTGCAGATCAAGGTCTTCCTCAATGTCGACATCGCCGCTCGTATCCTCCCCGACCAAGTATGCGGAGGCCAGCCGGTCGCGGTAGAGACCGTGGACCGAGGTCAGATTAATATCCACGGCAAGCCAGCAGAACAACCAAATTTCCACCGCCAGCGCCAGTACAAAAAACCAGCTCTGATCGTTAAAAACACTGGCAAGTAGATAGAGGATCGCCATTACCGCCACCACGATGGCGAGCAGCTTCAGAAGCCAGGCACGATTTTGGAAGGCGCCTTTTACGGTGCCGAGGATGAAGGCCAGGATGATGCCGCCGGCGAGGGCCGCAGGTACCAGCGCCAAGTGTCGCCAAGCGAGCTTGAACCCTTCGCTGTCGTACACCAGATACTCGGTCACGTAGAGGATGACAAGCAGCGGCAGAAGCAGGCCTAAAAGCCCGATGAGCGCGGCCGCCAGAGGCCGTAATACCTTTCCGAGGCGTGCCAGGAGCGCACCGGCGCCGCTCATAGCGAGCACAGACGCACCGCCGGCTATGGTGGCTACGAATTCTCTGAGGTAAGCGGCGTTTTCATGCAAGCGGTGAAAGTAATATACGAGAAGCGGCAGCAGTTCGATCAGGGCGAATCCGAAGACCACGATCAGGGCCCAGGCGAACGAGCGCTCGTATCGATCCCGCAGCTTGACCGAGCTCTCGTTGCCCGTTTCCAGGCTCTCCTTGTGGGTGATCACCTTGAAGATCCGGATGACAATCGGGAAAAGCAAATTCCAGAATAGGGCAAGTAGCGCCACCCAGGGGGTCAGCAAAAATGGCGGCTTGGTGCCCAGGCGATCCTGCAACGACGTCACCCAGCCTGCATTTTTGAGTGCAGCGGAGGTGCCGGACGCCAGCCAGTCGTTGAGCAGCGGAGCATAGAAAATACTAAGCAGCAGGGCCACCAGCAGGAGGTAGGGCAGCAGGGTCAGAAAGTTGATAAGGATCCCCCGCACCAGCACCGCGACGATCCGCATGTAATCTAAAAACCCCCGCTCCACCATATAGTTGGAGTGGTTTCGGACCCAGGTAAGGTACCGCGACTCCTCAGGGCCTTCGCTCAGCTCAAACGGAAACCCCCCCGGTTTTACGTTAATATCTTTCATGGCGAACCTCCTATATGTTCGTTGGGAATTCTTTTGTTAAGCGACTTTGCCAGGTTTTTAAATGGTCTTTGCCGACACTGACATCTCCCGCGAATGGATGCTGCAGGCTAAAAACCTGGAATTTGCTAAAGGCCATTAGGGCGGTAATCAACGCGCTAATCAAAGCTTGTAATAACGCATGCCTGGTGCCGATAAAAAAAGTAAAAGATGTGGCATACATAAATGCGTTATTTGAACCTGTAGCTCTTTTACAGGTTAAAAAATGCCATGGTAAGCGCTCACCGATGTCCCCGGAGCTCTTCATCATATCAAGTGCCTTGGTACTGAATGTATGCTGTGTCTTTTGGTATATTCCTCTTGGTATAGGAAATGCAACCATTCATGCCCCTGTTGACCCATGTTTGAATGATAATGGACATCGGCAACCAACGGCATCTCAGCTGCCGAGCCCCAGCCATCCGAACCATAGCAGCTTGAATGGCGATATTAGTGAATAGTAGGCGTTGAAGGCAAAGGTTGTGACCGCTAACCACTCTCTGCCTCATATGACTCGATTGCAAACATTTCAAAAAAAACGTTTGTAATACTACGCTTGGTGTAGCATGTTTTACGCATGATTAAATCTTGGGCCAGCAGACCTTCTCAGCGATTTTATGAAGAAGGCAAAACATCCAAATTTCGTGGGCTTGATGTTGATGCCGCGGATGATTTGCTGGCTTCACTTGATTCGGCGGAAACCTTAAAGGATCTGAGTCCTTTAAAAAGCGTTGGTTTGCACAAGTTTTCAGGCAATCGAGCGGGACAATGGGCAATGACCGTCAATGGTCCTTGGCGCATCTGCTTTCGATTTAAAGACGGCGATGCCTACGGTGTTGAAATTGTCGATTATCACAAAGGATAATATTATGAAACCCATACATCCGGGGCGTATCCTCAAACGGGAAATTGATGCCCGTGGACTTTCAGCCAACAAGCTTGCCCTGGCTCTGCGAGTGCCCTCCGGCCGCATTACCCAGATAGTAAACGGCAAACGCGGGATTCCAGCGGAAACTGCATTGCGCTTATCCCGGTACTTCGGCAACAGTGCCAGGTTCTGGATGAACCTTCAAACCCGGTATGATCTGGCAAAAGCTGAAAGGGATATCGGCCAGAGGATTGATGCCGAAGTCATTCAGGCTGCCTGATGGTTGAGGTTTACTATTTCTGCTTTCCGTTTATCTGAAAGGAACAACCAATTAATGGATGGGGGAGCGGCTTGTGCTTGTATCTTGCTGTTTTTTAGCGGGGAAGCCGCAAGATAAAATGACCGCGGCTATAGGCCGTTTCCATAAGGGCTTAGCAAGGTAACTTGAATTATCCGGATAAGCTTAATTTACATTTCAAAATGGAATCTAAACCGGCCCCATTTTTTTAGGCTTCTAATCCAACTTATCTCAAACATGATTGAGTAAACTAGTTGTCAAATTCTGATTTATTAGAAAACAGCACCCTTAATCACAAATCAAGACCCCATTATATCCTCAAATCGAACGCTTAAAAATTCCATAACATCCCCCTATTTACTTCTCAATTGCAATATGACGGTTCCGTCTTTAACCAGATTGTTGAATATCATTCCTTCCAGGCCTGAATATCAAAAATCAGTCCCCGAACATTATTAAGTTTGACCGCCTTGCCGTTGTCGTCGGTTGCCATACCTTTGCGAAGTCGTTTTAAATAGCTCTCTCGTTTTAGTTTATAAGTGGAAATATACAAATCCAGCGGGGATTTTCTCTGATCGTTTATTCCATTGAAGGTTTCGGCGATGCGATTGATGCCGGCCGGATCAAACCAGATGCCGGTCAGCCAGGTATGTGAAACTATCTTTCGCGTCAGCTCCGAGTTGAGGTAGTTAATTTCCCTTGATCCGATTGTGTTTGCAAGATAGCCCAGCAGCCCACGGTTTGTGGCGGCAATAAAATTGTACTGAAAACCGCTTTGATCATTACGGAGCGCAATTTCGTGGGCATACTCCAAGGCAAAAAGATTGAATGAAGCAAAGCCAATATGCCGTCTAACAGATTCGCCCGCAACACCAGAGCCGATTTCGGATTCAATCGTCTCCCGCAGTTTCCAGATAATTATTTCGATGTATTGTTGTTGTTTAGGGGTTAACGGCGAATGGTTTAGGTGCCAATACGGTTTCGGAATTTTAAGCTCAATAAAAAGATATTTACCGGACGGGCTGTCCGCTCGCTGTCCGAGAAAATGATTACGAATGAAGTGAATTAAGACCTCGGTCAGCGTGTTTTTTTTCAGATATGCTTTTGCCTGTGCTGATAATTCGCCATCATCGATTTCGTCATGAACGATATACACATTTGGATATTCGCTGCTTCCCGGTACCGTCCGGGCATCAATTTCAATACCATTCCCCCCGTTTTCTCCAAAGCTCCGGTCCATCAGGACAGCAACGTCCTTCACATCCGTGCGTCCGTCACCGTATTTGAATTTTTTCTGATTCACATTTTTAGCATACTCCTGATAACTCCCGGCCCTGTGAAAGACAACCTCTACTTTCTCCTCCGAAAAATTGACCAATTTACGTGTTTCAGAGATATATCTATCTATCTCAGTTGGTGGGTGCTGATCGTGCTTGATGGCCCCTTTGGATCCGCAACCGTTAAATACTATCATACCGGCCATAAGCATGGGAACTATTGTAAATTTCTGCATTTTACCCATTATTGCAAATATGCCAGCATTTAATAAGTTCGAATATCAACTATTGCGTCAGATCAAGTGCTCTTTCCTGTGAGAATCCACTTTCCCCGTATTCATTATAAGCGGTCACTGCATAATAGTAGATGCCCGGCTCAAGATTATCAAAGGTATATTCCAGAACATCGCCCACATTGATAATCATCTCATAAACCCCGGAAGCTGATCCATAATAGATTTGATACCCTTGCGCACCATCAATGGGATCCCAGGAAATTCTGACCGGCTTCAATGCAGGATTTTGTTCTAACAACGCTAATTGTTTTTCTAACCTTGCAATTTTTTCTTCCTGTATTTTCAATTTCTCTTCGTTTGAATCAAGTTTGCGAAGTAGTTCCCGTAACATATCTAACGTTAACCTTTCACCATTCACATTCTCAGGAGGTTGAGGCATTTTCTGCGAATGGTGGTCTTCTACAATATTTTCTGTCCCTGAATTTTCAGGTTCCAGAATCATCCGCCACACACCAAAACTGAGGAACAGAATTAATACGGCAGCACCCACGCCAAAAATCACCCATTTTTTTCGGGGTGGTTTTTGATAGGTAAGGGGCGACTCCTTTTTAACAGCAGTACGCGGCTTATGATCTGCGTGAATGGTTTCACTCTCCGGCGATGACCCACTTTGTTGTTCCAAAATTGATTCAGGACTCTC
>JASJCE010000269.1 GCA_030066155.1 Desulfobacterales bacterium | reverse complement strand
TAAAAGCGGCAGAACCTTAACCCCAATCCGGGCTTCTTTCATTTGAAGAAAATCCCCGGTTTGAAAATCTTTCGGATTGGAAATTCGCAATCCCTCGAGAGAAAAATAAGGCTGGAGCGAGGTGGCAATAACGATTTTGTTATCAACTTTAACCGGTCTTCCGAGAGCCAGAGAGGCCGCAGATTCAACGGCACCCTTGTACTCGCTTAAATCAACCGTAATCGGTACAAATGCCAGAACAACCAAAAGTAAAATTACAGCGGCAATCAGGCCGCCCACAACATATAGAGACCAGCGGAAAATTTTTGATGCTCGCATAATCTGCCTTTCTATCTAAGACTAAATTGCGCAATATTTGAAATGGATTGGTTCTCGGTTGAATAATATTTGGCAATGGGGATTTCAGAAGTACGAAATCATTTTTTGATCGCGTTTCTCAGATAATCGCT
Source organism: Desulfobacterales bacterium (assembly GCA_030066155.1). Lineage (GTDB taxonomy): Bacteria > Desulfobacterota > Desulfobacteria > Desulfobacterales > JAFDCJ01 > JAFDCJ01. Next base: position 9,800 of record JASJCE010000269.1, on the reverse strand, counting down.
GAACAACATTCCGACCATCGCCAGGCATTCCATATCCAGTAATTTTTCGACCCGCTTTTCAAACAGCACCGCACACTGGGCTGGAAACTCATCGTCTTTGTCGTTGAACAGCAGCAGCAGCGGAACATTCGAAAGGGCATCGAATTGCATGGATAGGTCGTATGGGAATTCCTCGGCCGGTGAATAGCCGCCGATATGGGTGCAAGCCCGCTCAAGCTCTGCCAACCTGCTGGTAAACGAGTCAGCGATCGGTATGGTAACCGTGTTGGAAAATGCCTGGACCAGCGGCGCAGCATCTTTGAAATCTTTAAAGGAGCGCCAGTTGCCCCCCAGCGGTATGATCAGGGGGCACATCAGCAGATATTTACACAGAATAACGCTGACCGCCAGATGAGGCTGATGGCCGTCGGCATCTTTTATTTCATCTTTGGAAAGCCTGTAGGATCTATTGAACAGCGAGATCAGCACTTCATCGCTGCTCATCTGCAAGCCAAGTTTGTCCGCGGTGAACGTTAAGTCAATCTCCGCAATCCGAGACAGATAATCCTGGTATGTCTGTTCGTATACGTGTTCTTTTTCCATGGCACTCCAAAAGACCGGGTCCAAGTTTCATATGAGCCTGAAAGGCAGCATCAACAATCTAAGTGACGATATTATTTTCCTTCAACACCCCTTTTCCTTTGGGCCTTCGGGTCTTGGCGTGAGAATGGTTGATTCAATGATCGCGAAGGCCCGTACCGGGAAAGATCCCATCCCTTTAACCGGCGCCGGAATAGCGTAAAATTTAAATCCGGATTTCGGCAAGGCACCCAGGTTGCACATGTGTTCGACGATGGGAATATCTGAGCCAAGCAGTATCGTGTGAGCCGGCCGGGTTCCGTCAGCGTTGTCATCAATATTGAGCGAGTCGATCCCGACAAGGGCTGCACCGGCTGCTTTAAGGTACTCCGATGACGCTCTGGTTAAATACGGGTGTTCGGAAAAATATAAATCAGTCCCCCAGTGTATATCCCAACCCGTGTGGATCAGTACAGCCTTGTCTTTTACATTTTGCCCTTCGAAAACTGCCGGACCGATTGCCCGATTTCCCGAATCGGCAGAGACGGTCACTCCTTCAAGGTTTGCCAGAGAGGATAATGTCAACTCTGACAGATCCCGGCCATTCTGATACCGATGAAACGGTGCGTCGATGTAGGTGCCGGTGTTGGCAACCATCTCTATTTTTCCGATTTGAAATGTGGTCCCCGGAGAATAATGCTCTCGCGACGCATCCCGGCTTAAATGGTCACTGATGGCGGGTCCCGGAAGATCGGAATAGGTAATCATGCCGTCTTCGATGATATGGCTTAATTCTATGAATTTGGTCATATGACAGCTTGCTATTTTTAGGTCAAGGTTATTAGTTATAACCTGGAACGGAGAACTCTGAACCTCTCAACCTTGACTTATATAAACCGGAAAACTCCGGCATAGATCGACAACTCCCGCTGATACTTGCTCGAGGGCGTCAGGGTTCCGGTGATTGACAATAGCCTGATCCATCAATTCAACTATTTGACCAACCTCTTTTTGGCCCATGCCTCTTGACGAGATAGCCGGACTGCCGACCCGTATGCCGCTGGTGACTTCCGGTTTTTGGGGGTCCCCCGGTATAACATTGCGATTGACGATGATACCCACCGACTCCAGTGCTTCTTCCGCAATATCTCCGGTCAGATCTTTTGACCTCAAGTCGACCATGACTAAATGGTTTTCAGTCCCGCCGGTAACGACACGATAGCCTTTCTCAACAAATGCGTCCGCAAAAGCAGCGGCATTTTCCATTGTTTTTTTTTGCAGTGCCCTGAATTCAGGTTTCATTGCCAGTTTGAAGCAAACCGCCTTGGCGGCCAACATATTCAGCGACGGCGTGCCCTGAGCACCCGGAAATATCGTACGCCGAATTTTTTGGCAATGCTCCTGTCGGCATAAAATGACGCCGCCCCGTCCCCCCTGGAGCGTTTTGTAAGTTGTGAAGGTCACAAAATCAGCATGCGGAACCGGGCTGGGAATCTCCCCTGCCGCAACCAGCCCGGCAATATGGGCCATATCCACCAGAAGGTAGGCAGAGACGTTCTGTGCAATTCCGGCCATTCTTTCATAATCGATCAGTCGCGGATACGAACTGGCACCGGCCACAATCATATGGGGCTTGAAGTCATCTGCGAGTGCACTGACTTCGCCATAATCGATGCGCTCGGTTTCGAGATCTACACCGTAGTGCCTGAAATCGAAACATTTACTGGTGATCGAGGAGGCGTCTCCATGGGAAAGGTGCCCCCCGTGAGACAATTTCATGGATATAATGCGGCTGCCCACATCCAATACGGCAAAATAGACCGCAAGATTGGCAGAAACACCACTATGGGGTTGCAGATTGGCGTAATCTGCTCCAAACAGGTGCCTGGCCCTCTCGTTAGCCAATTCCTCCAGAGCATCAGCGTTGCGGCAGCCGGCATGAAATCGGCGGCCCGGATACCCCTCCGCCGCCTTGGTGCTGAAAATGGATCCCTGAGCTTCAAAAACTGATCTGGGTGCGTGGTTTTCTGCGGCGATAAGGTCCAGGGTGTCTTCAATTCTTGATTCTTCAAGCCGAACGATCTCGGCAACCTCCGGATCGTGCTCGGGCAAATAGTGCATTGATAGTGCTCCTTGTGGCAGATGACAGACGACAGATGTCGGGTTTCAGATGTCGGGTTTCAGATGTCAGAAGACAGATGACAGAAGACAGACAAAAAAAATACAGTTATTTGTTATTCGTTAATGGTTATTAGGCAAAATTGTTCCACCAAAAAATGCCGATATCGAGTATCAGACGTCGGAGGACGGAAGACAGATAAGAGAAGTATATTAATACGAAAATTTTGTAAAGAAAAATGGGATGTAGACTTAAAAACCCGGAAAAACTGCAATTAAGTGATATAGAGAGGGATAACAAGAACAATGAATCCTCAAACGAGCGCCGCCTCCGGCTAAAAAACAGCCGGTCTTATCAATAAACGAAACTAATGAACGTCCAATATTCAATTTTTTTCCAATTCAAGCCATGCATCAAAAACTCCACGGCTATAATTAACGACACAGTCCGTATTCTTTAAACTGACCTTGAGGGGTTATCGTTTTCGAATAGATTACGCTGCAATACTTGTAATGAAAACAATACTGGTTTCGTCAGACATTCATTAGGTTGAAATATTTATCGCTTTTAAAAAGCAGTTTTGACAGGATTAATGTAAGCCATCAACGACAATGTTGGATAGAAAGGTATGCTGCGATGAAATACATATTGATAAAATCTGGACCATTGGTATTTGTAGCTCTGATAGGAATAAGTTTGCTATTTAACTTCGCCCTGGTCTCCGGACTCGACTCAGCGTCGGCAGCTGCTCGGTACGGCATCCAGGGACAGCCGGCGCCGGAGTTGAACCTGACGGAATGGATCGGCGGCAACGGCAAACCGATCGATCCGATTCAACTGGCTGATTTCAGGGGCAGCGTAATCTACCTCTATTTCTTTCAGGACTGGTGACCGGGGTGCCAGCGGGTGGGGTTCCCAACCTTGAAAAAACTGACCGAGGTGTTTAATGGCAATAAATTTGTTACATTTGTAGCCGTGCAAACCGTATTTGAAGGATATGGCTTTAATTCCAAAGACAAATTGCGCAAGAACCAGTTAAAATACGAAGTTTATATTCCAATGGCTCATGCCCCGGGAGACAAAGAGACACATGAAGTTCCCCCTATCATGAGAAATTACCGCTCCGGCGGTACTCCGTGGAAGGTTATCATCGACCGGGATGGAACGGTGGTTTACAACCATTTCCATATCGACGCCGACCAGGCCATCATCTTGATCAATCGACTGCTGGAAAGAGACAGGTGACCCGTCTTCGCCTATCGGCTTCGCCGCGGCAGGCAGATGTCAGAGGGCAGAAGTCAGAAGGCAGAGGACAGAAGACAGAAGTCAGAGGACAGAAATCAGAGGGCAGAGTACAGATGGCGGAGGTTAGAGGTTTGAGGACTGAGGTAGTGTTCGGAGTTTATCCTTCCGAAAATTCCAAAATCCGAATTCCAAAATCCGAAATCCGAAATCCGAAATCTAAAATCAAGTACTTCCCAATTCCGGACCGAAAGGTCGGAATTGGATCAAAAGCTGGGGCAGCAGGGTCAGGGAAGCGATTAAAGCGATGAACATGGCCAATCCGGTCAGCAACCCGAAATAAATACTAGGCAGAAAATTGGACAGCACCAGAATGGAGAATCCGATAATGATTGTAATGGAGGTGTAGTACATCGCTCTTCCAATGCTGCCATGGCATAGGTGGACGGTTTCGATATAGGAGCGATTGATCTCGAACACCTTTTTAAACCGGTATATATAGTGAATTGTATTATCGACGGCTATTCCCATGCTGATCGCCGCGATCGTGATGGTCATCATGTCCAGGGGGATGCTCAGCCATCCCATAAACCCCAGAACAGTTCCGACAGCCAGCAAATTGGGCAGCAACGCGATCAACGCGATTGGAAAGGATCTGAAAAGCAGCAAAAACATTCCCGTCAGCAGCAGAACGACAATACCCAGAGTCAGAATCTGAGATTCAAAAAGGCTTTGCAGCATATTGTTATACAACACCAGCAACCCGGTCAGATGAACCTGATCCGGTTTTAAATTGACTTTGTCGACCATTTCCCGGCGGATTTTTTTCAGCAGCAGATTGCGCTGCAATGATTTCTCCGAGTCTCGGATTCTGATGGAAAAACGAAGCTGATTGTGCTCCACCGACACAAACGGGGTCAAGACGATATCTCTGAATTTCTGGGGCAGTTCGTTGTAAAGCAGGGCCAGTTCAAAGTTGTCCAGCGGGCTGCCGTTGTTCAAATTCTTTGCAATTTTTAGCACTGTTGCCAGGGACAACACTTTCCCGGTTTCCGGCAGGCCATCCAGATAGTCGTGAACTCTGGAGACCATCGCCATCTTTTCTACCGTAAACCAATATTTGCCATTTTCCCCCTCTTCTTCGAATTCATCAAAATCTGCAAATTCTTCATCGGTTGATCCTGCAAAAACCGGTGAATCATTGCCGGCCGGCTCTTCAAGGTCAACAATGACATCCAATGGCGTGGTGCCGCCCAGCTTCTGGTCGATGATTTTCATGCCCTGATGAATTTCAGTGCTGTCTTTAAAGTAATCGATAAAACAATTTTCAACACTCAATCTGAAAATGCCGATCATGCTGACGACAGCCATTAAGCCGCCGATGGTCAGAATAAGTTTGCCATGGTGCTCGGTGAGTCGAGCCAGCAGGTTGGTCAGTTGAAATCGGGACTTTCGGGTATCAGGGGCAATTTTTTTCTCCATCAGGATCAGCCAGGCCGGGAAGACCAGAAAGGTCAGGGCCAAAGATGTCAGGATGCCGGCAATCATCATCCAGCCAAACGTCTTAACCGGCAGGATATCGCAAAAAAGAAGCGAGCCGAAGCCGGCAATTGTCGTCAGGGCCGCAAACCAGCAGGGCGTCATCATCTGCCGAACGGTATCGAGTATCAACCGTCGCTGACCGGCTTCAGGATTATGCAATGCAAGGTAGCGGTATCTAACAATCAAATGGATCGTAATGGCCATGGTGATAATCAGTTGCAGTGAGATAAAGTTGGATGATATCACCGTAACGCGCCAGCCAAACATCCCCAGCAGCCCCATCATGGCGATTGCCGATCCGGCACAGCATAGAATTGGTAAAAGCACCCAGCGTTTGCTCCTGAAAATTACGCCCAGGGCAACGATCAGAAAAAACAGCACCCCGATACCGAATATCTTCAGATCATTTTTAATAAAGCCGATCAGATCATCGGTGATCATGCTGATTCCACCCAGGAAGAGCTCTGCCTTTCCCTGGTAGCGCTCCATAATTTCCCGGATAGCGGCAATATCCCCATGGCGTGCTTGCTTGATCTGATCCTCGAGCCGCTGAAGCATTTCACCGATATCGCCCAGTTCTCGCTCTTCTGCTGCCGAAAGCCGTCCATGTATCTGTTTTTGGCGCAGTTGTTCACGCCGTGTCTCGAGATCCCGCAGCTCCTTATTCGGATGAAATGTTATTTGCAGGGCAGTCGTTTTGAGATCCGGACTGATCAACAAATCCCGATAGAGCGGGCTTTCGGCAAATTCACGCCGGGCCAGTACTCGATCCACATCGGGCGATTCAAGGGTTTGGATACGGGTTCCCAGTTCTCTGACCGGCAACGGAGGGCTTTCCAGCAAAGGCGCATCCAGTATGGAGGCTACTGAAGCGACATTTTCCAGATTCTTCAAATCATCGCGCAGCCGGCTTAATCGTTTGAGTTCATGATCCGTAAACAGATCACCCGTGGGGGTGTAAGTTATCAGCAAGTACTCATGGCCCCCGTAGCGGGTTTGAATCAGTTGAGAGTACTTTAAATCCTGATCGGTCTCGAGAATGAGTGTCTGTGGCGATGCATCTAATTTGAAGTATTTTGATTGATAGGCGAGAAAGACAATCCCGATCAAAAGACCGATCAACAGGAGGCGTGGCCACTCGAGAAGGTATTTGTCGTAGACACGTATCAGCAGCGGAGGCAGTGAGCTCATATTCGTTGTTTAAAAGGGTTGAATCCGCGAGTATTGAAATGATTGCAGCAGTTCGGCCAATTTTCGAAGATTGGTTTCAGGTGGAAATTCAGTCAAATGTTCATCTCTGTATATTCAACCTATTGCTGATCTTCAGGGGACTTCTCCAGTTTTGCCAGTAGATCATCAAAGGACCCGGATCGCAAAATCTCGTGAAACTGAGACCGGTAACTTCGAATGATGCTGACGCCCTGGACTTCCAGGTCATATATCCTCCATCCGGAGCTCGAGTCGTAAAATTTGTATAAAATTGAAATCTTGTCATCTTTGGATACCAGATACGTTGGAATTTGAACTTTCTTCTTAACCGCGACAGCCGGTTCATACTGGACTTTTTCGTCGGTGTAGAGCGTAAGCCGATCCAGATACGAGTTTCTCAACCGTTCAATAAACAGCTCTGTGAATCGCTCTCTTTGATCCGCTGACAGACCCGGCCAAAATTTTCTTCCCAAAGTTAGCTTTGCCATCAACGAAAAATCAAACAGTGGATTGACGATGCGTTCTATCTCGTTTTTCTTGGCATCCGGGCTCAGGCTTTGTTTGTTCAGAATCACGAAAACCGCCGTCAGGTTTTCCTTTAACAGCTCCTCGGCCGTCGGCCGGTTCGCTGCGATTGCCGGTGGCACCGTAAAAATTAGGATCAATACCGCTGTGTAAAATACATTTTTCATTGGTTTACAGGTCGATTTGGGTACCGGATAAAGTGCCGCCTTCCGACCCCTGGCTAAGGAGCCTGAAGTATCCGCACGAAGCCTTGGCCAAAAGAAAATTCATTTATTGATTATATAATAGGTGGAAACGGCCTTGGATGTCAATTAAGAAACCCGCTAGATGCCCAAAATAGGCTTTGAAATATACAATAATTCGTTATAGTTGTTCCTATATCCGGCGGACTGCGCGCAGAAAAAGCGGTATGCTTGGGCTCAGCTTCAACCATCCTCCCGATACGGTTTTTGCTTAAGTTTTTGCCTGAATGGCCGATCAACAGATTAACAAATTTAAGTGCGGAGCAGCAGCCGGATGGAGCCGAAAAACCGTAACGCCTCCCCTGATACAGAATTAATCAATTTAATTAGATCGACATCTATATTTTCAGATATCGAATTTCGCTCAAAACCAAAGGACCGGTACGTTTAATTTAATATGGATATTGCAACGATCATAGGACTTATTGGCGGTGCGGTTTTGGTAGTGCTTGCGATCTTTACGGGCGGCGACATATTGATCTTCATCAATGTTCCGGGATTGCTTATCGTGGTCGGAGGCACCATCGCCACCTGCTTTATTAAATTCTCTCTGGCTGACGTCATCAATTCGTTCAGAGTTGCCATGAAGGCGTTCATGGTTAAAATCGAACCGCCGGACGAAATCATGGGCAAAATGGTTGCCATCGCTAAAGTCGCTAAAGAAAGAGGCTTGATGGCTCTCGAGAACGAAAAACCGGATGACGAATTTGCCGCCAAAGCTTTTCAGTTCCTAGCCGACGGCTTTGATGAAGAGCAGATCAAAGAGTTGCTGAAAAAGGATATCAATTTGACAATTCAGCGCCACCTGACCGGACAAAAAGTGTTCAAGGGCATGGGCGGGTCGGCTCCGGCGTTTGGAATGATCGGCACCCTGATCGGACTGGTCCAAATGCTGGCAAACATGGCAAATCCGCAGGATATCGGTCCGGCCATGGCAGTTGCCTTGTTAACCACCCTGTACGGGGCCTTAATTGCCAATCTGGTGTGCTTGCCCCTGGCTGATAAATTGGCCTTGAGAAGCCAACAGGAGTTGGAGAACAAAAATTTGATTTTGGATGCGGCCCTTGGCATTGCACGCGGACTGTCCGGCATGGTCTTCACCGAAACGCTAAAAATTCACCTTTCACCAAAAGATCGCTTGAAGCTGGTTCCCAAATCCAAAAGCGGAGGCGCCCAACAGTGAGCGATGATGATCAGGGCATCCTTGAAGAAAAAGAAGAAGGGGCGCCGTTATGGGTTGTCACCTTCGGCGACCTGATGAGCTTGCTGATGTGCTTTTTCGTGCTCCTGTTGTCTTTCTCGGAGATGGATCGCAATAAATACCGGATCGTTTCGGGTTCGATGAGAAATGCCTTCGGAATTCAGCGCAAAAAACCGGTTTTCGAATCCCCCAAGGGCCAAAAAATGATCTCCAAAGAGTTTGATCAGGCCATTGTTTTGGTAAAAGTGCAGGATGTCGTTGAGCCGATTCTAAAAGAGTTGGAAGATAAGTTCCGGGAATTCAAAGACTCCGTCGAGCTCGAAGTCGATGAAGAAGAGGTAACCATCCGCATGATGGGGGAAGCGACATTTGATACCGGCAGTGCAACACTGCGCAAAAAGTTTGTGCCGCTCCTGGATAAAATTGGAATCGTTTTAAGTAAAACCAGGGGAGAATTGATCTTTGCCGGTCACACGGACATTGTCCCGTTGATTGGCGGCAAGTACGGGTCTAATCTTGGACTGTCGATGGCGCGTGCCGGTTCGGTCGCAGAATATCTTCTGAAGACAACCTCGATTGATCCCAAGCGGATATCGACCATGGGATTCGGGGAGTACCGCCCGCTTGAATCCAATGACACCGCAGCAGGACGCCAAAAAAATCGACGGGTGGAAATTATCGTTTCCATGAAGTAATTCTAATTACTCCGCCCTGAAAAATTGTCTGACTGGAGTATAGACGATGAATATCAGAGCTCACATGCACATAGCCATCCTCCTCATCCTTATCTGGATGCCTTCCACCGTTCTGGCCGATCTCATCATTTTAAAAAACGGCAACCAGCTGAAGGTTGAAAAGGCCTGGCAGGAAGATGATCAGATTTTTTTTGTTCTGAATGATATAAATGCCAGTATTCCGCAAAGCAAGGTCATCCGGATTGAAACCAACAGGGAAGATCCGAAAACATCCAATAAATCCCACCAATCCGCCTCTACCTCCAAAACAGACCGTCGAGGTCATTTACAAGATGGAACCCTGTTGGATCAATTGACCTTGAAATCCAAACCCGTCGCCGCCAGTCGACCGAAAGCGAATTTGACCAAAATATGTCCCCCACTGCACCGGAAAGGCATTGGTGATTTAGAATGGGGTATGCGTGCAG
>JASJCE010000268.1 GCA_030066155.1 Desulfobacterales bacterium | reverse complement strand
GGAATCCCATCCGCGTCGCAATCTCACAGGTAATTTTCCAGTCGTCCCAGGCCTGCCCGGGGGGCTCGACCGCCTTGCGAATCCGATGAACTCGCCGGTCGGTGTTGGAAAACGTCCCTTCTTTCTCCGCAAAAGAGGCCGCGGGGAGCACGACATCTGCCAATTTAGCCGTCTCGTTCATGAAAATGTCCTGGACGACCAGGAAATCAAGGTTTTTCAGACTTGCTTCACAATGGTTCAAATCGGGATCCGATACCATGGGATTTTCTCCGATTATATAGAAGGCTTTCAGTTTGCCGTCATGGGCCGCCGGAATCATCGCGGTCACCTTCATTCCGGGTTGATCCGACAGGTCATCAACGCCCCAGGCTTCGGCCATTTTCGCCCGCGCAGCGGGTTCGATCACCTTCTGATAACCGGAATAGACATCTGGCAGGCCGCCCATATCACAGGCCCCCTGGACATTGTTCTGTCCCCGCAAGGGGTTCACACCGCCGCCTTCGATTCCGAGATTACCGCACAGCATGGCCAGGTTGGCCAGAGATTTGACGTTATCGGTTCCGGATGTCTGCTGTGTGATGCCCATACAATAGAGAATACTGCCGCGCTCGGCACCGGCGTAAAGGCGGGCGGCATCGATTAGATCCTGGGCTGGAATTCCCGTGATTTCCTCCACGTGCTCGGGCGTGTATTTTTCAACGGTCTTTTTGACGTCTTCAAAGCCTTCGGTGCGATTGTCGATGTACGCCTGATCGTGCAAGTCCTCTTTGATAATGACATGCATCATGCCGTTGATCCAGGCCACGTCGGTGCCCAGATTCTGCCGCAGCCATCTATCCGCATAGCGGGTAATTGTAATTCGTCGCGGATCGACAACAATCAGTTTGGCCCCGTTCTGAAGGACCGCCCGCTTGACGAAGCTGGACAATACCGGATGATTTTCGGAGGTATTGGAACCGGTTATCAGAATAACTTGCGCCTTTTCAATGCAACCGATGGAATTGGTCATGGCGCCACTGCCGAACGCTGCGGCCAGACCGGCCACAGTTGATGAATGTCAGAGACGCGCACAGTGATCGACGCTGTTGGTTTTAAGAACCGCCCGGGCGAATTTCTGGGCAATGTAGTTTTCCTCGTTCGATATTCTGGCAGACGTCAGTACGGCAAGAGCGTCGGATCCGTATTCTGATTTTATGCTGCTGAACTTTTTGGCGACAAGATCGAGCGCCTCATCCCAGGATGCTTCCCGATGCTGACCGTTCTCCCTTATCAGGGGCGTCGTCAGACGTTCCGGAGAATTGATAAAATCAAAGCCGAACCGGCCCTTGACGCAGAGACTGCCGTAATTCGGGCCAAACTCTTCGACACCGGTTACCTTCACGACTTTTCCATCTTTCACGTGCAGGTATATCTGACACCCGACCCCGCAGTAGCTGCAGGTTGTCCGAACTTTCTTGGTTTCCCAGGGCCGCACCCGGTAGCGGGCATCCTTCTCGACCAAGGCGCCCACAGGGCAGGCCTGGACGCACTCTCCACAGAAGACGCAGTCCGAATCCTTGTAGGCCCGGTCACAGGCGGCAATGATCTTGGTCGCGGCACCGCGATAGCCGTAGTGAATGGCTTGGTTGACCTGCACTTCATTGCAGGCCTGAACGCAGCGACCGCACTGAATGCAGCGTGAGAAATCCCGCACGATAAACGGATTGACCGTCTCCATCTCGTGGGGCGTTTCGGTTGGAATGAATCGTTCGCCGTTCACCTGATACCGAAACGCCAGATCCTGCAGCTTGCAGTCCCCCCAAACGGGACAAAGTTCGGCCGTATTTTCAGTTTGTAACGATTTGAGCTGAAATTCGGTCCAGTTGTTTCCGGCCGCCCCGCTGACCGCACAGTTGTGATTACCCGATGACAGCAGCAGTTGAATGACCATGCGCCGGGAAGCAATGACTTTAGCGGATTCGGTCCTGACAACCATGTTGCTCGCTGCAGGGGCTGCACAGGAGGCGACCAGGCTGCGGGCGCCCTCCACCTCGACAACGCAAATCCGGCAGGCGCCGGTCGGGGTTGCCCCCTTTAAATGGCAGAGGGTGGGGATATCAATGCTATTGCGTTGAGCGACCTCCAGGATGGTTTCGCCAGATTCAAATGTAAATTCGTTCCCGTTGATCAACATCATATTTTGCTCGGTCATAGCAAAATGTCCTCCTAGTTCGGCAATTTGGGGAAGATAGTTGTTTACCTGAAATTCTTCGTTTTGTCAATGTGGATCAGGCGATTTTGGATTGAAAGGCGGGTTGGGGGTTGGGGGTTGGGAGTTGGGGTTGCAGGTTGCGGGACAATATATGCTGGATGCTGGATGCTGGATGCTGGATGCTGGATACTGGATACGGGATGCTCGATACTGGATACGGGATGCTGGATACGGGATACTCGATGCTGGATGCTCGATGCTGGATGCTGGATGCTGGATAGAGGAGAAAGGAAAAAGGGCAAAGGTTCAGGGAGCAGGGGGCTATAAGGCCTGGAGGCCGGAAGGCTTGAAAGCTACAATATGAAGGTATTGATGTTTTACACCTCTCAATAATTGCTGTAAAGCCAATCGTGTTTTTAGAGAGGGACTTGAACCTGTTGCTCGTTCAGGCTCGAGCACCACAGCATTCCGGCCTCCCAGCTTTTGAGTTTTGTAAATTTCTCGGATCAAATCGATAGATTCCTTCCAACCTAATCAACCATTCAACAAATCATCCAGTCAACTTTATCCACCTTCTTTCGGTTATAGTCTGTCATCTGTCGTCTGTCATCTGCCCTCTGTTTTCTGCCATCTGACATCTGTCGTCTGTCATCTGACTTCTGACTTCTGCTTGCCGCGGCGTCTTGTCCCGTCATAGCTCGACGGGTCGGGTCGTAGCTGAAAGCGAAACCTGAAGAGCGGAGTCGGAAGCTGGACGTGTCGGGTCGTAGCTGAAAGCGAAGCTTGAAGAGCGAAGACGGGTCATCTGTCATTTGTCATTCCATATAATTCAGCGCTATTTTTAGCATCCGGCGCAGGGGCTCTGCCGCGCCCCAGAGGAGCTGATCGCCGACCGTAAAAGCCGTCAGGTACTGCGGTCCTATATTCAGCTTGTGGATTCGACCCACGGGGATGGCGAGCGTTCCCGAAACCTTCACCGGAGTCAGTTCCTCGGTGGAAACCTGCCGGTCATTGGGTATAATTTTGACCCATTCATTGTGGGCCGCGATAATGCGTTCAATCTCGTCGATACTGACATCCGCCGCCAGCTTGATGGTAAATGCCTGGGAATGGCAGCGCATGGTGCCGATCCTGACACAGAGTCCGTCGACGGGGATAATCTTGTCCCCGCGGTACCCCAGTATTTTGTTGGTTTCTGCAATCCCTTTCCATTCCTCTTTGGACTGCCCGCCCTCGACCGGTGCGTCAATCCAGGGGATCAGACTGCCAGCCAGGGGCACACCCCAGTTGTCCATGGTCAGGGAACCGTTATTCAGCTTGTCGGTGACCTTTTTATCAATTTCAATGATGGCGGATGACGGATCGCCCAGCAGGTCCGACACCTCCGACCCGATTTCTCCCATCTGGGCAATGAGCTCACGCATGTTGTTCGCACCCGCACCGCTGGCAGCCTGGTAGGTCATGGAGCTAATCCATTCAACCAGCCCCTTTTCGAACAAACCGCCCAACGCCATCAACATGAGCGATACCGTGCAATTACCGCCGATAAAGTCCTTTATTCCATCCGACAGGGCGTTATCGATGACAGACCGGTTGACCGGGTCAAGAACGATAACCGCGTCATTCTTCATCCTGAGGGTTGAGGCGGCATCAATCCAATAACCATTCCATTGTTGCCTTAACCTCTCATAAACCGAACTGGTATAGCCGCCGCCCTGGCAGGAAACAATAACCTCCATTTCCGCCAAGCGGTTGATATCCATCGCATCCTCAAGCGGTTTGATGTCGGAGCCGACATCCGGACCGTCCTGTCCGATTTGAGAAGTGGTAAAGAATACCGGTTCAAAACCTTGAAAATCGTTTTCCTCAAGCATTCGCCCCAGCAGTACCGAGCCGACCATGCCCCGCCATCCGATAATTCCAACTTTACGCATGTTTCTATCCTCTAGTCGATTTATTTCCGTCAGTCGCCAGTCTCCCGACTGCCAAACCCCGCACGATGATCGCGATTCGCTGCACCACCTCTTGCCATAATCCACCGGTTGTAGATGTAGACACCGCAAATCGCTCCGAATACATCGGCAATGACATCCGATATGCTGCCGTTGCGATGGGGAACAAAAGATTGATGAATTTCATCGCTGATTCCATATAAAGCAGCAGATATCATACTGATTAGCATCAGCAAAGGGATATTGCGTCGGACCGCCAATGTCTGATACGCCCTGTAAAACAGGATGCCCATGACGGCATAGGCGCCAAAATGGAGCAGCTTGTCGCTGAATTCAAAAGAAGGCAGCCCCTCCGGCGACGGATAACTGGATTGCATGTAAATAAACACACAATAACCAATCAACGGCAGCCAGTAAATGGTGAAAATTCGAATTTTGCTTAGCATATGTTTAGCCGGATGTCAGATGACAGATGTTGAACGAAAGAAGGTCAGAGGGTCAGAAGATACCCACAGCTAATGGATATTGGTTATTAGTTATTTGTTATTAGTTTAAACCGGTTCGCTTCGCTCAATCCCTTTTAGCTTTTTGGCTTCCTCGACTCCAGGATTACCAGCCCTCCCGCATCAACTAAATATTTATTACCTTTTACCTTTATCCTTTCGCCTTTATCCTCGTTCCTTTATTTTTTCACCTTTATCTTCCTGCCTTTATCCTTTCATCTCTCGGCTCAACGAACCCAATAAACTCAACAAACGCCCTAAAACCCTGTTGTTGGCCTTCGCTTTCCGAAGGTCGCTTCACAGGGTGAATTCTTGGTGACATGCTTTTTCAACTTTTTGCACCACAGCGATTGGAACGTTCGGCAACTGCCGTCAAGCGCGTCTACCCTGGCAAAATCTGCATGCCGGCAAAACAGGTCACAAAACTCAATTTTACTCGTCGTCACTCCCGCGTTATTGGCCACTTAATTCCTCTCAATCCGCTAAACCACTCAGTTCTTCCGTAGTTATACTGTCAATTTCACGCCAATGACGGCGTCGCTATTTTAAATACGAAGATTACGACACCCCCAACGATCTTAACCCTCTAAACCATCCCAACCATCTTACCCATTAAAAATATTAAGTGACAGTTCCCGATTTTGAATGTGCGGCATTATCGTATCCAGAAATTGATGGTGCGTGATGCCGAATTTCACGCTGCCGTCCAGTGTTCTGACGGATAAGGTTTCGGCTGCTTTTTCTTTGCCGCCAATGGTCAGGATGAGTGGGACGTACTGCAGCTGGGCTTCACGCACTTTCTTATTCAGGCTCTCGGTGCGACTGTCAACGGCGGTGCGGATTCCGGCCTCGGTCAGCATATCGCTGATCGCCCGTGAATAGGGCACCAGGTCATCGTTGATCGGTAAAATGATGGCTTGAACCGGTGCCAGCCACAGGGGAAACTTGCCTGCAAAATGCTCGATCAATATGCCCAGGAACCGCTCGATGGAGCCGAATACGGTGCGGTGGATCATGATCGGCCGATGCTTTTCATTGTCCTTGTCGATGTAGTACAGATCAAAATTTTCAGGCTGCGACATATCCAGTTGAATGGTGCCGCATTGCCAGGTCCGATTTAGGGCGTCATTGATATGAAGATCGATTTTGGGTCCGTAAAAAGCGCCGTCTCCCTCGTTTAACACGTATTCTTTGCCGTAGGAAACCAGGGCCGATTCCAGACCGCTAGTTGCAGTTTCCCACTGCTCGTCGGTTCCGATTGACTTTTCCGGTCGGGTGGACAGCTCCAGATGAAATCCCAGGCCGAAGGCACCGTACATTCGCTCGGCCAGGTTCAATATCGCCAGAATCTCTTCTTCGATCTGCGCCGGCGTCATATACAAATGGGCATCATCCTGGTGAAACGATCTGACACGGAACAAACCCGACAGCACACCGCTCAGCTCGTGCCGGTGAACCAGTCCGACTTCGGCAATTCTCAACGGCAGGTCCCGATAAGAGTGAGGCCTGGTCTTATAAATCAGCATACCGCCGGGACAGTTCATCGGCTTGATGGCATAGTCCATCTCGTCAATCGACGACGTGTACATGTTTTCCCGATAGTTTTCCCAGTGGCCCGAACGCTCCCACAGGGCGCGGTTCAACATGATTGGCGTTTTGCTTTCCACATATCCGGCGGCCCGGTGCTCCTTTCGCCAGTAGTCCAGCAGCACGTTCCAGATCTCCATGCCTTTTGGATGGAAAAAGGCCATTCCCGGGGCCTCTTCGTGAAAACTGAACAGATCCAGCGCCTGACCGATTTTGCGGTGATTTCTTTTTTTGGCCTCTTCGAGAAATTTCAAATGGGCCTGAAGTTCCTTTTTATCAAAAAAAGCGGTGCCGTATATCCGCTGAAGCTGGGGCTTGGAGGGATCGGCCCGCCAGTAGGCCCCCGAAACCTTGATCAGCTTGATGTTTTTGACAAATCCGGTATGAGGGACATGGGGCCCGCGACACAAATCCGTAAATTCGCCCTGCTCGTAAAAAGAGATGGAGCCGTCTTCCAGTTCGGATATCATTTCAAGCTTGTAGGGCTCGTCCTTGTAAAAGTCTAAAGCTTCAGCCTTTGTGATTTCACGGCGCTTTACGGGTAGCTTCGCTTTGATAATTTTCTTGATTTCGGCCTCGATTTTGGGAAAGTCGTCCTCGGAAACCGGATCCATATCGATGTCGTAGTAAAACCCGTCTTCGACTGCCGGGCCGATAGTCAGCTTGGCGTCTTTGAAAATTCTCAAAATGGCCTGGGCCATTACATGGGCGGCGCTGTGGCGCAAAATCTCCAGGCCTTCTTGATCCTTGGCAGTTATCAGGCGAATGTCAGCGTCATGGTCGATGGTAAAATCGAGGTCCACCAGTTTGGCATCGACCTCCATGGCCACGCAGTTGCGGGCAAACCCTTCAGAAATGCTTTGAGCGACATCCAACCCGCTGACCGGTCCATCGAAGGTCCTCGTATTGCCGTCAGGAAGTCTTATGTTTATCATATTCGGTCCAATGTGTTATAGTAGTGTTAATAACATTTTGTATTTGATCATTTTACTATCGTTTAAGCCATCAGGCAAACGAAGATAGGAAAAACAATCGCAGGGGTCAAGTAAAAAAATGAACGAAACCGATGACCATTTTAGCACCATCGATACAGTCGACGCGCTCAAAAACCTGGCCCGGCGACTGCAAAAAGAAAACGTCATTGGTGTCGATCTTGAAGCCGATTCCATGTACCATTTCAGGGAAAAGGTCTGTTTGATCCAGATGGCAACCCCAAATACCAACGTGGTCATTGATCCGCTGATGATCGGGGATCTGTCGCCCATGAAACCGGTATTCAAGAAACGCAGCATTTGCAAGATCTTTCACGGGGCCGACTATGATGTCCGCTCCCTGTTTCGGGATTTTGATATTACCATTAACAATTTGTTTGACACCGAGCTGGCAAGCCGGTTTCTGGGCTATGCCGAAACCAGTCTGGAAGCGGTGGTCAAGACCAAGTTCGGGGCTGTGTTAAATAAGAAGTACCAGCGCAAAGACTGGTCCAGACGCCCGCTGCCGCAGGAAATGATCTCCTACGCCGCCGGGGATGTTAAATTTCTATTGCCTCTGGCCCGGAAACTGATGGCCGAGCTTGACGAATTGGGACGTCTCAAATGGGTGCATGAGGAGTGTGAATACTTGAGCAACGTTCGCCCCAACCGCAACAATTCAGGCCCCCTGTTTTTACATTTCAAGGGCGCCGGTAAACTTGATCCAAGAAGTTTAGCTGTGCTGGAAGCCCTGCTTCAGTATCGTCGCAAAACCGCCGAGAAAAAAGACCGCCCGTTATTCCGGATATTCGGCAGCCGGTCCCTGCTCGACCTGGCGGAAAAAAAACCGGTGAATCTAAAACAGCTGGAAGCCAGTAAAGCGATAAGCCACAAGCAAATCAATATGTACGGTCGCGGCGTAATTGCTGCCGTAAAAAAGGCAATGCAGATTGACAAAAAGAATTTGCCGACCTATCCCCGTAAGAAATCACCGAGAGTGCCGCTGGTAGTTGCCGGACGGGTCAAGGCGCTCAAGCGTTGGCGAGATGCACAGGTTGACAGACTGGCGCTGGACCCGGCACTGATTTGCACCAAAGCGCTGATCAGCATTATTGCCCAGAAACGGCCCCGCCGTCTGTCGGATCTCAACGCCATCAAAGAAATGAAACGTTGGCAGAAAAAAGAGTTTGGACCGGGCATCGTGAAGGTCATGAAAGAAGTACGCTGACGTCAGCGTTTCCAAAAATGATAAACATTCCGAACGGGATACCTGGCTCAAAGTTAAGTATTTGATAAAGAAAATTCCAATCACCAAATATCAAATAGCAAACAATACCCAAATATCAAATTCCAATGACCCAAACAAATCAATTTTCAGGTTTCGGGTTTCAGTGTTCAGGTGTCAGCGGGAAGGACAGGTTTCAGGTTTTCCGCAGAGGGCGGATCAGGTTTCAGCGTGACTGAGGACTGACGACCCGTCTTCGCTCTTCAGGCTTCGCCTTCGGCTACGAACCTACAGGTCGCTCAATCATTCTAAATTGACAGAATTTATTCATTCGACGTTGGACGTTGAGCGTTCGATGTTGGACGTTCATCAGTTTCTCTTTTGATCGGACCGGCCGATTTTCAGGTCAGAGGCAACGCTCATCTAGAACTTCATACAGTACCACAGTTACGCTACCAAAAAACTATGTCCTAAAGAAAATGTAAAATGGAAGAAAGAATAACCTTTTCATCGGAAAATTTATCTATTGAGGGATTACTTCAAAAAACCAGTGATACTAAAGCTGTGGTCATCACCCATCCGCATCCGCTTTATGGCGGCAACATGCACAACAATGTTGTCATTGCCATCTGCAACGCTCATCAAAAACTGGGACGAACCACGCTGCGCTTTAATTTCAGGGGTGTCGGCGGCAGCCAGGGCAGCTACGGGGACGGGTTGGGTGAGCAGGCCGATGTCGGTGCCGCTGTCAAATACCTGGCCGATCTGGGGATGCAAGAGATTGATCTGGCCGGCTATTCATTCGGCGCCTGGGTGAACGGCCACTTGAATTGCGCCACTGCGGGGATCAACAACATGGTAATGGTCTCACCGCCGGTGGCATTTATCGATTTCGCGGGGGTTCATGCCATCGACTGCCTGCAGCTGGTCGTAACCGGCGCCCGGGATGAAATCGCACCGCCCGCGATGATAAAGGAAATTTACGCCCGCTGGAATTCCAAAGCCCATTTCGAAGTAATCGATGGTGCAGATCACTTCTACGGCGGATATGAGGAACACCTGGAAGAGGTATTGTTATCACATTTAAAATGATCGGCCGACAGCAATTCCACGAATATTCAATCTTCAATTATCAATCTTCAATTCTCCCTTAACCTGCCGGGCCATCAGGCGCTCGTACAAGACGGGCGTCAGCCTGCTGATCCAATAGGCCAATTTGCCGACCGATGTTAAAACCAGCAAATGGCGCTTATCCAGCAGACCTCTGTAAATAGCGTCGGCCACATGTTCAGCTGAAGTCGGCTTTCCGACCATAGTCTGGGGATGATTCGTCACCTGACTGCCACCGCCCAGGGCATGGGTCTGAAGGTTCGTTTTTACAAATCCGGGGCAAACGATCATGATGTATACGCCGTCAGCCTTGAGCTCCGGCCGCAGTGATGTGAAAAAGCCGTGCAATGCATGTTTGCTGGCGCAGTAGCCGGCTCGGCCCAGCAACGGCGTCACACCGGCCAGACTTTCAATCACGATGATGCTTCCCCTGCGCTCTATCAGACTGGCGACGGCGGCCCGGGTACAGTTCAAAGAACCGAAAAAATTGACCTCCATGACCCGGCGGTAAACGCTTAACCGGGTGTCTAGAAAGGCGCTGCGCTGGGTGATACCGGCATTGTTGACGAGGACATCGATCCCGCCGAAGCGGTCGCGAATCATGTTCATCGCAGATGCGCATTGCGCTGAGTCAACCACGTCACATCTAATGCCCACAGCATCTGCACCGGCATCACGCAGTTTCCCGGCTTCAGCATGAACACCGGTTTCATCCATGTCCAACAAACCAAT
>JASJCE010000267.1 GCA_030066155.1 Desulfobacterales bacterium | reverse complement strand
AGTCGCGGTGTGGACCGCGCCCCGGCCTATGACGTCACCGTCACCGACACCCTTGACGGCAGCGATCTGGCCTATGTGATACCGTTTGGCAGTGACGGTCTGAACAACGACGGTGACGGCGCTACCGACGGGGCCGATGGTGACGGCGAGGGGGCTATCAGCGACAATACCGTCAAAAACGCCACCCCGGCTGAACTCACCTTCTCTTATACCCACAGCAGCTCGTTGCTGCGCATCAATCCCGGTGATTCAGTACAACTCTACTACCGGGTCGATTTTGACGACGATGCCGCGCCTCTGCAGACCTTTACCAATACGGCCGTTGCCACATACGACTCGCTGGAAGGGGCGTACGGCAGCCAATCCGATCCGAATCCACCAGCGCCCCGCAGTTACGGTGATATAGGTGATGCACGCGACTATACATCACCCCCAGCGAGCGCGGATGTGCGTGTCATTCCAATAGAGACCCGGCCCAAGCGGATCACCGCCCTTTCCAATACGCCCATTTCCGGGGGAGCGGGCACCCAGGGCGTTTCAATTGGTGAAGAGATCGATTACCGACTCAATACGTTGCTGCCGGTGGCCCTGCTACGCAACTTCGTGATCCGTGATGAGCTCCCGGCAGGCATTATTTGCAGCGAAGCACCCGCGGTGAACCTTGATGCGGCACCCTATGCCGCGGCCGGATTCGACCCTGGCGGCACAATTACGCCCACTTGCACCGGCAATCTGGTGGAATGGAATTTCGGCAACCAGCGCCTCACCAACGGCACCGCAGGCCTTGGCAACCGCTTTGATTTCGAGATCGGGTTTATCGCCCGGGTGGAAAATACGGCCGGCAACAACGGCGGGCAGATTCTCTCCAATGGGGATCCGGCCACCAATGTGTACGCCCGTTATGTTGACGAAACCGGCAGTACGGTGACCCAGAATTTTGACCAGCTCGATGTCCAGGTGCGTGAACCGCTCATCGATTTGACCAAATCCTTTGCCGCGGCCGATGCCGATGCCGCCGATGTGCTTACCATAACGGTCACCGCGACCAACAACGGCACCGCAACGGCATACAACCTGCGTGTGTTGGATGACCTCACCGGCCGCAACCTGACGTTCACCGGCAATGTGGGCGGCGGTGATCCTCCTGATACCATCGACACCACAACTCTGGGAGCCAACCAGCCCATCTTCGGCTGGAATCCACCCAACGGCATCGACCCCGGCAACAGCATCAGTTTTACGTTTGAGGTGCGGGTAGACAATGGCGTGCAGCCGGAAGAGCTGCTGGACAATACCATCCAGGCCGATTGGACCTCTCTGCCGGGGCGGAACACCGCCCTGAACAGCAGCGGATCGATCGGCGCCGACGGCAGTGCCGGCGGCATGCGCATCGGCGCGCTGCCCAATGCCGGTGATCCGATCAACGACTATGAAGCCACTGCTGCCGCTGACGTTACCGTACCGGCCGGGGTATTGACCAAAACCGATCTCAATCCCGCCGAGATTCCAACCATCGGCGTGCATAAATCTTTCCAAATCGACATCGCCCTTCCCGAGGGCGTCACCGACAACGTCATTGCCACCGACAGCCTCGACACGGGCGGCATCAGCTACCTGCTGGAAAACAATGCCAGCCTTGACATCACCTACACCTTCCAGGGCATCGCCACCATCAACGGACAGCCGCCCGGTGAGGTGGCCCTGAACGCGTTTCCGGCAGACGGCACCAGCGGCAGCGCTGTCTGGGATATCGGTACGGTGGTCACCCAAACCGAGAACGACACCAGCCAAAACCTGGTCAACCCGCTGATTCGCATCGTCTATTCTGCCCGCATCAACAATGACGCGGTGACCGATGGCGGTGACACGCTGCAAAACTCGGTGGTGGTGAACCATACTCACGGTGAGACCGGGGCCCTCGTCGCTTTAACCGATACCACGGCAGCGCTTACCGTGGTGGAGCCCTCTCTGGGATTGGCCAAGTTTGTGGCCAATGTCACCAATCCGGGCAACCCGCCCCAGGCCGGGGATATCCTGCGCTATACCCTGACGTTCAACGCGGCTGGTGGTGGACCGGGAGACAATTTTTCCGACGCCCATGACCTGCGCATCGAAGACAGCCTGAGCCTGGGGCTGGTGTACTACGGCAACCCCACTGTGGATGGGGCCGGCAACACCATCGGCGCACCTGTCGTCACCGGCGACGGCATCACCGTGGCCCAGACCCTGGTATGGTCACCGGCGGACGGCAACGCTGATATCGACATCATGGAAGGCACGACGGTCAACATCACCTATGATGTGCAGCTGGATGCCGCTGTGCTTCTCGACCAGAGCCTGAGCAACAGCGCCACCGGGCGGTGGACCAGCATCGACGGCCCCAGCGTCTATGAGCGCAACGGCACCGCCACCCCGCCCTACAACGATTACGTCATCGGCCCGGAAACAACTACAGTGGTGCTGGGGGACGACACCACCACCACCAAGACCCGTCTGCTGGACACCTATGGTGCCGGCGATGATGCGGTCCGCATCGGCGATATCGTGGAGTACGAACTGCGCCTGGGCCTGCAGGAAGGCTCCCTCGACAATGTGTTTGTAATCGATACCCTGCCACAGGGGTTGATTTTCGAAGGCATCGCCAACATCAACGGCGACACCACGGCGCCATACAGCGCTGTGCCGCCTTTTGTTCATGGGGACATCACGTCCGCCGACATCGTGGTGGCGGGAAACCCAACCACCGGGCCCACCACCGTGACTCTGACCATCGGCGCCCTTGCCAATCCAGCCGATGGCAACGCCGCCAATGATGCGTTTATCGTCGTTTACCGCGCCAGAGTGCTCGACCTCGTCCATCCGCAAGTCGACACCATTGGCCTTACCAACACAGTCGCCATGAGCTATGACACCGCCGCCGGTCCGGCCACCGCCATCACCGACAATGAGACCATCAACGTGCTGCAGCCCCGTCTTGCGGTAGCCAAATCGGCCGTGCCCGCCGGCGGAGACGCGATTCTGGCCGCCGACGAGATCGTCACCTACACGGTGGACATCACCAACAACGGCACCGCCCCGGCATACGATACGGTGCTCCAGGACGTCATTCCCGTGGGTATGCGCAGCGGTACGGCTACTATCACCATGGTGAGTATGCAACTGCTCTCCGGACCCATGCTGCCCAACCTGTCCCCGATATACGTACCGGCCACCGGGGTGGCCACCTGGGATTTTGATACGGGTACGGCCGATCAGTACAACATACCGGCCGGCGACACCCTGCGCATCGTTTATCGGATCCAGGCCGATACCGGCCTGGGTGCGGGTCTGACCCTCACCAACCAGGCCCAGGTTCAGCTCTATTATTCATTTGACGATGATGGCGTGCCCACTCGTGGCGGCGTCAGCGGTACGCGCGAGATTTACGGGCCGAGCAACGTGGCTTCGGTGACCTTCACCACCGATACGCCGGATGCCCTCACCAAAGAGAATCCGGCGGTGTTGGCGGTTGCGGTGGGTGAGCCGTTCACCTACCGCGTTACCGTGCCCACCACTCCCCAAGCCACGGCCTTAAACGATGTGCGCATCATAGACGATTTGACGGCTTCCGCTGCGGACCTGAGCGTTGTCAGCGTCACCAAGGTCTCCGGATCGCAGCCGTGGGTCCCGGTCAATACCGGCAGCGGTGGCAACCTCGTGATCGAGGACCCGGCCATTGGCATCGACATTCCCGCCGGTGAGCAGATCGTCGTCGATATAACGGTCATACTTGACGATACGGCGACGAATGTCAGCGGCCTCGTGTTCAACAACACGGCCGACTATACTTACAACCAAAGCAACAATGATCCCGGGACCGTTGCTCCCGGAGGGGCGGACTCGACTGCCGATATGACGATCGTCGGTCCGGATGTGCTTACCCTGGAAAAGACCGGTCCGGCGACCATGCAGGTGGGCACCCCCGGCTCCTTTACCTTGAATGTACACAACCCGAGTTCGGGAATTGCGTGGAATCCGGCTCTTACCGATCGTCTGCCCGATGGCGCCACAGGGGGCACGTGCGGCGCCGGGCCAAGCAACGTGACTGCCCAATTTTTCGAGGCCGACGGCGTAACGCCGGCCTCCGGGGTGCTGGCAGAAGGCACCGATTATCAGGTCAGCTTCAACGGTGCGCCCACCTGTGAATGGAATATCAGCCTGCTGTCGGCGGCTGGCGGCCTGGTGCCCAATCAGCGGTTGATCGTGCGCTACGATGTCCAACTGGATCCGTCCACCACCAATGGATCTGCATTGACTAATGTCGCCGGTGTCACCCAATGGTTCAGCGCCGATCCCGGGCTGGCGGATGCGGCGCCGCGCCCCTATACCCGCGCACTGACCGACGGCACGCCGGGGACTCTTGACCACGAGGATGCTCACACCATCTCCGCCGAAGCCCCGATCCTGGCTTTTCAGAAGAGCGTGCGCAATGTTTCCACCGGACAGGATCCGGGCAGCAACGCCAGCCCCGGTGACACCCTGCGCTACACCATCCAGGTCAGCAACAGCGGCCCCGTGGGCCTGTCGAGCTTTTCCATTGTCGACGAGGTTGATCGGCTCAACGCCACACCGACCTTCGCCGCCGGCAGTCTTAATCTGATCAGCGTGCCTGCAGATGGTGACACCTCGGGCACCAATGCGGTGGGCGGCACCAACGGCACCGGTCTGGTTGATGTCGGCAATCTCAGCATCGGCGCTCAAGGTGAGCCCAACGACACAGTTGAGGTGGTGTTCGAGGTCAGGCTCGCACCGGTTATCACCAGCGGCACGGTGGTGCTCAACCAGGCCGAACTTGTTATCGCCGGCCTTGATCCGCTGTATAGCGATGATCCCAACGTGGCCGGTGACGAGAATCCCACCGAGACCCTGATTGCCTCGGCGCCGGTCTTTGAGGTGCTGAAGATCTCGACCATCATGTCGGGGGACCCCAACATTCTGATGGCCGGCGAAACCCTGCGTTACACCCTGACCATCAAGAATGTCGGCACTGAAAACGCCGTCAATGTCCGTCTGCGGGACTTCACGCCTGCCAATACGACTTATGTGCCCAACAGCACGACCCTGAACGGTGTGGCGGTCCCTGACGCGAGTCCCGGCGTCAATCCACTGCATGCCGCCATTGCGGTCAACGCGCCGGATGATACCACGGCCGGATACCTGCGGGCCGACGCGACGCCGGGGGCGACCAATGTGGCCACCGTGACCTTCGATGTGGTGGTCGATCCGAACGTCATGAACGGCCTGATCATCGAGAACCAGGGCTTCGTGAGCGGCAGCGGGGTCGGGAGCGGCCTGCAGCCCGAACAGCCCTCCGATGACCCGAACACCCCAATTCCCGACGACCCGACCCGTAACATCGTCGGCAACCTGCCCCGGGTTTACGCCCAAAAAACCGTGTTGATCCAACAGGATTGGGGCTCGGCGGGAATCGTCGATCCGGGTGATGTGCTGCGCTACACCATCGTCATCAGCAACTTCGGCGCAATCCCCGCCACGGGCGTGGTGCTGACCGATGCCGTTCCGACCAATACCACGTATGTGGACGACTCTCTGCGCTTAAACGGCGCGTCGCTGGGACCCGACGGCGGCGTATCGCCGCTGATCGGTGGTCTGCCGGTGCATTCCAGCGACAATCCAGGGACAGGCATTATTTCGGCCGGCGAGACCGCTGTGGTCACCTTTGACGCCAGGGTCAACGGTGGTGTGCCCGCGGGAACGCTCATCACCAATCAGGGTCGCCTCACCTCCAACGAACTTCCGGCGGAACTGACCGATGCCGACGATGTGCCGTCCAACGGCAGCCAGCCGACCGTAATCGTCGTCGGTGACGCCCAGTTGCTCTCCGTGACCAAGCAGGTGCGGGTCCTCGGTAGCACCGTCGCCCAGGCCGGGGGGCAGTTGGAGTATGTCGTCCGGGTGACCAACATCGGCAGCCTGCCTGCCATCCGCGTAGCGGTGACCGACGATTTGAGCCCGCCCCTGGGCGATCAGGTGACCTACGTGCCGGGATCGGGCACCCTGAACGGTCTTGCAGCCGGGGTGATCTTTGCAGGTACGATGCTCACGGCTGACTATGCTGCCCAGTATGGCGATTTGCAGCCCGGCGCTAGCGCCGTGGTTCGCTTTCGGGTGCAGATCGATCCCACAATCGCCATTGGGACGACCATTACCAATACCGGCATGGTCCGCTGGAACGATCCGACGCAGACTGCTTCCGCCAGCGTATCGCTTGACGTGGGCGGCACGCCGGGCAGCGCCGCCCTCAACGGAAACGTCTGGCACGACGCCAGCCTGGACCGGATCTATGACAGCGCTGAGCCAGCCCTCGAGGGTTGGTCGATTGAGCTTTATCGCAACAATCAATTGATCACCACCGTACTGACCGATGCCAATGGCACTTATCGCCTCAGCGGTCTGTTGCCCAACCAGGGCACCCCGGACCGCTATGAAATTCGCTTTCGTGCGGCGGGTGCCGGACCGAACACCCCCTCGTTAGGCTACGCCGATTCGCCGTTCACCGACGGACCGCAGCAGATCAGCGACATCACCGTCTCCTCGGGCGGCAATCTGCAGAATCTGAATTTACCTATCTGGCCCAATGGCGCGGTGTACAACTCGGTTGTGCGGGTACCCGTTGCCGGCGCCACACTGGTGCTGGTGAACGCAGCGACCGGTGCGGCTCTGCCGGGCCGGTGCTTCGATGACCCGGTTCAGCAGAATCAGATCACGGCCCAGGGCGGCTTTTACAAGTTCGACCTGAACTTCAGCGACGGGGCCTGTCCGGCGGGCGGCGCCTATCTGATCGAGGTCACACCGCCGGCGACCGGTTATCTGGGCATGCCGTCCCGGATCATTCCGGCCAACAGTGATGCCACCACACTGCCATTCTCCGTGCCCGCCTGCCCCGGCAGTGCGGCCGATGCGGTGCCCGGCACCACGGAGTATTGCGAGGTCGTGTCCTCTCCGGCGGTACCGCCGGTAACAGTCCTGCCGCGCACGGCCGGCACCACATATGAGCTGCACCTTGTGCTGAGCGATGGGAGCGTGCCCGGCGATAGCCAAATCTTTAACAATTTTATCCCCATTGATCCCGTGCTGGATCGGGCCGTGGACATCACCAAGACCGCGGCTCAGATCAACGTGACCCGGGGAGAACTGGTGCCCTACACGATTACGGTAAACAACGTGTTCGGTGTGCCGCTTCAAGACATCAGCGTTCTCGATCAAATCCCGGCCGGCTTCAAATACGTGAATGATTCCGCTCGCCTGGACGGCCAATCGGTGGAACCCAGGGTCAACGGACTGAATCTGAACTGGGATAATCTTAACCTGCAGGTGAATCAGACGCTCACGATCCAGTTGCTGCTGGTGGTGGGTTCCGGTGTCTCCGAGGGTGAATACGTCAACCGGGCGATGGTGTTCAACACCGCCACCGGGAGCCAGATTTCGGGGGTGGCGAAGGCCTCCGTGCAGGTCATTCCGGACCCGGACTTTGATTGCACGGATGTGATCGGCAAAGTGTTCGACGATGGCAATCTGAACGGTCGGCAAGACGAAGGCGAGATAGGCCTGCACGGCGTTCGTCTGGTGACGGTACGCGGCTTGATCGCCACCACCGATGAATTTGGGCGCTTTCACATTACCTGCGCCGCGGTTCCCGACGAGGATCGCGGCAGCAACTTTATTCTCAAGCTGGACGAGCGCAGTCTGCCCACCGGTTACCGCCTGACGACTGAAAATCCGCGCATTCAGCGCATCACCCGCGGCAAGATGATCCGGTTCAATTTCGGTGCCGTCATTTACCGCGTGGTGCGAATTGATATCGCCGATGGCGTGTTCGAACCCGATACGACTGAAATGCGAGGGCAGTGGATACCCAGGATTGCCCGGTTGATTGAGGAACTGAAAAAGGCACCATCCACACTGCGTCTGTCGTATCTGGGCGATATCGAGCGAGTCGGTTTGGTTAAAAAACGGCTTAAGGCATTGAAGAGGATGATTACCAAAGAGTGGAAACAGTCGGGTGGTGAATACCGGCTGACCGTCGAAACCGAAATTTTCTGGCGCCGCGGGGCTCCGCTTGCCGGTCAGTGATGACGGAATGATGGAAACTATGTCCTTTACCCCATTCATATTGCTGAAGTTCTTGCTGAAGCGCAGTGTCGCTGTCCTGTGTTTGTGGATTTTCATGGCCACGAACGCAACGGCTGTCTCAGGCCTGCAGGCAGGGGTAAGAGAAACCGGTGCGCCCGGCAAGGCAACCGAGATGCACTTGCCGGCTGATCAGCCCTTCAGGCCCTGGATCCATGACCCGGCAATATTCGAGGCGGATGAGGGAGATCGCACGGAATTGCGCGAGGTCGTTAAACCGGAAGTAAACACCATCAAACTCGAAAATCTGGTTCCGCCCATCCATTTCGGTTCGGGTGAAGCGGAAATTACCGACAACTACCTTAAGCTTCTTGGTGATGTGCTCGATAGCATGCACGACCGCGCCAATGTAAGACTCCACTTTATCGGTCATACGGACTCCCTGCCGCTTAAGCGTGGTCTGATAGCGCAGTATGGCGACAATGTCGGTCTTTCGCGTGAAAGGGCGGGCGCCGTCGCCGAATATTGCCAGCGAGCGCTGAATCTTCCCCCTGAATCCATTTCCTATGAGGGGCTTGGAGATAGCCGGCCGGTCGCAAGTAACGCCACAGCGGACGGACGACAGCTCAACCGGCGCGTGGAAGTGCAGGTCTGGTATGACGAAATCATTGAAAAGCAGGTCGAGGAAGAAGTGATCGTGCCACGGGAGGTGAATCGCGTCAAAGTCTGCCGAACCGAGACCGTCTGTAAATTGCGTTATAAGGATGGTCACTCCCATCGTGCGCGCGTTAAAAACCTGATTCCCCCTCTTCATTACGACAAAGGTATGATGGGGGTGCCGGAAAAATTTCTGCAGCAGGTCAGACAAGCGCTGAAAAATCTTCACGGCAAACAGAACGTTGTCGTTAAGTTTACCGCTTACGCCGATAACATCCCGCTCAAAGATCAGGACAAACGCATCTATGGCGATCATATCGGGCTCTCGAAAGCAGTTGCCCAGCGCGTTTCTCTCGCCGTCCTGGAAGATATGGATCTACCCAGTGCCGCTGTTGAAAGTGAGGGCAGAGGCGCCTCACGGCCTGTCGCCTCCAACGATACGCAACAGGGCCGGGCCCTGAATCGGCGTGTGGAAGTCGAGTTCTGGTATGACGATCCGCTGCAGAATCTGCCCGACGAGCCGCAGTTATGCCCGGGCGCTCCAGGTTCCGAAACCGTCACCCGTGTCTACGATTCGCCGTCGGGTGGCATTAAACCGATCTTGTTTGAAAAGGGGCAACCGGTAATACCGGATGGCTACACCGATTCGTTACGCCGTATCATGGGTGAGATCGGCGACAAGACCCATGTCCGATTGCAGTTTGTCGGCTATACCGGCAACAAACGCCTCGATCGTCGCACGGCCGCAATCTACGGGGATGACATCGGCCTGTCAATGGCGCGGGCACGCCGCACCATGGCAGCTGTCAGCCAACAAATGGGATTGACGCAGCGGCAGGCGGAGTTCAGTGGCCGCGGCTACGTTCAGTCTGATGACGTGGTGAACGCCGGTTTTATCGAATCCGACACATCGCGGGTCGAAGTGAATGTTGTCTACGACGACCTGATCGTCCGCGATGATTTAGAGGGGGTGGAGGTCATGCCCATGACCCGCGAGGTGCGTCCGGTCGATCCGTTTGCTTTGAATCTGATGCGGATCACGGTGGACGGAAAGCCCATCGATGACCCGGGCAAATGCAGTTCGGATATACAGCGCTGCACCGACGAGGCCCTGGCCAACGCTCAAATTCAGTTCAAGTATGACAGCCTGAAACTGGAACCGCGGCTGAACGTGACCGCCTGGCCGCGCACGATTCGCTATCAGGATCTGGCGGAAACGGCGTTGGTCGAAAACCTGGTGCACTTCCGCCTGTACACCAACTACCGCAGCTTTATCGAGCGGGCTGAGGTCCGGATTTTCGAAGATGAGCAGCATGTCCGC
>JASJCE010000266.1 GCA_030066155.1 Desulfobacterales bacterium | reverse complement strand
GCCTGCAGTTTCTTGACCGTTTCACGCCGCTCGCCCAGCAGCCGACGAAGTTCGGTTTGCAATAGATTGAGTTCTGTATCCTGAATTTCAGTTTCAGCCTGTAAAATTTTTTGCACCGCTTGATCGAGATCTGTCAGTTCACGTCGCTGGCGATCGAGATCCAACAGAATAGCCCGGATTTCACCCATTTGCTGGCGACGCAAGCGTGAATCCCGGCGAAAATTTTCAATACTGGGCAGGGTTCGGCGTTGTTCGCGCAACGCCATGCCGAGCGCTTCAGAGTCCAGAGGGTACTTCACCTGCTCTCGCGCCAGGGCAAAGTCTTCTTCCAGTTGGGTTAATGCGGCTTGTTTGAGTTCCAGCCTTTCGATAATTTCGGCTTCTTCGGCGGTAATCTTTTCAAGCAGTTTACCCAGTTCAATCGCAATATCGTACTGCTTTTGAACAACCGGCGGCAGGTCGGCAGCCAGTTTTTTTTCCTGCTCGGCAACTATGCGCTCTTTTTTAGCTTCCAGTTCACGCAGTCGCTGGACTTCTTCCTGCCAGTTTTTTAACACTGCTTCCTGACGATTGACTTGACGGGCTGCGACGTCGCGTTCAGCTGTTGCAAGGGCCATGAAGGCATCGTGGTTCGCCAACTGTTTTTCGAAGAGCTCCAATTCCGCATTGAGCTTACCCTCCTCGGCGGCAAGCGCCATTTTTCGGTATTTAATCAACAGCGGCGGATCGTCGGGCGAAGGCGTTTTGTTTAATTCTTCCTCAATTACCACCAGTCGCTTTTTGGCCTCCGTCATCGGTTCCGGCAACCGTCCGGGCCGGTCTTTGATTGTGCTCAACTGCTCGGACCATCGATTTAGCTCACTTTTTGCTTCTGCTAATTCTGCCTCCAACGTCATTAGCCGATTTTCGCGTTGATCGGGCTGCATGTTGGATGCAGTCGTGGCGACATGGTCCGAAGTCGGCAGGGATCGATCCAGTTCGATTTCGGTGGCCTTGATCTGTTCAGGAATGGTTTTTACCTGCTTTTCGATCTCCGCGATCTCCTGTTGCAGCCTGATTTCCGTTTCTGCAAAGTTGATGGCGCGATCCAGCAAGGTAAGGGCCGCTTTTTTTACATCTTCAGCTAAATCGGCATTATTTTCCACTTCTGCACGCAGGGATTTCAGTGAATCCGGTTTCAGTTCGCCTGAAACTCCGGTGTCGGTGACGGCATCGTCAGGTTTTGAAGCGGTATCGGTTTGTGTCTGTGAAAATCCGGTCGATGGCAATCCGACCAGCAATATGAATATTATTTGGGCAATCGCCAGCTTAGCGAAAATACGGCTCATTTTATTTTTCCTTTTCATCGCTTGCTACAAAAACATTTATTTTTTATTAAGATAGCAACAAGTTCGATAACTTACGCCGTTGGCATCGGGATGGGTTAAAATAAGCTGTTATATTGCCAATTGCAAGAAAACTACGCCCCGAATTTGGCTTAAGCCAAAGCACTTCCTTTGTCGAACCGATAAGTGGATAGTGGATAAATGGACAGAAATTCAGAAAAAGGGATACCTTCCGTATTTGTGGGTTCTTGAACGTCTTTATCTGCTCTTCGATCACAAAATCCGTCAAGAATTTTTTTGTATTTCAATAAGGGGAATCCAGGCTCTTGAAGTCGTCCGTTCAGCGCACTACGCATACCGTTGGTGATCGTTGGCAGCGGTTTATAAACCCGTCTGCTCCGGATGGATCTCAGAAACTTATCTGTGGGTTTAGAAAACTATTTGTGGTATAGAAAAGCTGAGGGCGACGACTGGATTAAGCTGTTTAGGTAGAAAATATCCGACCCCAGAGGGGCCGGCTTTGGTCCACCCCATAGGGTTGATCTCTACAAACTCGGTCGCCAATGGAATAATGGAATGGTGGAAAAATGGAATAATGGGGATAAAAGCGGATTTTAGTCTGATTTTATTCTGACGGCAGTGCCACGAATTTTAAATCGATCTCATTCCACCAAACCCAATATTTTTACCCCGTGAAATCTTTTTTTCCATTTCACTGGGGCCAGTGTTCCATTACTCTCTCCGATCCGTAGGCTCTACGAGCCGGAGGCCAACACTCTATGGCCTTGATCTGCGGCAGAGCCAATTTTCTCTGACCCCCGTAAAAAACACGGGATCCTCGACTGGCTCAGAGAACCAGGTTTTCGATAATGGAATAAATTTTGCTTGATAAATTTTGCTGTTTGTGATTTGTTACGCCCTTTTTCAAACCGCATTAACCCTATGGTGGATCATGTTTAAAATGAAAGTTTCAACCCATGATGGGCGTTTTCACGCTGATGAAATCTTCGCAATCGCGGTCCTCAATTTAGTCTTCCCGGATCTTGAAATAGTTCGCAGCAGAGATGAAAAAGTGTATAAAAACGCTGACATAATTGTCGATGTGGGTCATGTTTATGACCCTGGCAAACTCATTTTCGACCACCATCAAAGGACTTTCGCTCTCAAAAGGAAGTCCGGTATCCCCTACGCATCCTTTGGCCTCGTCTGGAAGCATTACGGTGAATTATTGTGCGGCACATCTGATATAGCGGATCACATCGACTCCACCATCGTCCAGGCCATAGATGCCGATGATAATGGTATCGATATCTATGAAGCCAAAATCAACGGGATCGGATTTCATACATTATCGGATATAATCGAGTCTTTTGTCCCTCGACATGTCGCCGATGAGGATAAGGTGCAGAAGGGATTTGACCGCGCCCTGAATTTTGCAACCGCTTACATGAAAAAACAGATCAAATTGGCAAAGGAATTATTCGAAGAAGCACTACCCAATATCCGCGGTGCAATTGAGGCGGCTGAGGATCCTCGAATACTGAAATTTAAAAAATTCGATAAAACCTGGCTGAACTTTATTTCAAAAGAGTCTGAAGAAGCCCTGTTTGTTATTTTCCCCACCCACAGACAGACATGGGCAATTAGAAGTGTTCCCCATGAGGGAAAAAAGTTTGAGTACGGCAAATTATTGCCCGCGGAATGGGGCGGAAGGCAAAAAGATTTCGCTGAAATATGTGATGTCGAGGATGCCCTCTATTGCCATAATGGATGTTTTCTGGCAGAAGCCGACAGCCTCAAGGGGGCCGATAAACTGGCCGATCTTGCCCTGCAAAACTGAACAGCCCCAGTGGGAGGTTTCAGGTGTCAGGTTTCAGGTTTCAGCGAACATTGATTCCAAATTTACGAGCTCTAATTGGGGTGAAACTGAAGACCAGCGCCAGAGAAAGACAATCCATTTTATGAACACCTTTGATCCAAGTGATCAAATTCTTTTTCTGAAACCTGAAACCTGAAACCTGAAACCTAAACACAGCCGATCATGGTAAATAACTCCTGTTCCCTATGGAGCGTCCCAGTGCCTGGCTCTCTGAACCAGTTTTTTTACTCCTCAAGCTCAAGCATGCATTTCTGGACGCCATCGAAATCAAAATCATCGGCCAGCTGACTTAATTGAGCCCAAAACGGATCCACTGTTTCTGACTCGGCCGTAAACGCTTCAATGATGGACTTGATCTTCATCACATCCCCCATTTCAGCCGCAGCCTTGATGTCACCCGCAATCTCTTTGGGCAGTTCAGGAGCGATCGGAGTCTTCTCGCCCTTCCCGCTTTCGTGAGATTTGCTTTCAGCTGTCGGTTTGAGTGTTTGAACCGCATCCAGAGCCTGCTGCAGGGCGCTTTGCAGCTCTGTAAGTTCCCGGCTGAGCTCTTTATCATCAGTTGTTTGGGCGGTTTGCCCTTTGACGAGCTTTTCCATTTTCACTGCTGCGGTTTGGAGGGAATTGGCTTCCAGGTTACCGGCAAGCCCCTTCAGATTGTGAATTAGACTATGGGCTTGATTGAAATTCTGGCTTTCAAGGGCGACTCGGATCTCGCCGGCGATCCCGCCATAGTTATTGCCAAAATCAAGCAGGAGTTTGCGGTATAGACGCTTATTGCCCATCAAACGGGCCAGACCGGCCGTCAAATCAAATCCCGGCAAAGATTCCGGCAGGTAATTATCGTTCTGCGGCGACGGATCGGTTTCAGCAGGGGCGTCAGTCGCCGCCGGACTTTGCGGGGACTCCCGCTCTGCAGCCGGCCGTAGCCACTTTTGCAGGGTTGCAAACAGCCGATCTGGATCGATCGGCTTGGTCACATGGTCGTTCATGCCGGCCTCAAGGCTCCGCTGCTCATCACCGCTCATGGCATGGGCCGTCATCGCGATTATTGGAACTGCTTCGATTTCGGATTGTGGATTGCGGATTTCGGATTTGTTCTTACCTTCCCACCTTCCCAGCTTCTCACCTTCTTTCCTTTGATCTCTGTCATCTGTTATCTGTCCTCTGTCTTCTGTCTTCTGACCTCTGTTTTCCCACTTCCGAATTTCCCGCGTGGCCGCATACCCGTCCATAACCGGCATCTGAATATCCATCAGAATCGCGTCATAATGGTTGACTTTGGTCGCGTTGACCGCCTCCTGTCCATTCTCGACGACCGTGACCTCCAGGCCGCCTCCCACGAGGATTTCCCTGGCCACCTGCTGATTGATTTCGTTATCTTCAACCAACAGGATCCGGGATCCCCGGAGATGTTGATAGCTTTCGGTTTCTGTTTTTCGTTTCAAGACCTGAGAGGGTCCGGTTTCCCGTTCTCCAAAGGCCTGCATAATCGTATCAAAAAGGATGGAGGGGCTCACCGGTTTGATCAGAAAGCCTTCCAGGCCGATCTCCTCGGCCTGCTGCATGATTTCTTCGCGACCGTAGGCGGTAACCAGGATTACGGCTGGAATCCTGTTCAAGCAGTCGTGGTGTTTGATCCGTTTGGAAGCTTCAATCCCGTCCAATCCGGGCATCTTCCAGTCCATAATGACCAGCTCGAACGGCTTGTCCCTGTCGGCCCGCTCGATCTCCTCTATTCCGTCTTCACCGGAGGCCGCCAGCACAACCTCGAATGAGAAGGATTCCAGAATATCCTGCAGGATGTTGCGCGAGGTGGCATTGTCGTCCACCACCAGAACCTTCATTCCCTGCAAATCCGAGGACGGCTTCAAACGCTTTTTGATTTTGCCCTCACCCAGACCGAAATTGGCCGTAAAATTGAACGTCGTCCCGCGGCCCGACTCGCTTTCAACCCATATATCGCCGCCCATCATATTCACGAGGCGTTTGCTGATTGTCAGACCTAATCCGGTGCCGCCAAACTTGCGCGTTGTCGACGTGTCGGCCTGGGAGAAGGCCTGGAACAGGCGGGACTGCTGTTGCGGCGTCATTCCAATGCCGGTGTCTATTATTGAAAATTGAAGCGTAACCTCGGACTCTAAAATTTCGATGGTGCGGGTTGTCAGAACAATTTCGCCCTGTTCCGTGAATTTCACGGCGTTGTTGCCCAGATTGATCAGAATTTGGTTGAGCCGCAAGGGATCCCCGACCAAAAAATTGGGTACCCGGGCATCTATGTTGAACAAGACTTCCAGGTTTTCTTTTTCCTGCGCTTTAACACTGATCACATTGGCAACGTTATCCAGGGTTTCCGACAGACTGAACTCCACTGCTTCCATATCCAGTTTGCCGGCTTCGATTTTTGAGAAATCCAAAATGTCATTTATAATCCCCAGCAGCGATTTGGCTGATGATTGGATCTTGTTCAAATAATCCTGCTGCTTGGGTGTCAGATCAGTTTTGAGCGCCAGGTGGGCCATTCCGATAACCGCATTCATCGGTGTACGGATTTCGTGGCTCATATTGGCCAGAAAGTCGGATTTAGCCTGATTGGCGGCATCCGCCGCCTCTATTGCCTGTTTCAGCTGTATCGTTCGCTCCTGAACGGTGTGCTCCAGGTTTTCGCGGTGTTTTTCAAGTTCACGGTTTTTATCCTGGACCTCTGCCATAAGTTCATCACGGCTTTTTTGCTGGAGAATTGCCCGGGCCCGGGCGATGAACTCCAGGCTTGGCCCGGCATTGTGCAATCGCTTGCACAGCGCCAGCACACGAGTACCGTCAGACCGGTGCTCTTTTTTAATCGCATCAAAAAAATGGTTGAGCTGTTCGGTGGGCTGATCGAGATCGCCATTTTCAACGGTTAAAACAAGCATGGTTTGGCTGTTATCATCATCCACGTGGACGCTTATGAATGGAGATCCGTTTTTCCATGGAAGAAACCGGCATATCTGGGAGGTAACGGTTGCAAGCCGTATGGGTAACAATCTGTCTGCGGTGAACAGTTCGGCAACCGCGCGGATCTTGTTTCGCGCCACGATATATGATTGCGGATTGGTAATTGGAATGTTTCCGATGATTTTCACTGAACAAACCTCATCGCCATACACGTTGCGTCATCGTAAGATCTACCGAACCTTGCCACAATTCTGCGAGCGATGACCGATGCGCTTTGATAGAGGATCTGGGGATATTGTTCGACATCAAAGCGATCGCGGACGCCGTCGGTATACAGCAACATAACACTGGTTTCGTTCAACGGGGCCGACTGCACGGCAGGCGTCCGAAAACGACTTCCGATGATGCCGTCCGCTGAGACCAGCCGGGTCGACCGGGCGCCGAAAGTTCGCAAAACGGTATTGCCGACACCGGCATAGCTTACTTCCCGGGAGCCCCTGTTTACCGCGCATAGCCCGGCAGCCGCGCCGATGGTTCCCTTTAGCACTGAATGAAGCCGGTGCAGGGTCCCAAGCACATCGCAGCTCCAGCTGTTGCGCAAAAATTCTTCTGCCCGGTTGGCTACGGTATTTGCCTGGGGTCCATGACCCAGAGCGTCGACGATGGCCAAAAACAGGTTTTCGTCACGATGCTCGAGCACGACGGTATCCCCGCTCACCTGTTCTCCGAGAAAAGGACGGGCAAAGGCTGCAACCTCTATATCACCGATATTTAACTCGCGTTTGGTTTCCATGCTCCGATGTGTATGCATTACTTACGCCCCAATTGAGTTAAAAACCAATTGGTTGTTATTACCTATTTATTAAAATTAAATCATGTTTGCGCAGGATTTGAGTAACGATAATCCGACTATTTTGGTGAGAATCGATATAAGATCGATCCGCCGGATGCGGACCGCAAATATTCATTATTCAATATTCATTTCCGGCTTCGCCGGCTTGCGTTACAGCCATTTCCGAATAGTCACCATGGTTCTTTTACCCGGCTCCGATGTAAGCTCGAAGTCATCCATCAGTCGCTTGACACCGGGCAGCCCCAGCCCGAGCGTTTTGCCGGAACTGTAATGGTCTTCCATGGCTTTTTCAATATTCTCGATTCCAGGACCGCTGTCCCACGCAATCACTTCCATACCGAACCGGCTCCCGGCCGTGACCCGATCCAGCAGAATCTCTCCATGGCCGGCATACTTGATAATGTTATTGGCCAACTCGGAAACGGCGGTCGCAATCATCTGACACTTTACCTCGTCAAATCCGATTGCCGTGGCAGCGTTCCTGGCTTTCATAACAGACAAAGCAATGCCGGTCTCATTCCGGACCGGGATCCGAACTGATTTCATGTTCCTCATCTAAAATTTCTGCGGCGTTAAATGACTTATCCCGGGCTCCATTCAGTAGTCGAAACGCATCATCCAGATTCAATACGGCCGATACGCCCTCCGGCTCAACTCCCAGATCGATGAGCGCTGATACCACGCCGGGCTTGAGACCGGAGAGGATTGTGCGTGCTCCCATAACTTCAGCCATTTCCATTGTACTGCGCAGCTCCTTGAAATCCTCCAGGTCAAGGATCTCAAGTCCGGACACGTCCAGGATGACACCGTTTGCCTGGGTTTTTTGTACGCATTCCAGCAGATCGTTTCGAAACTGCCGCAGCACTTCGGGATCGAGGTCGATTTGGATCGACGCCACGACACAACCGCGAACAACTTGAAAGGGAATGCGCTGCGTATTGGAAGACATCATATTTTTTATCGATTCCCTCCGAAATTCAAAGCCAGACAGTGAAATGGGTTTCTCCATTTCCATGTAAAGATCAACGTCCAGAGGATCTGGCTTAGGTACACCCCATAGGGTGGAGTTTACCTTGGACTCCAGTTGGATTAATGGAATGGTGGAATAATGGAATATTGGGAATCAAAAACGGATGAAGCTCTAATTTTAGTTTCTGATCCCTGCCATCATGATAAAATCAGATCTCATTCCGCTAAACCCATTATTCCAACACTCCAGTATTCCATCATTCCGCTATGTAGGGTTAGAGCACAAACAATTTTCTCTGACCTGGCTCAGAAAACCAGGTTTTCGAGAATTGAATAAAGGAATATAATCATCATCCGGCTCAGGTCGAAAAAAATCCTGTCAATAACCGCAATACATTTTTCGAACCCAGGCGCGTATCTGGATCCTTTTGGTTGACAAGCTAAAAAAGAAACAAAAGTATATGGTTTGAATTCTTGGATCGGAAGCGGTTTTTCTACGCTAACCTGCTGTAAAAAGGAGCAATGAATATGAGCGAAGGGAAAGAGGCGACGATGGCTCAATCAGACCTGTTGGCTGTCTACCAGGCACTCAACCGGGTGCAGGCAATTATCGAGTTCGAACTCGACGGTACCGTGATCAGTGCCAATGATATTTTCCTCCAAATGTTCGGGTACGATCTCGATGATATCGTCGGGAAGCACCACCGCATCTTCTGCGACCCCGACTACGTGGAAACATCGGAATACGCCAAGTTCTGGCAAAAACTCGGCCGGGGCGAATACGACGCTGCCGAGTTCAAGCGACTGGCAAAGGGAGGTGAAGAAATCTGGCTGCGGGCCTCCTACAACCCGGTCTTCGACAAGGATGGCAAGCCGATCAAGGTTGTCAAGTTCGCAACGAATGTGACCGCATCCAAGCTGCAGACGGCTGAGTATGAAGGCAAGATCGAAGCCATCAACCGGGCGCAGGCTCTGATCGAGTTTGAGCTCGACGGCACGGTGATCACCGCGAATGAGAACTTTCTTCGGATCTTCGGCTACAGCCTGGATGAGATCGTCGGAAAGCACCACCGCATCTTCTGCGATCCCGACTACGCGGAATCTCCAGAGTACGCCGAGTTCTGGCAAAAACTCGGTCGTGGGGAGTACGACACGGGCGAGTTCAAACGAATCCACAGTGATGGGACCGAGATCTGGCTGCAGGCTTCCTACAATCCAATCTTCGATATGGACGGAAGGCCATTAAAGATTGTTAAATTCGCGACGGATATTTCCCAGGAGATAGAGGCGCGGAGCCTTGCTTTGCTGGAAATGTCAACCCCGGTGACAAAAATCTGGGACGGCGTTCTGTTCGCGCCAATTGTCGGAATAGTTGATTCAAGGCGCTCCCAGGATATCATGAACAAGGCACTGTCAAGCATCGTCGACCATCGC
Source organism: Desulfobacterales bacterium (assembly GCA_030066155.1). Classification (GTDB taxonomy): domain Bacteria; phylum Desulfobacterota; class Desulfobacteria; order Desulfobacterales; family JAFDCJ01; genus JAFDCJ01. Next base: position 779 of record JASJCE010000266.1, on the reverse strand, counting down.
GCACGCACCCTCTTGCTCGACATCGGAGGCGTTGCCATGGTCGATACTGCAGTTGCCAACCATCTGATCAAGATCGCAAAGGCGGCAGTCCTGATGGGCTGCAAGACCATCATCTCCGGCATCTCTCCCGCTATCGCGCAAACCATCACCGAGCTCGGCATCGAGCTCGGTTCGATCCAAACCACATCGACGATCGAGACCGCCCTTCGCGACGCCATCACTATGGCCGACCCCCGTGGCCGGATAGCGGGCGCATGAATAAAGATAATTGAGGGATTTAGGGATTCAGGAATTGAGGAATTAGAATTTAGGAATTGAGGAATTGAGGGATTCAGGAATTGAGTATGGGATTGAGGGGTTATGAATTATAAACGATTTGAGGAGTTGCCTTGTTGGCAAAAGGCCAGGGAACTCTGCCGGGCTGTTTTTGATTTAATCAACCAGAAGGATTTCCGTAAGGATTTCAGCCTTAAAAATCAAATTTGGGAAGCAGCCGGATCGGTAATGGATAACATCGCCGAAGGTTTTGACGATGGATCAACCCGCGAATTCATTCGATTTTTAGGATATTCCCAGAGATCCTCCAGTGAAGTCCAATCTCAATTATACCGTGCCTTAGACTGCAAATACATAGATCAAAATCAATTCGATCATACCTACAACCTGGCCTCCGAATGTCGAAAGCAAATCAAAGGACTAAGAAAGTACCTACGCGATTACGATGAAGGGAGAGACAAGAATTGAGGAATTAAAATAGATTAAAATAGATAGAATTCCTT
>JASJCE010000265.1 GCA_030066155.1 Desulfobacterales bacterium | reverse complement strand
TAAGACTTCTATCATTCAGCAGACAGCTTCTTGGCTTTTTCAATAACATCCTCGATGCCGCCCACCATGTGGAAAGCCTGCTCCGGCAGATTATCATGTTTGCCTTCGATGATCTCTTTAAAGCCTCGAATGTTGTCTTCGATTTTGACATAGGCACCAGGCGTGTTCGTAAAAACCTCGGCGACATGGAAGGGCTGTGATAGAAATCGCTCCAGTTTGCGGGCTCTGGCAACTGTGATTTTGTCTTCGTCCGAGAGCTCGTCGATACCCAGAATGGCAATGATATCCTGCAGTTCTGTGTATTTCTGCAGGATCTGCTGAACCTGGCGAGCGACCTCATAATGCTCATCACCGATGTAGGCCGCATCCAGGATTCTGGAAGTTGAGTCAAGGGGATCCACCGACGGGTAAATTCCCTTTTCAACCAGCTTACGGGAAAGCACGACGGTACCGTCAAGATGGGCAAACGTCGTTGCCGGAGCCGGGTCGGTCAAGTCGTCAGCCGGCACATACACACACTGCACCGCCGTAATCGACCCCTTGTCGGTCGAGGTAATCCGTTCCTGAAGTTCACCCAGGTCGACCGCCAATGTCGGTTGATAACCGACCGCCGAGGGCATACGACCGAGGAGGGCTGAAACCTCGGAACCGGCCTGGGTAAATCGAAAAATGTTGTCGATGAAAATCAGTACGTCCTGACCTTCCTCATCGCGGTAGTATTCCGCCGCAGTCAGAGCGGACAATGCCACCCGCGCCCGGGCGCCGGGCGGTTCGGTCATCTGTCCGTAAATCAGGGCAGCTTTGGGAAGTACACCGGCTTCCTTCATTTCATGGTAAAGGTCGTTGCCTTCGCGGGTGCGTTCACCAACACCGGCAAATACCGATATACCGCCGTGCTGGAGAGCAATGTTATTGACCATTTCCATCATAATAACGGTTTTGCCGACACCGGCGCCACCGAATAGGCCCATTTTGCCGCCGCGGGGAAACGGCACCAGCAAATCGATAACCTTGATCCCGGTCTCAAGCACCCGAACGGTGGTGTCCTGCTCGGTGAACTTGGGTGCCTCGCGATGGATGGGCAGGGTTTTTTCCTGGCTCACCGGTCCCAGACCGTCAACCGGTCGTCCGACAACATTCAACACGCGCCCGAGGCCGGCTTCGCCCACCGGCATCCTGATCGGGTTGCCGGTGTCTTTAGCCTTTTGGCCTCTCATCAGACCGTCGGTTACGTCCATCGCAATGGTTCTGACCACATTGTCACCCAAATGCTGGGCGACCTCAACAACCAGATTGTCCTCTTCGTCACTAATTGCGGGGTTGCTGATCGTCAGAGCCGTATAAATTGTGGGCAGATTACCCTGCTCAAATTCAACGTCAACAACAGGCCCCATTACCTGCGTGATAGTCCCGATGTTCTCTCCCATTTATAGACCTCCAAATTGGTTATTTGTTATTCGTTATTTGTTATTCGTTTTGGAATTACCACTCGATCGGGGATTCGGACCGTATAACAAATAACAAATAACTACTAACTTTTCCTATCCTTTCAGCGCCTCGGCACCGCCGACGATATCCATGAGTTCGGCCGTAATGGCTGCCTGCCGGGCTTTATTATACAGTAATGTCAGATTTTCAATTAAATCGTTACATGCCTTGGTTGCATTGTCCATGGCAGCCATGCGGGCAGCATGCTCACTCGTGGATGTCTCCAGCAAGGCGCTATGCAGCTGAACATTAACATTCCGCGGAAGCAATTCTCCCAGCAAGCTCTCAGGCGACGGTTCACAGATATGCTCGGCCTGATATTCTCCGCTAGCTTCCGTGGCTTCCTCGACTGCCGTTTCGATCGGCGGTATCGGGATGAGTTGCTTAATCGTGGGTACCTGCCGGGCCATACTGAGGAATTCCGAAAAAATGACGTGGACCTCATCGTAATCGCCCTGTAGAAAGCCGTCGACCATCAGTCTGCCGGCAGTTGCAGAAACGCTGAACTCGATATTGGTGCCGACAACACCGATATGTTCATCGGCAATGGCGTAATTTTCTTTGCGGCACCAGTCCCGGCCCCGTCTCCCGAAATTGGTGAAAGAGAGTTCAATATCGGCTCCGGCTTTTTCCTTGATAAAGGCAATCGTCTTGTCGATCAGGTTAACGTTGAAACCGCCGCATAGTCCGCGGTCCGACGTGCACAAGACGATATGTATCTTTTTTACATCCTCACGCGGCAGCAGCAGAGGGCTGGCCTCGTCGCCGGATTTTTCCGCCAGGCTGCCCAACACTTCCGTAAATTTAGCCGCATAGGGGCGAAAATTCTCCATATTCGTCTGGGCACCGCGCAGCCGCGAAGTCGCCACCATATTCATGGCTTTGGTAATTTGCTTGGTTTTTTTAACCGCTGCAATTTTATTCTGGACATCTTTTAAGCTTGGCATAACAACCTCGGATAATTTGTTATTGGTTACTGGTTATTTGAACAGCATTCAAGCGAAAACAAATAACTATTAACGAATAAACCAATAACTATTTGATCGTGTCTTTAAACTCGTCCTTATAGGCGTTCAACGCCTCAGATATCTGTTTGTCCAGATCGTCCGTAATTTCTTCCTTTTCTTTGAGTTCGGAAAAAATTTGCGGATAGCGGTCTTCAATGAAGGCATACAGACCGGCCTCGTATTTCGCCAGGACATCAACCGGAAAATCATCCAGATAGCCCTTGGTTCCCGCATATAGAATCAGCACCTGTTTTTCCATCGGCAGTGGTTGATACTGGGGTTGTTTCAGAATTTCAACCAGTCTGGCACCACGTGTCAGCTGTCGCTGGGTTGCGGCATCGAGATCGCTGCCGAAAGCGGCAAAGGCTTCCAATTCTCTGTACTGGGCCAGATCCAGGCGCAAGGTACCGGCGACCTGTTTCATGGCTTTCACCTGGGCTGCGCCCCCGACGCGGGAGACCGAAAGACCGACGTTGATCGACGGTCTGACACCGGCAAAGAACAATCCCGGCTCGAGATAAATCTGCCCGTCCGTAATCGAAATAACATTGGTCGGGATGTAGGCAGACACATCGCCCGCCTGGGTTTCGATGATCGGAAGGGCGGTTAAGGAGCCGGCACCGAGCTCGTCATTCATCTTGGCGGCCCGCTCCAGCAAGCGGGAATGGTTGTAGAAAATATCGCCCGGATAGGCTTCACGTCCGGGCGGACGTCTCAGCAGCAGGGATACCTGGCGATAAGCGGCAGCCTGTTTTGACAGGTCGTCGTAAATAATCAGAGCGTGCTGGCCCTTGTCCCGGAAGTATTCCCCCATGGCGCACCCGGCGTAAGGCGCGATATATTGCAATGTGGCCGGATCACTGGCGCAGGCGGATACGACGGTGGTGTATTCCATCGCACCATGTTTCTCGAGCACGGCATGCACCTGGGCCACCGTCGATTTTTTTTGTCCACAGGCAACATAGATGCAGTATACATCCGTATCTTTCTGGGCTAAGATGGCATCGATGGCGCAGGCGGTTTTGCCGATCTGACGGTCGCCGATGATCAGTTCCCGCTGACCTCTTCCAACGGGGGTCATTGCATCGACGGCCTTCAAACCGGTGTAGCAGGGTTCATGAACACTCTTACGGGCAATAACACCCGGCGCTACCATCTCAACCCGGCTAAAGTCCTTGGCATCGATGGGACCTTTACCATCCAGCGGTTCGCCCACCGCGGACACAACGCGGCCGAGGACTGCCTCGCCAACCGGCACCTGGGCAATATTCCCGGTCCGTTTGACAATGTCACCTTCCCGAATATGGATGTCTTCACCCATAATCGCAATACCCACATTATCTTCCTCGAGGTTCAGCACCAATCCCAGGATACCCCCCGGGAACTCAACAAGCTCCAGAGCCAGTACTTTCTCCAGGCCGTAAACACGGGCGATGCCGTCTCCAACCGATAAAACAACACCGGTCTCACTCAGTTCGACCTTTTTGTCATAGTCCGTAATTTGTTCTTTAATAATCTGACTGATTTCTTCTGCTCTTAGTTCCATTAGACACCCTCACCCCTCTTTAGTGATTCTCTCATATTGAGTAACTGTGTTTTTATACTCCCATCCAGTACAAGATCGCCCATACGCGTGACAATCCCGCCGATGAGACCTGGATCTTCTTCAACATCCAGAATAATATCTTTGCCCGTCTTCTCAGACAGGGTGGCTCGAATTTTGTCGACGGTCTCAGGTGAAAGCTTGGTTGCCGAAACTAAGCTGGCCCGTGAAATGCCTTTTAACTCATCAGCCAACTTTTGATAAAAATCATTGATACTGCTCAAATAGACGAGACGCCCCTTGTCGAACAGGAGCGTCAGAAAGGATTTCATGACGCCCGAGAGGCCCAGCTTCTCGATAACGGCTTGCAGAACTTTTCTTCGCCCGTCAGCGTTGTATAGCGGATTATTGATGGCCTGCTCCAGGGCAGTCTCTTTTTCGACGAGATCATTGACACCCGCCAGTTCTTCGCGGTAAGTCTCCGTGTTGCCATCTTCTTTTCCGATTAACAAAAGCGCCTTTGCATAACGCCTGGCAATCACCAAATTTTTCATTATGCCACCACCTTCTTCAGATACTCATCAACGATGCGATCCTGATCATCTCCTGAAAATTTATCTTTTATGATCTCTTCGGCCTTATTCAGGGAGGATTCGAAGATCTCTTCCTGCAGCGATTTTTTGGCCTGCTCGAACTCATACTCGATATTGCGCCGTGCCTGGGCTTTGAGCTTTTCGGCCGAGCTTTGAGCCTCTTTCAAAATTCTTGCTTTGGCTTCATTGCCCTGTTTGATATATTCTTCGATGATGCTTTCGGCCTCTGTTTCCAGCTGGGCCAGTTTTTCGTTGTATTCGACCAGTTTCTTTTCGGCTTCGGCTTTGCGTGCTTCCAGATCCTCCAACTGCTCTTTGATTCCTTTGATTCGAGAACCGAGCGCCTGGGTCAATGGCTTGCGCAGCACGTAAACGAGCACAATCACCAGCACCGCAAAGTTCATCACGCGAAAGGTATCCGTTGACATCCACCCCGGACCCCCGTTATCACCGCCGGAGGCCCCCAGGGCTGTTGAAATGCTAAAACTGCTCATCAGCAGGGCAATGCATACCATGATTAGATAACATTTCAGCGCCCGTTGCGGCCGGCCAGAACCGGGTTTTTTCATTAAACTGCCCTCCCCAGAATTTTTTGACATATTTGATTGGCAAAGTTATCAACTTCTTTCTGCAGATTTTGCCTGGCAACATCTGCTTCCGATTTTATTTTATCCCGAAATTCAGCCAACTCGGCCTGGGCTTTACGGTTAATGTCCGCAATGATCTCTTTTTCTTCATCTGTCGCCTGCTGCATCAAAACCTCTTTTTCTTTGAAGCCTTTGGCCCGGGCCTCCTTTAGACCGGCAGCAAATGCCTGGTCTTTCTCCAGAGCATCTTTATCGGACGTCTCGATAGACAGCTCGAGACCATCGATTTTCTCCTTACGTTGGGCCAATATTTTTCGGATGGGTCGGTACAGCAAAATATTCAGTACCCAGATCAGAAATATGAAGTTAATCATTTGAATCAGGAAGGAACCGTCGGGGATAACCGTCACACCGCCGCCTCCGGACTCTTCGGAGGCACTCAGAACGGATGAGGGGAACATAAGGCATATCAGAGCTAACGTTAGTAAGAAAATCGGAAAGCCTTTCCGGCGTATACCAGAAATTTTCATATAAAAAACCTCCATCAGCAGTTTAGAAGCAACTGACTAATTTGATTTCAGATATTAGCAAGGGACGGAATTTCGGCTGCAGGGAACAAAAATCCGACTGCGGCGGTCTATACCATCAGCCGAGATTAGTTGTCAAAGGTTTTTTGAAAATTTTTTGTTAATCAAGCGCCAGAAGCGGCTCGTAGATAAGTTGTCTGGATCGTTGAAGAAATGTGTTGATTTCAGCTCAGCGGACCGTCGCTGAAAGGCGGCGCTGCGGGCCGATAGCAGCGGCTGATTGGTGGCCGGATTTTGGACAATAGCGGCATAAGGTGTAGGGTGTAAGGTTTAAGGGGCAAGGCATTCGGTGTTCGGCATTAGGTGGGCGGCAAACAGAAGAAGTTTGGTTGCTATATTTAGATTTAAGGCAGCGTTGCTATCCAGTGTTGAATAATTAAAAGATCCTGTTCATTCATCGAATGCCGAACGCCTTAAACCTTGTACCCTATACCTTACACCCTATACCTTTTTACCAGCATCCAGCTTCCAGTATCGAATATCCAGCTTCCAGCATCAAGTATCCAGCATCCAGCATCCGCAATCGGATATCCCGCAACACGCAATCTGCAACCTGCAATCCAAAATCCCATATCCCAAATCCCAAATCAGAGTATCACTGTCAGCCGCTCTTTAATTCGGTATATGCGGGTTCTTTAGCTTTAGCGGTTTTGGTTGCCGTTGGGCTGGACTTCGGTTCCTCGGTCACGGTTTGCTTCTTGGCAAACAAGGATGATTTAGCCGACGACTCCGCCGGCATTTTCATGATGCAGCTGCCATTGAATAGACCACCGGGTTCAATCGAAACCACGGGCGCCTGAATGTCGCCGCCGACACGCCCGGGAGGATAAACTTCGATACGCTCTTTTGCTTCGATCGAACCATTGACCTCTCCCATAACAACTGCGACATTAACATCGAGGTGAGCATCGACGGCCGCCTTTTCTCCGACAACGACCGTTCCACCCTTACTCACTATTTTACCTTTCACCTGCCCATCCACCCGAATGGTCCCTTTGAATTCGATGGTACCATCAATGCTCGCATCCGCGCCGATGAACGTGGATATCCGGTCCGCTCTTTTTTCTTTCTTCATATCTGTAATTTATCCTCCCGGATTTGTTGTTGAATATTGAAAATTGAAGATTTGAGGTATTCTATCAGCTTTATTTAAAGAAAAATCGCCATTTAGGCGTTTTTTGCGGTTATGGTATGATCTTCTAATGGATCTATAATACCACGGTCGGCACTAATTAACAATTAATTGGAATCATCTCCGGTTAAATCGCTGCCGGATTAAAATAGACAGAATTCAACCAATATTCAATTTTCAATATTCAATCGTCATTTCTTTGCTACTCCATCATAAATCGTCGCATACTGATATTCATCAATAATCCGATTCCAATTGCGGTGGTCAAAACCGATGAGCCGCCGTAACTGATAAACGGCAATGGCACGCCGACTACCGGCGCCAATCCCATGGTCATACCGATATTTATAATCACCTGCCAGAAAAACATGGAGGTAATGCCTACAGCCATAATGGTACCGAACGGTTCCCGGCAACCCTGGGCAATGTTGAGCCCCCAGAAAATCAGCATCAGGAATAACAGGACAACCACAACCGAGCCGACAAAGCCCCACTCTTCAGCCAAAACCGAAAAAATGAAATCGGTATGTTCTTCGGGCAGAAACGACAGGGCATTCTGAGTCCCCTTAAGAAACCCTTTGCCGGAGATCATGCCCGATCCGATGGCAATTTTGGATTGAATGATATGATACCCGGCGCCCAGCGGGTCTCGATCCGGGTCGAGAAAGGTCAGTATCCGTCGCTGCTGATATTCCTTCAGAAAGAACCAGACCACGGGGACAACGGCAGCGCAGGTCACCAGCAGGTAGATCAGTGAGCGCCGTTCAATTTTGACAAACAGCGTAATGGAGCCCGCAATAAGTAACAGCAAACCGGCCGTTCCCAGGTCCGGCTGCTTGACGATTAGCACGAACGGAATCAGTGTCAGGATAAAGGGCCGGAAAAGTTCCCGCAGTGTAAAACCCCTCGTATTTGCATCCTTCGAATAGTACCGGGCCAGCACGATCATGATTGCGATCTTGGCCAGTTCCGAAGGTTGGATGGAGATGGGCCCTAAAACCAGCCAGCGCCGTGACCCCCCGGCCGTTTTGCCGAAAAACAATACCCAGATCAAAAGCACGACACAGGCGATGTAGATTATATGCCCCCATCGATCGAACAACTTGTAATTGATGGAAAAAGAGGCCACCATGGCCACCAGCGCACCTGAAAACCAGATCAGCTGCTTGTAGAAGATAATTTTTTGAGGATGCGGTGTTTCGGCGGTCACCGCGCTGTATAACGTCAGAAGGCCGCAGCCGCCGATCACGATCGCCAGGCCCAATAACCCCCAGTCAAAATATTGTAACAGTCTTCTGTCGAACATGTTTTATCTCTCCCCTAACCGCTTTGACCCGGCTTGTCCCCTGACCGCTCTTCATCTCTGGCCACCTGATTGACCGGCCAATCTTTTCTCAAATAGGTTTTTATCATTTCCCTGGCAATCGGAGCAGCCGCGCCGGAACCGTGTTCGCCGTGTTCAACCAATACGGCGATGGCGATCTGCGGATCATCGGAGGGTGCATAAGCAACGAACCACGCATGCGGCCGGTGATGGGCCGGACGTTCCTCTTCGGAGCGGGTTTCATCCTTTTTACGACTGATAACCTGTGACGTGCCTGTCTTACCGCTGATTTCAATATCAACCAGGCGGCTGCCGCGGGCCGTTCCCCAATCGCTGTTGACAACTTCCCACAAGCCTTTTTTAACCAGCGTCAGGGCATAGTCATTGAGGGGGATTTTCCCGATGACCTCCTTCTCATTCTGGTAAATCAACCGTCCGTCAGCCATTTTGATCGATTCCAGAATCATGGGCTTGTAGCGGGACCCACCGTTGGCGATGGCCGCCGTCATGCTGGCCATCTGAAGGGGAGTCGCCAGGTTGAATCCCTGACCGATAGCGACTGACAGGGTTTCGCCTTTCTGCCAGACAACACCCGTACGCTTTTTCTTCCAGGCTGCGGTCGGAATCAAGCCCCTGGCTTCCTTGTCCAGTCTGATGCCGGTGGGAGAGCCCAATCCGGCGGATTTGGCATACCAGGCCAGCCGGTCTACGCCCAGCATGTCACCCGCCTGATAAAAATAGACATCACAGGATTCGGCTATCGCTTTGGTGATTTCCACACGGCCATGGCCACCCTTTTTCCAGCACCGGTAGATGCGGTTGCCAAACCGGTAATGGCCGGGGCAAAAAACCTCCGTTTTTTCATCGATTACCCCCTCGACCAATCCCGCGATGGCGGTGATGATCTTATAGGTCGAACCCGGCGGATATTCCCCCTGGATGGCCTTATTCTCCATTGGGCGGAAGGGATTGGATATCAACGAATCCCATTGTTCATGGGACATCCCGTCGACGAAATAATTTTGATCAAAGGAGGGGCTGCTGGCCAGGGCCAGAATTCGACCCGAATTCGGATCCATGGCAACTGCCGCACCGGCAACCCCCCTCAACAGAGATTCAGCTTTTTTTTGTAGTTTGAAATCGATGGTTAACTGAACATTCTGACCGGGCGAGGCGGGCACCGTCTTTAAAACTCGCACCACCCTGCCGTTGGCATTTACTTCAACCTGTTGCCCGCCCCGATCTCCCTGCAGAAAACTTTCAAATGCCTTCTCCGCGCCGAACTTCCCGATCAGATCGCCCCTGCGCAAGCCCGGAAATTTCCCGCCGGCAAGCTCCTTGGGACTGATCTCGCTCAGATAGCCGATCAGATGAACACCATCCTGAATACTGAGGTAGTGTCTGCGCAGTTTGACATTGACTGCAATTCCGGGCAGATCGTACTTGTGGGCCTCAACCGCCGCAAGGGCATTGCGGCCGATGTCATGCTTGAGAACGATTGGCTTATAGGAAGAGATGCCCTTGCTGGAAGACAGTTTGAGGAGCAGTTCCTCGGCCGGTACGTCAAGATGAGAAGCGAGTTTGTTGATGGTATCCTCAACGGGTCGGGCATCTTTCAGAGTTATGGTCACGTCAAATGACGGCCGATTCTCCACCAGCACGTCACCGTTGCGGTCGTAAATCAAACCGCGGGGTGGATCGATACTTTGAAGTCTGATTCGGTTATTGAGTGACAGGAGATGATATTCGTCGCCCCGAATGACCTGCAGGAAGACCAGCCTTAGAAATAGTACGGAAAAGGCTGCTACGACAATTATCATGGCGCCGGTGAGGC
>JASJCE010000264.1 GCA_030066155.1 Desulfobacterales bacterium | reverse complement strand
GGGGTCTTGCCCTCCTTGGTGAACGCCAGGGTGGGACAGCGCATGTCAAACTCGTCTTCGTTCAGAATTCCGTATATCCGGATCCCCGGGATTTGCTTTAATTCGGAAAGCATGTAATGAAACAGCGGACGCTCGTAATCGGATATGATCTGCATGGCCTGCTTTAACCCTTTTCTCCGGCCTTTGTATTGATTATTATCTTCAGGCAATCGATCGCCATACTGGCGGCCGATTTCCGCCAGATAGTCAATCGCTGCAATAACGCCGGCCAGTCCCTCATGGTTAAGGGTTCCGGTTTCGAATTTATGCGGCGGGTCGGATTTTGCCGGCCTGACTTTATATGCGGTCAATTCTTCCAGGAGGTGTTGCTTGCCCCAAACCACGCCGACGTGGGGACCGAAAAATTTATAGGCAGAGCATACCAGAAAATCACAGTCGATTTCCTGGACATCGATGGCCCGGTGCGGCGCGTAATGCACGGCATCAACATAGAGCCGGGCACCGAATTCGCGGGTCAGGGATGCGATGGTCTTAATCGGATTGATGGTTCCGACGGCATTGGACGCATAACCGACTGCGACAATTTTCGTTTTTTCGGAAAGCAGGGATGAAAGGCTGTCCATGTTCAAACGGCAGTCAGACGGGTTGAAATCCGCCCATTTGATCTCCACGCCTTTTTCTGCCAGGGCCAGCCAGGGCGAAATATTGGCGTCATGGTCCAGTCTGGAAACGATGATTTCATCACCCGGCTGAAGTTCGCGACCCAGGGCCCGGCTGAAATTGTAGGTCAGGGTCGTCATGTTGGCGCCGAACACGATTTCTTTTTCGGATGCGGCATTCAAGAAATCAGCCATGGCAACGCGGGCATGCTTGATCATATCGTCGTTGAGACGGCTGGTGATAAAGGGGCCGCCGCAATTGGCATTGGCGTTTATGAGATAATCGGACATGGCGTCGATGACGACCTGCGGGACCTGGGTACCGCCCGGTCCATCGAAATATACGTAAGGATTGCCGTTTTCATCAAGTTGCTGCAGGGCCGGAAATTTATTTCTCAGCGGTGATAGATCGATAGTTTTGTCAAGCATCTATGGTTCTCCTTCTGTTGTACTAAGACATTCATAAGTGGTTAGAAACGATATACCAAAAAATAAACCCCTGTTTTCACCGCAAAGACGCGAAGAACGCAGAGGAGCGGAAAGTTAAAGCCAAAAATTCTCTGCTATCTCACTGAGCTCGAGTGAGCATCGCGAAAGGGCGAGGGTAAAAAAAGTCTCTCGCAGAGCCCGCGGAGCCCGCAGAGAGGAAATTTTTAGGTTGAGCCAAATAAATGACAAGCAACCAGATGATGTTGATCTTATAGCATCAACGCCTTCGATTGTCGAAACCTGGTTGCCGATACCACAATCTTGATATAGCCGCGAAAAGGCGCAAAATGCGCAAAAATTTTTAAAATCATAAATTAAATAGGTTAAAGTAATTCGTTTGATAAAGAATGCCTCTCGCAGAGCCCGCTGAGCCCGCAGAGAGGAAATTTTGGTTGAGCCAAATCACGGAAAAAAAGCGATTTAGCTCAATGCCCAGCGCTACGCGCGAATCAAAAGAAACCTTAACTTACTAAGGCGGCCATAAATATTTAGACACCATAATACAAGAAATCTAAAAGTCGTATTCACCGCAGCCGCAAAGTCCGCAGAGGAGTAATTCGAAACTTGAATTTTTCTGCAAAACGGATATGTTTTGGGTATGAATATTGCCGCTCGTGTATCCGAATTAATCCGGAATGGTGAAACGATCTGCCTGGCAACGGTTGTGAGCTCCAATAATGCGGAGATCGCTCCTGGCCGGAAAGCAATCGTTTTTAAGAATGGTTCGATTGAAGGCGATCTGGCAGACGGAAAAATGGGCTCAGGTATTCGGGATTTAGGTCTGGAGACGATCAGGGAGGAAAAACGGGGGCTGGTTGAAATTTTACCCGGCATCCACGTCTTTTTTGATGTTATATCGCCCGAACTCCAACTGGTTGTCTGCGGTGCCGGGCACATCGCCATTCCGCTGTCGCGATTTGCGCGGGATGTCGGATTTCAGGTAACCATAATTGATGACCGCGGCGATTTTGCAGATCCTGTCCGTTTTCCGGGATGCAATGTTGTAGCTGCCGATTTTTCGGTGACGTTGCGGGGTCTGAATCTGAATCATTCCCATTATGTCGTGGTGATCACCCGGGGGCATGAACACGATGTGGATTGTTTATTGGAAATTCTGGAAAAAGAAACGGCCTATGTGGGACTGATCGGCAGCCGCCGGCGGGTCCGATTCGTGCTGGAGATACTGGAAGATCAGGGAATTGCCAATGAGCGCCTTCAAACCGTTTTCACCCCCATCGGAACTCCCATCGGTGCGGAGTCGCCGGAGGAAATCGCCCTATCTATAATAGCCGAACTGGTCTGTGTCCGCCGCAAAGGTCTTGAGCAGGCCAGGGCGTTAAGGACAGTTGTGGGATTAGATGCATGACCGATCAGGAAATATTTGAAAAAATAGAAGAACTGCAGGACAAGGGCATTGCCCTGTGTCTGGCAACCCTTATTGAGACGTCCGGATCCACCCCCCGTCAGGCCGGCGCCAAGATGATTATCTGTGCCGATGGAACGCTCTATGGCACCGTCGGTGGCGGATGCGGCGAAAGCCAGGTAAAAAGCGCCGCCCTGCGTTGTCTGCTGACGACCCAGAAACCCGAAACGGTAGAAGTCAGCCTCCTGGACGACCTGGGCACCAAAGGCGGGGATGTTTGTGGGGGAAAGATGCTGTTATTCGTTGAGCCTCTGATTTAAATCTGCATAAAAAGCGAACCGCAGAATATCGAATATCGAATACGCGAATGTCGAAGGGGTGTGGAATGGATTCGATTTTTATAATTGTTATTTAGACAGGATTTAGAGGATTGTCAGGATTTTTTTCGCCTCTGGCGAGAGGCTTTCGGCCGAAGGCCGTATTATCCAAATGATCCTGTTGATCCTGTCCAAATTCTATTTTAAGATCGGAATCCATTCCTCTTTTTCATTCAAAAATAAAAGGTGGTTCAGAATGAACCACCCGGGAAGGAGAGGTCGAGAGGTCGTTTGTGTGTAGCCCCCCTCATTGTTTTTGGTTGTAACAAAAAAATAAACAATTTCAATGGGGTAAACACTGTATTTTTAAGTTATAAATTATGTAGTTTTGCATTTTTTCCTGCCATTTTTACCCACCTGCAAGGGGTTGCGTGCCGGTTGATCTATTGTTAAATATGCAACCCCTGATTCAATATTCCGGTTATCTCACCCGTTTTCTGTCTTTGGCTGATATCCTGATGGACCATCCGTGGTCGGACGCCGATGCCCTCACCGATACCTTTCCGTTGGTATGTTTGTAGAATGGCCGGTGGTGTTTGTGATGCCGGTACTTCTTCACGGGCCGATAGTCGTGGTAGTAGTGCCGGTGCGAGGATCGATGGTCGTGGTAGTAGTGCCGGTGCCAGGGCCGATAATGGTAGTAGTGGCCGTGACGCGGACGATACCGGTGTTGATGATCATGGGCCCAGTGGCGGTGTTTAATGCGATGGTGTTTGCGGTGCTTTTTCCAGTGATGTCGATCTGCCCTATTCCAATGATAATGGTGATGAACTTCCTTTTGGATGTGGCGCTTGTGGTGTTTTCGATGGCGACGGTCTTTTCTGCCGTCCGCCCAGGCTCCGGCGGAAAACACCAGCAACAGGATTCCCGATAAGATACTGACGATACATATTTTTGCTTTCATTGGTTTACCTCCTTTGTGTTCGAAGTTGTCTGGTTAGACGCACATCGGAGGTAGTAGGTCTACAACTATTTTTTTTCGATACAGCGGAAAAAAAATAGTTAATTATACCGGTCTTTGAGGTCATGGATGATGTCTTGTTCCCATTTTGCGGTGTGTTTTAGGAAGTGTTTCATGCCGCCGTAAAACGGGTAATGTACCCAGAAAGATGCGCCGAAGAAGTCAAAATAAGCGACCTGTGTCACCTTTGTTTTTTGATCCAGTTCTTCAAGCTGAATGTAGCCGTAATGGAATTTTTGATCGGTTTCCTGAGGGTTCAAGAGGATAAATTTAAGTAGATGCTGCTCCGGAAAAACGGTGGTTTGCCATCTGAAAACCTTCCCCGGTTTGGTCGAATAACGGTTTTCGGTCACAACGACGTTACCGCTATGGCTGATGAGTCGATGAGAGAGAATTAAAGCGTTGCTCATCAAAAATTCATTGTCGAAGTCAGTCTTAAACTTCCAGAAAACGGCAAGCGGCACATCAACCCGGTAGGTCAGCCGGTAGCCTTTGCCGTCTTTGTCCTCGGGTTCCAGCAGAGAAATGATCGGTTGGCCGCCGAGCGATTGGGGTTTGACCGGTTCAGCGGAATGGCCGGAGGCCGGCAGTAACGACAGCAGAAACACTATCGTAATCGTTTGGATAAGGCAGATAAGATGATTCAAGCTAAACATTGCGGCATTTGGTTCGCTGCCGGTCTTTGACAGGCACTTCCAACGAGCGGTTGATGGAAATTCTAATCCGGCACGTTTTGCGCTAACTCCGCCAGCCAGACCTCGGCCTCCGAATCGCTTGGCGCACGCCAGTCCCCTCGAGGGGACAGCGATCCGCCCGATCCGACCTTCGGCCCGTTTGGCAGCGCAGAACGCTTAAACTGGCTGATCTGAAAAAAGCGATACAGAAAAACATGCAACCATTTTTTGATGGTGGCAAGGTCGTATTCATTGCGCTGATCCACATCGATCAACTCCGGCCAGGCTCCCCGATTGCGGTCGCCCCACGCCTGAAAGCTTAAATAAGCAACCTTGCTCGGACGATACCCCAGGCGGGTAATGTAGTATAAATTGAAATCCTGCAGTTCATAGGGCCCAACCTGAGATTCAGTGCTCTGGAATTTCGGGTCTTCGCCTTCCTGATCCTGGGGTATTAATTCGGGCGATATTTCGGTATTCAGGATCGATTGAAGAATATCGCCGGTCTCTTTTCCGAACTGATCGATTTTTATAATCCAGCGCAGCAAGTGCTGGATCAGAGTTTTGGGGACAGAGCCATTGACGTTGTAATGAGACATCTGATCGCCGACACCGTAAGTGCACCAGCCCAACGCGAGTTCACTGAGATCGCCGGTGCCGACAACAAGGGCCTGATGCATATTGGCCAACCGAAACAAATGGGAAGTTCTTTCACCAGCCTGAACGTTTTCGAAAGTAACATCATATAGTGGTTCTCCCTTTGGATAGGGATGGTCGATATCGCGAAGCATCTGATTCGATGAGGGACGGATATCCATTTCATGAGACGTTACGCCGAGCGCCGTCATCAGCCGCCGAGCGTTTTCTCGGGTTTTGTCGGCGGTTGCGAAACCAGGCATGGTGTAAGCCAGAATGTTTTTGCGCGGCAGACCCAGCCGATCCATCGTGTGCGCACAGACAATCAGGGCCTGAGTTGAGTCAAGTCCGCCGGAGACGCCAATCACAAGCCGGTTGATTGCCGTTGCCTGCATGCGCTTCATTAGCCCGTGGGTTTGAATGTTATAGACTTCGTAACAGCGCTCATCGCGGGCTGCCAATTCACTGGGCACATACGGAAAGCGGTTGATTTCGCGGGCTAATGAAATGCTGCCCCCGGGAATCTTGAACTCGAAGTCTATGCGGCGCATGGATCTGATCTTATCGCGGCAGTTCGTCAAACTATCGTTGAAACTGGTCGTTCGCATCCGGTCCTGCTTCAACCGATCAAGGTCTATGTCGGCAATGATCATTTGCTCTTTATCGGCGAAGCGCTGTGACTGGGCCAGCAGGTCATTATTTTCATAAATCAGGGCGTGTCCATCCCAGGCCAGATCAGTCGTCGATTCTCCCGGACCGGCAGCCGAGTATATATAGGCGGCGATACATTTAGCTGATTGTGAAGCGCACAGCAGCTTACGATAGGCCGCTTTGCCGACCGTGATATTGCTGGCCGAAAGGTTGGCCAGAACGGTTGCACCCGCCAGGGCCCCATAGGTGCTGGGCGGTATGGGACTCCAGATGTCTTCACAAATTTCAACAAAAAGATTGAAACCGCTGAAATTGGCTGCATTGAACACCATATCGTTGCCGAAAGGGGTCTGTTTTCCAAGAAACGACACTTCATTTGAGACGGCCTGGGCGGCCCCGCTGAATTGGCGTTTCTCGTAAAATTCACGGTAATTGGGCAGATACGTTTTGGGTATAATGCCCAGCACCCTACCGCGGTAAATGACGATCGCACAGTTAAACAATCTGCCATCGAATCTGAGGGGTGCGCCGATCAGGATGATCGGTGATAACCCGCGGCTTTCCGCAACAATGCCGTCAATTGCTTCACGTGTGGCGTTGAGCAGTGCGTCCTGATGAAAGAGATCTTCGTTTGAATAGGCAGATATTCCCAGTTCCGGAAATACGACCACGGATGCTTTTTTACTGTCGGCACGGCGCGCCAGCGAAAGGGTTTGACCTGCATTGTAGTCCGGTGCCGCTACTTTGAGATAAGGAACACAAACGGCTACCCGGATAAAGCCCTGGGAATAAATGGAATCAAACCGAAAATCCATAAATATCTCTCCAAGGTAGGGTTACCTGCATTGGGGCCGATGATACGGTTGCGAAGCCTTGTTACTCCAGTATTTCCAATCTAACATATCTTTTCGAAAAAGCAATGGTTAGACTTTCGAATACCGGGCGTCATCCATCTGGTTCAAATAACACATGGAATGGGGTATATGACCGGATCCGCAAATATTGAAATTTATTCCAAGCGGAATATAAATGCTATCAGATATAGCGCTTAGGCTGGATTACAAAAAATCAGATTTAAATAGTGAGCGCTCGCCCCGCAGAGCGAGAGGCCTCAGGAAGCCTCCACGGAAGGGGATAGAACCACTGGCACAACGATTTAAATCCGAAATACAAAACACGAAGCACGAAATCCGCCTCCGGCGGAAATGAAATAAATACCAATGACAAAACCAATTCCGATTTAGTGGGGAATCTGGCGATAAGCGCATTGAACAATTCTACTCACTGCTTTTATCGTCTTGTCTTGACCGTTTCGAACATTTGGACATTCGGATTTGAGATTTGTTTCGGATTTCGAGATTCGGTTTTCGTATTTTTTCAAGCTTCACTTGTCTCTCACCGGATCGGTAGAATCTTTTTGGGTCCACTACTGAAAGTGGCGTTTAATGCCTGATTTATCGGTTATTCGCCCCGGATAAATCGATCCAGTTCTTGCTTTAATACTTTCCACCCCCGTCCAATTTTCTGGGCTTTGATTTTGCCGGAGGTGATATATTTGAGGTAAGTTGGGCGTGAAATCTTAAGGTATTGACAGGCTTCAAGGGTGTTAAAGATGATGTCGTTGTCTGCCGCGTTGCCAGCGTGGTTTGACCGGCGGTCATAACCGTTGCGGCGATCCGGATTTTTGCGGCGATCCTCACCTCTGCGATGCTTCAAATTGCGTTTGTTCTTCATAAAAGCGGCGCCTCTGGCCAAAAAACGGCCAATCTGATCAAAAGAGAAACTGATGAACGTCCAACACCCGCCTGCCATGCATAATGAGTTGGATCAAACCTATCCTTTAACTAAAAGCCTAAGGTCAGTGGTATACTGACAACCGTTTTAAAGGCATTGCGGGCAGGTCGAACGTTCAACGTCCAACGTCGAATAGATGAATTCTGTCTTCTTAAAAAGATTGAGCGAAGCCTCTGGCTAAAAGTCAGCCGGTCTGATCGGAAAAGAAACTCTAAATTTTGAAAGAAAAAGAGGAATGGATTCTTATCTTAAAGAAAAAAATTGGACAGGATCAACAGGATCATTAGGATAATGCGGCCTTCGGCCGAAAGGCCCCTCGCCGCAGGCGAAAAAAATCCTGATAATCCTGTAGATCCTGTCTAAATTTACGTAATAAAGATCGAATCCATTCCACTAAGCGACCCGGCATTTCGACTAGTCACACTGTGCTCCAAATCCATCTTAGACAATATCGGCATTAGCCTTGATTTCTTTAAATATGAATTTGCACCGGGGCGCCAGGTGTTAATGTCGTTGTTTGGCGTTTGTATATTTGCTTTACAAATTTTGGAACTTTATCAACATCAAAAAATCTGTTATCTTCCGTCAATATGTATTTATAAAGATATTAGATGGTTAAGAATATGACTGTTATTATGCCGACCATCGTAATTCTGGCATGTAAAATGCTAAACATGGTTTTAAACGCCCTGCAAATCAGGCACATCGTTCTTAATGGAGGAAATCGTCATGAAAAAATACATAATCACCATTACTCCGGTTCTCAAAGACCAACCGTTGCCGGCCATCGTCCTTGATGTTTCCAATAAGGGTATTTCCGTCAACTATCCTAAAAATGTCGGCGTTGAAGTCGGTCATTTTGAGGTGCACCACCATTCCGAATTGTGTGTGAAAATGCCTCACGATGACAACAAGTTTCACCTCTGGTATGACCATTGTGGACATGAAAATAAAAATAAATTAAAGGCTTACGAAAATCAGGCGTTCCAGTAAAGCAGTCGGTAATTCCTCGTTATAGTTTTGGGTAGTCCGGTAAACAGCAGATATCCAATCCATTTCTTAAGCTGATTATTTTCGCTGACCGACGAAGCCTTTCTTTATCCGACATCCTGGTTTTACCCCGCCATTAATATGCCCACTCGCCGATCTATTTTGCATCATGCCATAACTAATTGAAATAAATATTATTATTTTAATAGGATCAGGCAAAAATCGGCTTTTGAGTTGTTCTCCGCAAGATTATGAGCAAACCGGCGATTGTATGCGGGGATCTTATGGTACCTGTTTTTAGAGATTCTTGCACGTTTATTGCAAAAAATTGGACCGCGTGGGGTTATCCGATTTTCGGTTGGTTTGGATTCAAGCCAAAAGACGCGGAATTCAACTTCTATCGAGTATTGGACTTCATCATGAACGAGGGGCAAATTTTGAAATCAAACCAAGAACGAAGGAGACATAAGCGCATTATTTATGAAGCGAATGTCTCTTATACTGTTGCTTCAAGTGGCGCTACTCATTCCGGTAAAATGTTCAATTTCAGTAAAAGGGGCGTATATTTTGAATCCGATCAGAGCCTTCATCCCGGTCAGGATATTGCCCTTGGTATAGCGGCTTCCGCTGAAACTTACAGCAATGATATCAATTTCCTATTTGACGTTAAAATTATCTGGCGCAAAGCCCTGGAGGACTCACAGTTCGGTTTCGGCTATGGCGGTAAACTTTTGAACGCGGTTAATTCTAAACTCGATGACGGTAACGCTCTGCATACCGCAGGGCCGACGTTGCCGTTCGATGAAATCAAGCCTGAACGTGAATCCAGACAGCACAGTCGCAGACCCTACAACAAATCGCTCAAATTCCGGCATAATAACGTCGAGTACACCGGTTTTGTCGCTAATATCGGGCGCGGTGGGGCGTTGATTTTAACCGAAGAACAATTCGCCATCGGGGGAAGAATAACCCTTATTGTTCCGGGCATACATACTCGCAAGAAGGTTAACGTTAACGGTCGGATTGTACGCTTGGCGCCGGACGGCATCGGCGTGAGATTTGAAGGAAGGTCCGGCCGCGAGCGTCGCGGGAACATGAACCGCAGAACCGGTCAGGACCGCAGGGATTTAAAAAGACCCAAAGATTAAGCCCCGGTGAGAAGTTATTTGTTATTCGTTATGGGTTAGTGGTGCAAAAGGAGTGCAATCTGGTTTTAAATGTCACCGCTGATGGAAATGTAAATTCCGTTTGCAAATCTCGGATCGACAACATTGAATACAAGGGGGTGCGTTATCGACAATTTTACCTTGCTCGTCATCGGCATTGCGGCG
>JASJCE010000263.1 GCA_030066155.1 Desulfobacterales bacterium | reverse complement strand
CTTGAAAAGATCGGGGTCGATTTCACCCACCAGGGAATTCGGGTAGACAACCGTTTGAGAACTAACTTCAAACACATTTTCGCGGTTGGCGACGTTAACGGTGGATTTCAGTTCACACATGCTGCCGGCTATGAAGGTGGAATCGTGGTCAGCAACGCTATCTTTCGGCTGCCCCGCAAGGCGGATTACACCTTTCTGCCCTGGTGTACCTACACCGATCCGCCGCTGGGCAGCATCGGCATGAATGAGAAGAGCGCCAGAGAAGCCGGAATCGACTATACAGTCTGGACCGAAGAATTCAAGGACAACGATCGCAGTCTGGCTGAAGGTGAGACCGTCGGCAAAATAAAAATGATTCTGGACGAAAAAGAAAAACCGATCGGAATCCAAATTTTCGGGCCCCATGCCGAAGATTTGCTGAATGAGTGGGTTGCCATCTTAAATGGCAAAGTGAAGCTTTCGACGATTGCCTCCGCCGTACACCCTTACCCGACCATCGGAGAAATTAACAAAAGAGTCGTCGGCTCTTATTTTTCACCCAAAATTTTCTCGGAAAAGGTCCAAAAAGGCTTAAAATTCTTCTTTCACCTGAAGGGCCGGGCATGCGAATTGGATAGTTGTGGGGAATAAATTCAAAATTCGAAATATCAATGACCGAAATCAGCGATTTGAAAAACAGAAATTTCCCGCTGTTTGGATCTTAGAAAATTGGAATTTGGATATTATTTGCGATTTGTGATTTGAATTTTTTATAACCGATAACCTTTGGATATTAAAATGCAAAACCGTAATGAAGACTTTAATACGAATGAACTCGACGCAATTGCCTCCGCCACCGCGCCGGATCTGGGGATTGACCCGGCGGAATGCATCGCGCCCGAACCCACCGATCCGTGCACCATTGTCATTTTTGGCGCCACCGGAGACCTGACGGCCCGCAAGCTCATACCGGCACTATTTCATCTGTATCTCAATGACGGTCTGCCGCGGCCTTTTCAGATTGTCGGCAGTGCCCGTTCCCACATGGACGACCAGCAATTCAGAAACAAGATGGAAAGCGCGCTCAAAGATGCCGAGGTGCTGGACCCGGAAAAATGGCCAACTTTTTCTACTCATCTTCACTACCGGCCGGTTGACTATGAAGATCCGGCGACCTTTGACAGACTGGCGGAGTCTTTACGGGAGCTTGATAGCAGCCAGCATACTCAGGGGAATCGGATCTTTTACATTGCTCTGCCGCCGACGCTATACAAGACCGTGGCCGAGATGATTGGCCGGGCCGGATTGAGTACCGAAAACACCAACGGCAACGGCTGGTCCCGCATGGTCGTGGAAAAGCCTTTTGGCGTCAATTTGCAGACGGCACTGGAATTGGACCAGAGTCTGCACCAGCACTTCCAAGAGCATCAGATTTTCAGGATTGATCATTACCTGGCCAAAGAGACCGTCCAAAACATACTGATGTTTCGGTTTGCCAATTCCCTGTTCGAACCCATCTGGAATCGGCGATATATCGATCATGTCAGTATCACGGCCACCGAAACCCTCGGGGTTGAACACCGCGCCGGCTACTATGAACGCTCCGGTGTGCTGCGTGATATGTTTCAAAATCACATGATGCAGCTGCTGGCCCTTACCGCAATGGAACCTCCATCACGGTTCGAAGCGGACCTGGTGCGTGATGAAAAAGGTAAAGTTTTTAATTCGCTCAGACCCTTTGCGACCAATAACCTGAAGGACCATCTGGTACTGGCCCAATACGGTGCCGGAAAAGCAGATGATCACCAGCTGCCTGCCTATCGAGATGAACCGGGCGTCGATCCGGCATCTTTGACACCGACTTTTGCCATGATGAAGTTGTTTTTGGATAACTGGCGCTGGCAGGGCGTACCTTTTTATATGACCTCCGGCAAGCGGCTGGCCCAAAAGATCACCGAAATCGCAATCCAGTTTAAATCCGTACCCCATTCGTTGTTTCGCCACACCCTGGGGCCGTCCATCGTGGCCAACCGGTTGACCCTCGGCATCTATCCCGAGGAAAAAATAACGCTCAAATTTCAAACCAAAAATCCCGGGGCCAGGGTGTGTCTGCGAACGGTGACAATGGACTTCAATTACCAGCAAAATTATGCCGGGCCGGTGCTGGATGCGTACGAGAAGGTCTTGATCGATTGTATGATCGGCGATCAGATGCTTTTCTGGCGACAGGACGGCGTTGAAAAAAGCTGGTCTTTTCTCACGCCAATTTTAGACAGATGCGAGGATTGCGGTGACCAGCAGGCCATGCTGGAATTCTATCCGGCAGGCAGCATGGGGCCGGAGGCGATTAAACGACTAACTAGTAACATCGGGAACCGCTAATGTGGATTATCCGTGACAACATATTAGAAATGAATGCATGAAAAATGAACGATACTGCTATGAATACAAAAAATTTCCCATCGACGAACCCACCACACGACAACACCGCTGGAGGTTCAGCTGACCGAGCTCCCGGCAACCGCAACAAGGCAATTGCCAAAGCCGCCATTTTACTTGTATTCGTTGTTGCAGCAATCATATTTGTTCGCTATACACCGATTAAGGATTACTTGAGTGCAGAAGGACTCGGGCGGTTTTTGGAGACGGTTGGCATCTGGGCACCGATTGTGTTTATTGTGATTTACACGGCCGGCATCTGCTTGTTTCTGCCGGGCACCCTGTTGACCGGCCTGGGCGCAGCGATCTTCGGGGCTTACTGGGGATTTGTCTACGTCTGGTTCGGTGCCATGGCCGGTGCCAGTATTGCTTTCTGGATCGGCCGGACGCTTGGCAGGGAATTTGCCGCCTCTCTAATCGGCAACAAGTTGCAAAAATATGATGATGCGATTGAGCGCAATGGATTCGCCACAGTCCTTTATCTGCGCCTGGTATATTTCCCATTCACCCCCATGAATTTCGGCATGGGCCTGACCAAGGTCCGTTTCTGGGATTATTTCGCCGGCACCGGACTCGGTATCATTGTCGGAACTTTCATTTTCACTTTTTTTATCGGAACATTAAAAGAGGTCTGGACTTCCGGCAACTGGGGGGAGTTGATTTCATTTAAAGTGTTTTTCTCAATCGGCTTGTTCGTCTTCTCCTTCTTCATTCCTAAAATCATTAAAAAGATTAAAGGAGAATAAAAAACGCGCCCAAAACAGAGCTTTTGTCTAAACCGGATTCAAGATAATAAGCGGGATTAGCAAATCATTCTTTAGTGTTGGCGCGTTTTTGAATGCGGAAGTGGGAATGCGGAAGTCGAAAAAAGGATAGAATTGCTCTATGAAGAACATTCTTGCAGCCGACATCGGCGGAACCAACAGCCGGTTTGCCCATTTTAAATATGATCGTAATGGAGAGCTGTCTTTAGTCGAGAGCGAGTGGATCGAAACAGAAACGTCATCATCTTTTTCCCATCTGTTGGAACTGCTGGCACAATCCGGGTTCTCAAAGCCATTGGCTGACTATGATGTGACCGTGCTGGCCGTTGCTGGACCTGTGGTTGAAGGCGTATACAGCAATCCACCTAACATTCAATGGGATATAGACACGTCCAACAGCGCGAGGGATTTTGGCATAAAGCGGTGTTTCCTGATCAACGATTTCGCAGCCCAGGCGTACGCCTGCCGCTCACCGATCATTGAGTCAGCCCGGCAAGTGGTTGACGGCACCATCGATTCAACTGCAACTCTCGCTGTTATTGGCGCCGGCACCGGACTCGGGATGGCGGCCCTGACACCGGATGGGAGCGGCGGGTTTGTGGCAATGCCGTCGGAAGGAGGGCACGGAACGTTTCCGTTCGAAACTCCGAAGGAGTTTGAATTTATGCAATTTATTCTCAATGAGCTGAGCGTGCCCTATGTCGAGGCTGAATTCGTCGTTTCCGGACGAGGTTTGAGTATCATACACCAGTTTCTCACCGGAGAGAGGTTGTCGCCGGCCGAAGTCGGGGCCGGCTTGTCGCCGGATTCCAAAACTCTGGCATGGGCGGCGTGCTTTTTCGGCAGAATTTGCCGCAATTTCGCCCTGCAGGTTCTTGCCCGGGGAGGCGTCTACATCGCCGGCGGTGTTGCAGCCAAATTGCCGGCACTCGTAACACACACAGAGTTCGCGAGTCAGTTTTACAATTCAAAAACCATGCGGGCCACGCTGGAACAAATACCGGTATTTCTGAATACAAATGAGGAAAGCGGTCTATGGGGAGCCGCATTGAGGGCCGCACAGGCCCTACGTCACAACAGTTGACAGATTAAAAAGAGAGGATAGATCGATGACCAAATTACATGAACTTCGGGAACTGGGCCAATCCGTCTGGTTTGATTATATTCGTCGCTCTCTGATTACGTCAGGTGAGCTGCAGGCATTGATTGACAAAGGAATCAGGGGAATTACGTCAAATCCGGCGATATTTGAAAAAGCTATTGCCGGTAGCAGCGATTATGACGACGCCATCAAGGATTTAATTAAAAGCGATAAATCGGTTGATGAAATCTATGAATCTTTGGCAATTGAAGATATCAGCATGGCGGCTGACATGCTGCGTGACATTTATGACGCATCCGGGGCCGGAGATGGATTTGTCAGCCTTGAAGTCAACCCGCATCTGGCAGACGATACCGAGAGGACCATCGCAGAGGCCACCCGACTTTTTGAAACCTTGAATCGGCCCAATGTTATGATCAAGGTCCCGGCCACTCCCGCCGGGATACCTGCCATTGCCGAGTTGATCGGTGCCGGTATTAATGTCAATGTGACGCTCATATTCGGGCTGGATAATTATCGCGCTGTTGCAGACGCTTATATTGCCGGTCTCGAAAAATTGTTGTCCTCCGGAGCCTCGGTCAAAGGTGGGCTTCCGCTAAATCGGGTAGCATCGGTGGCATCATTCTTTGTTAGCCGGGTCGATACGGCAGTCGACCAGGCCCTTGAACAGGCCAATGAAAAAGAGCTGCTGGGGAAAATCGCGATTGCCAATTCAAAGGTTGCCTATGCTGAATTTAACGAAATATTTAGTGGATCCCGCTGGGAACCAATCAAGGCCAAGGGTGCCAAAGTACAGCGTGTCCTCTGGGCCAGCACCGGCACCAAAAATCCCAACTATCCGGATACCGTTTATGTGGACCAGCTGATCGGGTCGGATACCGTCAACACGCTGCCCCCCGCAACCGTTGACGCTTTTCTGGTTCGCGGCCGGGTAGCTGAAACACTGACCTCGGGCGTTGCTGAAGCACGGGCACAGATTGCAAAACTCTCGGATCTGGGAATCGATTTAAATGCAATCACCCGGCAACTCCAGGATGACGGCGTGGTGGCCTTTGCCAAACCTTTTGATGCGTTGATGCAAAGCATCGCCGAGAAGAAGGAAAGCCTGAAAGCTGCTTAAGGGCAGAGAGCGAAGAGCGGAGGGCAAAGAGCGGAGAGCATAGAGCATAGAGCCTAGGGTAAGGGACGGAGAGTACGACGCTTGAAGTATGGGGGATAAGGCACTGCATCGGGATTAGTCTCAAATTGTGTATAGGGCAGTATTGATACAACACTTTGCACTTTGCCCTCTGCCCCATGCTCTATGCTCGTTGCACCATGCACCATGCCCTATGCACTCTGCACTATACTCTCTGCCCTCTGCTCCTCGCCTAGCGGTAGTGGTCGACTGTACAAATTGTAAAAACTTGGATTTAAGACTTAAGAATTGGAAGAGGCAACCCATGTCATCCCAGGACGAATTGAAACAGCAGGCAGCTGCCCGTGCGGTTGAGATGATTGAATCGGGAATGGTGGTCGGCCTTGGCAGCGGCAGCACAGCCAAATTCGCTGTGCAACAGATTGCCGCGCGCATTAAATCCGGTGAGCTGGAAAACATCGTGGGCATCCCCAGTTCAATCCAGACCGAAAATCTGGCCCGGGATCTGGAAATTCCCCTGGTCAGTTTCGAACAAAAACAGCAAATAGACGTTACGATCGATGGCGCCGATGAAGTTGATCCGGATCTAAATCTGATCAAGGGCGGGGGCGGTGCGTTGCTGCGTGAAAAGGTGGTAGCCCAGGCAAGTCGCCGCAATATTATTATTGTCGACGACAGCAAGATTTCACCCCGATTGGGCACCAATTGGGCCGTGCCGATTGAAGTCATCGATTTTGCTCGTCAGGTAGAAGAGAAATTTTTAAAATCTTTGGGGGCATCCGTAATTATCCGCAGTGCGGCTGATGGCAGCTCCTTTAGAACCGATCAAAACAACCTGATTCTGGATGCCGATTTTGGACAGATCACCGATCTTGAAAAACTGGCAGCCCGGCTCGAAGGCCGGGCCGGTGTCGTCGAGCACGGGCTGTTTTTGGGTATGGCCCGTGATGTCATCGTCGCCGCAGCAGATGGCATCCGTCATCTGAGCCGAGAAGATTAAACAATGCTGAAATCAAATGCCCCCAAGGACAAATTCACAGCCGACCGCCGAAAATTCATTCAAAACACATTTCATTTCACGGCCGCATTCAGTCTTCTCTTCGGAGCGCTATTTACATTCGTTCAAAAAGCCTGGGCCAAAGCGAAAAAAGTTATCCTGCCCAAGGGAACTAAACTATCCAGCCTTATAAACCGCAATCCCGCCCTGTTGGATACACGCAACCTGGAAGTAATTCCGGTTGAAGATTTTCAGACAATGGGAACAACCGATCACAGCGTCAATCTGGAGCAATGGCGCCTGGAAATTACCGGAGCAGTCCAAAATCCGCTGAAACTGACCTATGCTCAGCTGCTTGAGCTGCCGTCAATTGAACGAAATGTTCTCTTGATTTGTCCGGGTATTTTTACTAATCACGGTCGTTGGAAGGGCATCTCGATCAACAATTTGCAGAAAATGGCCAAGGCCAATCCGGGGGTCACCCATGTCAGTTTCCGGGGACCTGCCGGACGCCGCGCTAAAAAGGAACGATTCAAAATTGAAGAAATTGCATCCGATAAGATTTTTTTGGCCTACCAGGTAAACGGAAAAGCGCTTCCCATAAAGCACGGATTTCCGCTGCGGGTGGTGGCAGATGACCACTACGGCGATGAATGGATTAAATACGTTCACAAAATAGAATTTCTCAAAAAGTGAGGAGACCGCCATGGAGAAAATAGATTTTACGGCACAGGTCAAAGTTCAGGGCACAGATTATCAGATTTTTGATATCAACAAGCTAGAAGAAAAGGGAATTGCCCTGGTTGGCAATTTGCCCTATTCCATTAAAATCCTGGTTGAGAACCTGCTGCGCAAATTGGACGGACGGGTGGTGAAAGAAGCGGATCTGGTCAATATTGCCAAATGGCAAAAACGCTATGATGCGCCTGTTGAAATCCCCTATCATCCGGCGCGCGTATTGATGCAGGATTTTACCGGGGTGCCGGCGGTGGTGGACCTGGCTGCCATGCGGGATGCGGTCAAAGATCTTGGGGGGGATCCGACCAAAATTAATCCGCTGGTACCGGTGGATCTCATCGTGGATCACTCCATCCAGGTCGATTACTTCAGTACGTCCGATGCCTTAACGAAAAATGTCGCGAAGGAATACGACCGCAACTCGGAAAGATACGCCCTGCTCAAATGGGCTCAAAAGAGTTTCGACAATTTTAACGTTGTTCCGCCCAATTCCGGCATCTGCCACCAGGTCAACCTCGAATACCTGGGGCAGATCATTATTGCCCGGAATAATAGCGGCGGTCTTGTGGCCCATCCGGATACACTGGTCGGCACCGATTCGCACACGACCATGATAAACGGCATCGGCGTCATGGGCTGGGGCGTCGGCGGCATCGAAGCGGAAGCAGTCATGCTGGGACAACCGTATTACATGTCGATACCCGAAGTCATCGGAGTCCGACTCGTCGGCCAACTGCAGGAAGGCGTGACAGCCACCGATATGGTCCTGGCCGTGACTGAAATGCTCCGCAACCACGGGGTGGTTGAAAAATTTGTCGAATTCTTCGGCTCCGGCATGAAAAAACTGAGCGTACCGGATCGGGCCACCATATCCAATATGAGCCCGGAATACGGCGCAACCATGGGGTTTTTCCCGGTCGACGAAAAAACAATCGATTATCTGGTGATGACCAATCGCGAAAAACAGGCTGAAGTCGTCGAAAACTGTACCAGAGCAATGGGTCTTTTTTACACCGGAGCGGATGATCCCGAATACACGGAAGTCCTCGAACTGGACCTCGCTGGGGTCAGACCGGCGGTAGCCGGCCCGGCCCGGCCCCAGGATCGCATCACCCTCACCGACCTGAAAAACAGTTTTAACACCATTCTGGGTTGCGAATATGAAAGAGACACAGATGTCAGCCATATTTCCAAATACCACGATGAATCCGGCAGCCGGACGACAAGACCGGAAGACTGCGTGCCCAAAAAGAAAGTTTGCGAAATACTCTATAACGGACAGCAGATAAAGCTGTGCGACGGGAATATCGTCATTGCCGCCATCACCTCCTGTACCAACACCTCTAACCCTTTCGTGTTGCTGGGCGCCGGTCTGGTGGCCCAAAAGGCGGTGGAGAAGGGGCTGCAGGTGCCGGTGTTCGTAAAGCCGTCGCTCGCTCCCGGATCGAAAGTCGTGATTGATTACCTGCAGGACGCCGGTTTGATGTCACCCCTTGAAACCCTGGGATTTCATCTGGCGGCCTTTGGCTGCACGACCTGTATCGGAAACAGCGGCCCCCTGCCGCCCGAGATTGATGATGCCATTACCAAAAACGATTTGACGGTGGCCGCTGTTCTGTCCGGCAACCGCAATTTTGAGGCCCGCATCCATCAGCGCGTCAAAGCGAATTTTTTAGCCTCCCCCATGCTCGTTGTGGCATTTGCGCTGGCCGGCAGAATTGATATCGATTTGACAAATGAACCACTGGGCACGGACACCAACGGTAATCCCGTATTCTTAAGGGACATCTGGCCGAGTTCGGAAGACATTGAAAAACTGGCCAATGCGCATGTGAAGCAGCAATTTTTCAAAAGTGAGTACGATAAAATATTCGAGGGCGATGAATTCTGGCACAACCTACAGGTAACGGAAAGCACGACGTTTAATTGGGATCCGAATTCTACTTACATTAAAAAGCCGCCATATTTTGACGGCTTCAAACTGGATTTGGACCGGGCCGAAGATGTCAGGGATGCCAGAGCTCTGCTGGTTTTGGGTGATACTGTCACTACCGACCATATCTCTCCTGCCGGAGCCATCCCGAAGGACTACCCGGCCGGTAAGTACCTGATCGAAAAAAATGTCGCGCCGCAGGACTTCAACTCTTACGGTTCCAGAAGGGGCAACCATGAAGTCATGATGCGCGGCACATTCGGCAACATTCGGATCAAAAACCTGATGGTGGGGCAGAAAGAGGGCAGTTATACCATCAAGCAGCCGGATCAGGTCGAGATGTTCGTTTATGATGCGGCCATGGATTACCAGGCAAATGAGGTTCCGCTGGTGGTCCTGGGCGGCAAAGAATACGGTACCGGATCTTCGCGGGATTGGGCAGCTAAAGGCACCAATTTGCTGGGTATTAAAGCCGTAATTGCCGAGTCCTATGAGCGGATCCATCGCAGCAATCTTGTAGGTATGGGGGCGCTGCCGCTGGTGTTCAAGGAGGGAGAAGGTTGGCAGAGTTTGGGTTTGGACGGATCGGAATCGTATTCCATCAGTGGGATCGAAAATATGACACCCAGAAAAGTGTTGCAGGTCAAAGCCGTCAAGGAAGATGGGAAGGAAATCAATTTCGAAGTGATTGCACGACTGGACACCGAAGTCGATGTCGCCTACTTTGAAAACAACGGCATCCTGCCTTATGTTTTAAGAAAAGTATTGGATGAAAGGTAAATGTGATGGCAAATGAAGGAATAATTACAAAAAATGATGATGGCTCCCTGAACGTGCCCGACAATCCGAC
>JASJCE010000262.1 GCA_030066155.1 Desulfobacterales bacterium | reverse complement strand
ACGAAGGCATAAAAAATATGAAGTAGTGATGAAGGCACGTTATGGGGCCAGTTTAGTTATGTGGCGACAATTTAATTCCGTTTTATGATTTCATTTGATTCCCGGAAAATAATAAAATCTCCATTTAATTCTTCTCATTTTCCTCCCTTTTAATTCACATCTTTAAAGCTATCGGGTTCACCATATTATTCCTAAAATCATTTTCTCAAATCCTATGCTAGGAGAGAAAAAGATGGCCAGGAGCCCCACACGCAAACGTCCATGCCGGGTATGTAAACGCTGGTTTATACCCCATCCACGACTGAAGGATCGGCAGAAGACCTGTGGTGGTGAGCAATGTCAGCGGGAATGGCACCGCAGAAAATGCGAGCAATGGAATCACAACAATGCCGATTACTTTAAGGACAATTATCTGGATAAAAAGCTTGAGCAAACCGGCACACCGCGAAGCCGGCTAAAGACCGGATTGCCCCTGTGTTATGTTCAGCAGCTCATCGGCACACCTGAGTTGATCATCATCGAGTACCTGAGCCAGCTGCTCCTACGACGCTGCCGCCATCTGATTCGTCCGCATCCCCTGGTCAATAGGCCATCGAGTGGTCAACAACCCCCATCGGAGTTTTTAAGAGGTGATCCGCATTCAAGCTACTGTAATCACTAACTATACTGACCAACTATTGACCAAATGTTTTTAAGAGGTGATACATGCATAACCTTCTGAAAACAATTATAATTTTAACCGACTATGGTCATAATGTTTTTAAGAGGCGATCGACTTTAGTCAATGAACCGGTATATAGCTGCTGACAATAGGAAAGGAGTCGATCATGATCACCAAAAAGGTTCTGGTTGCCGATCGCATCCGACGTATCGAAGGGGGCTTCAGCTTTATCCCGCATCGGTTTTTAACCGATGGATTTTTAAAGGCCTTAAGCCAACATGAGCTACTGTTGTATATTTTTCTGGTTTTGGCTGCCGATCGTTATGGACTCTCATTTTACAGCTATGATCGCATCTGCTCGCTTTTGCGCATGAGCCTTGAGCAGCATATCGCCGCCAGAGACAGCCTGATTGAAAAAGACCTGATCGCCTTTGACGGCACCCTTTATCAGGTGCTCTCATTGCCGGCCAGCCTCGGCCAAGGTTCAATGAATACAACCGGACGGCAACTGACGGGCTGTCAGACACCGACGGCCATCGGCCCCATCATTGCTCAACTATTTAAAGGAACTTAGCAAAAATGGCCGATTCTCCTATCCAGCAATGCACCCCATGGCTTGAATGGTACATCCAACAATACGGACCGCCACAAAAAGACCCTGCGGCAGTTGCCCGACTGATACGCGCCACTGCCGATTATCTTAACTGGATGAAATCCGTCAACTATCGCCTTGGTACTCAATACCGGCACCAGATGCAGTTGGAACTGTTTTTGGATTTTGTCAAAAACCGCCGTTTGCCTTGGCAACAACTTTTTACCGTCAATACCCGCGAGCATTTTAAAAAAGTCAGTGGACTTGCCACCACAGCAGCTATCAATGGGCTCTCCCGGTATCTGGTTAAACAGGGTCAGATAAAAACCCCACTGCCACAGCATCCACAGCAAAGAAAACTTGCCGGTATATTTGAAGACTATTTGCAGTTCCGCCAAGACAGCCATCAGACAGACACCCACCAGTTAGTGGCCATCCGAAGAGTGCTATCTGCTCTTTGCGATTACCTCAGCGAGCAGGATATCACCCTGCAGCGGCTTCGTATCGAAGATCTCGATGCCTTTATGGCAAAATTTTGTCAGCCCTTTTCGTCGGGCACCTGCTGCACCTATCGAACCATTGTGCGCGGTTTTTTATCCTATCTGCATCACCAACGCGACATCTTAAAAAAAGACCTGGCGCCGCTTCTGATCGGCGCCCCGCAATTTGCCAAAGCCAAGCCCCCGAAATTTTTGCGTCCCCACGAAGTCAAACAGTTGTTTGACAGTCTGTCGGTTAACTCAGCCAAGGACCTTCGTACTTACGTCATGGTTCACCTGGCTTATACCCTGGGGCTGCGGCCCTGTGAGATCTGCCGCATCACCTTGGATGATATTGCCTTTAAAAAGGCACTACTGAGCCTTGAGGGTCGTAAAAACGACCAGCCCCTAACGCTTCCCATCCCTGAGAAAACCTTAAAGGCCATCGTCGCTTATATGGTCGGCGGCCGGCCCGACAGCAAAGACCGTCATCTTATCTTAAGCTTCCATGCCCCCTATGGTCCGATTGTCGCCGGCCTGGTGGGCCACTATATCCAGCAGGCCATGCACAAGGCTGGACTGAGCTCAACGCCTTATTGGCTGCGGCACTCCTATGCTCAGCACCTGCTCAGCTCCGGCGCCTCCATCTATGAGGTCAAACAGATGCTGGGCCATCGCCATATTGAATCCAGCCGTAAATATCTTCACATTCATACTGATTTGATGCGCGAGGTAATCTTAGATGAGCCGCTTTGAAAGCTTTTTGGCACCACAGTTTGAAGACTATATGCTCTATCGGCAGCAACTGGGCTATGATACCGACAACTTGCGCTGTGCACTCAAGACCGTTGACCGTTATATGCTCACCCAAAACGCCGATGCCAGCGATTTGACACCAGCATTTTTCCTGAGCCTGCGGGCCAATCTGCGCACCCAAAACAAGTCTATCAATCGCGTGCTGTCCACCACACGGATGTTCTTTGATTACCTGTTGCGAAAAGACTACTGCCAGCATAATCCATTAAAGGATATCCCCTTGCTGCCCGAAGAAAATTTTATCCCCTTTATCTTTGCTCCATCTCAAATCAATGAACTGATTCAAGCTACAGCTAAGCGGTTGCAAATATACGCCAAAGATTTTGTTAAAGATCTGGGCAGCTACATGGCCATTTTACTTTTAGCACGCTGCGGAATGCGCATCTCAGAGCCTTTGCGACTGCAGCGTGAACACTTCCGTGCCGATGACAGAACGCTTTACATAGAAAAGACCAAATTTAAAAAAGACCGCCTCATTCCCATACCCAATTCGGTGGTCACCGAAATTACCAATTATCTATCCGTACGTCGCAGTTTTTGGCATGCAGATTCCAACTCTTATCTGCTGGCGATGAGCAAAGAAAAACCCTTCTATGATGAGTTTATCCGCCGGCGTTTTCATCAGGCCGTTAACGATATTGGCCTCAAGTGTCGCCGGCAAACCATCGGCAACACCAATATTGCTGCGCCTACGCCTCACTCACTGCGCCATAGCTTCGCCGTCAATACCCTAAAGCGCATCAAAGATAAGGGTAAATCCCCACAACATGCCCTGCCGGTGCTGGCCGCCTACCTGGGCCACAGCGAGTATAAGCACACAGTTAAATATCTCAAGCTGCTCGATGCCAAGCATCGATACCAGCTGGTCAACTTTATCAAAACGCAAAACCGGGACCCATGAAACTGTCAACCTGTCTCAATCAGTTCTTTGTCCAATATCTGCCTCGCATCAAAGGCAGCAGTGAAAAAACCATCCACTCCTATCGCGATGCCTACCGGCTGTTTTTACCCTTTGCCGCCGACTATCATCATATCAAAATCGCTTCATTGCGCCTTGAACACCTCTCAGTTGAGCTGATTATTGCCTTCCTCAATCATTTGGAGGATAAACGCAAAAACACTGCCTGCACCCGCAACCTGCGCCTGGTGGCCATCAAATCACTGGCCAAGATGATCCGCTTCAAGTATCCGCAGCACCGCCAACTGGCCCAACAAATCT
Source organism: Desulfobacterales bacterium (assembly GCA_030066155.1). Classification (GTDB taxonomy): domain Bacteria; phylum Desulfobacterota; class Desulfobacteria; order Desulfobacterales; family JAFDCJ01; genus JAFDCJ01. The sequence goes on along the minus strand of JASJCE010000262.1, from coordinate 6,199 downwards.
CGAACATTCCTCAAAAACGCATGCAAAAAAAGCTGATCGGCTATTTGTATCCGGAAGAAATCATGGATGTCTTCAACGTCGTTGATTTAAAGAAAAGTGAAGGCTTGCGAGATTATTGTCTGCTGCATCTGCTCTTTGACTCCGGCGCCCGGGCAACGGAGATCGCCACCCTTAATATCGACTACTTCGACGCTCACAATCAAACACTGGCCATCTTAGGCAAAGGCAACCGCTTCCGCCAAATCAAGCTGTGGCCTAAAACCTGCGAACTGGTCACTCTGTATATCCAAAAATACCGGGGCACTCCAAAACCGTTGTATCGCCATCGGCTTTTTATCAACCAGCGCGGACAAGCATTTACGCGTTCAGGCATCCATCGGCTTTGTCGAAAATATTTACAGCGCGCCCTGCCGCAAAAACGCCTTAAATCTTTGCATGCGGCACATAGCTTCCGCCACGCACGAGCCGTCAATATGCTTAGCTGCGGTGACTCCGTTACCGATATCAAAATCCGCCTGGGACACAAAAATATCCAATCCACCATGGTCTATTTGCACATGGATTTGACTCACAAACGCAGCGTGCAAAAGAAATTTATTCAGTACGCCCAGTCAGCCCTTAAACATGATCCCAAACTGGATGAACTCATCGACTGGGATCACAAAGAAGATATTCTGGAATGGCTCGACAACCTCTAAACTAAGAAGAAAACAACATCGGTCAGGATAAAAGAGGTATCAATTTACACAAATTGCTATGTCGCCACTTTTTTTACAAATTTGCAATTTAATCGATAACTTATTGAAATTTATTCGAATCCAAATTTATCGCCATCAGGCCAATATCTTACATACTATCAGGGGGTTAAGGCAACTCGCAACATAGGGCACGTAATATCTAATAAGCCACGATTTTAGATTAGCGATTACCTAATTTATAGTCCGAAGAGATTAGGGATTTTTCCAGCAAACCTACAATACCAAGTTACAACTTTTTGGTGGATTTGAAAGAATAATCCACACACTGCGAATTGGACGGTTATTTACAAAATTATTGAACACAAAAAATGTTAAATATGAACATTAGTTCAGATTAAGGATGTTGAAAACGTGGGCATATCGTTTTTCTATTTGAAATAATCACAGATTCAATGTAGTGACAAAATCTGTAGTTAAAACTCCAGCCAATTTGGGATTAGACATAGAGCAGATTACGTCTATTATATTGATCTCGCAATAACCATATCTTGTTGTGTTCATAATTCCTTTGATAGATGTTAAATGAGATCAAACACTATATCAATAAGTTATAGAATTGGAAGCATAGATGGATACACCTGAAAAAATCAATGCGAATGATTCAACGCCAAACAACACCTTCTTGTCAACTGAAGGCGTCAGTATCCTGGATTCAATGGATCAGACCGTTTCATGCTGTTCAACCGAAAATGACGATGGCCTGGCAGCGCATGAAAAACCGGGATACTCGCTTCGTTCCTATGTTGAAAGGTTTATCGAAACCAGAATAGGGCTTGTTCCTGTCATTAAGGCGCAGCTTGGCAAGGATGACCTGTTTTCAACCTTTTATGTAAGGTGTGGTATCCGAAGGTACCGATATACGGTATCCCCCGGACTTTATGCCATAGGAAACCCTGATAAGGATAGTGAGGTTCTTATCACCGCAAATTTTAAGCTTACCTTTGATATGCTACGAAAAGAGTTGGATGGCGTCAGTGCCTGGATTTTGGTCCTAAATACCAAAGGGATCAATGTCTGGTGTGCCGCTGGGAAAGGGACATTTTCCACTGGGGAGCTGGTTAAAAGGATTGCAGACAATCATCTTGACAAAATTGTTGATCACAAACGGGTCATTGTCCCCCAATTGGGTGCCACCGGTGTATCTGCGCGGGACGTCAAAAAGCAGTCAGGGTTCAAAGTAATTTACGGTCCCATACGGGCCAGTGATATCCGCGTCTTTTTAAAAAACGGCACAAAGGCAGAAAAACAGATGAGGCAGGTCACGTTTACCATGTATGAACGCTTCATCCTGACACCGGTGGAGATCCAGACAGTCTTAAAACCGGCCCTGATAACAGCTGCAGTCCTGTTGCTGCTGGCTGGTATCGGTCCTGGAATTTTTTCATTTTCAGGTGTGCTGCAGCGAGGGGGGATCTCCATTCTGGCGCTAGCCGCAGGAATTTTTTCAGGTGCATTTGTTACACCGGTGCTGCTGCCCTTCATCCCGCCTAGAAAATTTGCTCTCAAAGGAATCATTGTTGGGAGCATTTTTGCCTTGCTTCCGATTTTGTTCGCTGCCTCTGCAGTTAACGGGATGGCAGGATATCTGGCCCTTTTTTTATTCAGTGTAACAATCAGCTCCTACTTGGCCATGAATTTTACCGGCGCAACACCATTTACCTCCCCTTCTGGGGTTGAAAAGGAGATGAAACAATATATCCCGGTGCAGCTCGCGAGCCTGGCGATATCATTCGGGCTCTGGATATATTCGGCGTTTTAACCTGATGTACATAAGGATTAAACCATGAAAGAACTACGGTATCTCGACGACGTATCAAGTCTCGTTCTGGACAAGGACAAATGCATTGGCTGCGGTTTGTGTGCTGAAGTCTGCCCTCATTCAGTTTTTGAATTGCAGGACCAGAAGGCTCAGCTCATTGATTTCAACGCCTGCATGGAATGCGGTGCCTGTGTGACCAACTGCCCCACGGATGCCATTAAGGTTAATCCAGGGGTTGGCTGAGCTGCCTACATTATCCAGGTCTGGATAAAAGGCAAAGAGCATGCTTCCTGCGGAAGCGGTGAATGCTGCTGAACAATCGTCAGAGAAATCCCGTTATACCACCAGCAAATCAAAAGTTTTCGGAGCACTATGAATCTGTAGTATCATTTTATTTTAAAGAAAATTCTGCCACGGCTGCCGTCATGATCCGCCAAATTTCATCAAGAATTAATTTTGGATATCCAAGCTATTTGCGTCGCCGACCATACTTTTATACCTGAAATATCAATTAGAAATCTGAATTGGATAGGATCCATTTATCCAAGGTCTACGGAAATTCCTACAAGATTTTATTCAGCGCATAAAAAAAGGATTGGTGGATGTAATGTGCAATTTTTTTATGGTCTTCTTTGATTGTGGGAGGAGGCCCGAAATGTAAACTTTGCTCTTTATGTGGATTAGCCAAGGGAAATCCACAACGGCAGGGCGATTTAGGTTTGTTCAGTGAATCTAAAATACTACGGTCCACTTTTTTGGCTGATTCCAAACCGCAATTCACACACCGAGGAAAGAATATAGGCTACAACAATTTATTGTTCCCCCTTTTTTGATGGTACGCTCGGTAGGATTTGAACCTTCGGCCTACGGATTCGAAGTGCAGGAATCTGGAATTTCAAAAAGTTTGTAATTTCAACTGTTTGATTCCATTGTACTTTTTCAACTAACCTTTGGTTTCGTTTGTAAACGTTTGGAAATATTTGACCTTGACGGGCACAATTTAGCTTCCTCTAAATTCTTCCCTTATCCCCCTTTTTTAAAAATCCTCGAGCATCTAGACCTATGGGGTGTAAAACTCAAATCGCCTCCGCGCGCCAACGGCCCAGCGCCTGAAGCCTTTATCATCTATGATGAGTCCTCATCGCCTTGCGGGAATGATTACTTAATCGATGCCAATTATCCTATAGAAACCTATCTTTAAAAAAAATCCAACTGGGGGCATAGCGGTGAGCTATGCCCTAATTGACCGAATATTTCAACCGCGGCGCAAAAAATTAATATTGACAATAAAACCTGCAATGGTTAGTGGATATTTATTGTTTCGCTATATTTGACTCCTCAATATGTTGGGCTGAAACTGATACACAATTCGCAATTTTCGCTTAATCCGCACTGAAAAAGCAATCCCTTATCTTTTTTATCTTTCGACCGTGGAGGGCCGCCCATGACGTTTGAAGAGGTGGTGGATCAGGCTATCGCGATGCTGAAACGGCGCAGGCGCGTCACGTACGGTCTGCTCAAACGACAGTTTAACCTCGATGACGACGCGCTGCAGGACCTCAAAGAAGAACTCATTTACGGTCAACAATTGGCCGCTGATGAGGACAGTCGTTTGTTGGTCTGGACCGGTGCAAATGGTCCGGCATCGACGCAGAGTTTGTCCGCTCCTGCATCAGGATCACAGCCGGCCGGCCGCATTATGCCTGCCCGTGCCGAACCTCGCCCTCCTGACGCCGAACGCCGCCAGCTCACCGTGATGTTCTGTGATCTGGTGGACTCGACGCCGCTATCGGAACAGCTAGACCCCGAAGAGCTGCGCGACGTTGTGCAAACCTATCAGCACACATGCGCCGAAGTCGTCCAACGTTTTGAGGGCCATATCGCCCAGCTCCTCGGTGATGCTCTGTTGGTTTATTTTGGCTGGCCCCAGGCTCACGAAGACGATGCCCAGAGGGCGGTTCGGACCGGACTATGCATGTTGCAGGCCATGCAGACGCTGAACAAGCGTCTGCAAGAGGAGAAAGGTATCCACTTGGCCATTCGGATCGGTCTCCACACGGGCTTAGTCGTCGTGGGTGAGATGGGGGATGGCGGTTATCGGGAACAGCTCGCCTTGGGTGAGACGCCGAACATCGCATCCCGGGTACAAGGTATAGCGGCCCCTGATACGGTAATCATCAGTGGGGCAACCTATCGATTGATTGAGGGCTATTTCACCTGTCAGGCGTTGGGCGAGAAAACGCTCAAGGGAGTGGCGCAGCCGGTGCCAGTGTACCGTGTCCTGGGAGCAAGCGGTGCCCAGAGTCGATTTGACATCGCGACATCCGCGGAGCTCACGCCCCTGGTCGGACGGGAACAGGAAATCGGAATGATGAGAGCGCGTTGGGCGCAGTCGAAGGACGGCGTGGGACAGGCGCTGTTGCTCAGCGGCGAGGCCGGGATCGGAAAGTCGCGGTTGGTGCAGGTTCTCAAGGACCACGCGGCAGAGGAGCCGTATAACCTGCTGGAATGCCGGAGCTCTCCGTACTATCAAAACACCGCACTGTTTCCAGTTAGGGAGCTTCTCCAACAAATCCTTCAACGGCAGCCCGAAGACTCTCCGGAGACAGTATTGGGAGAGCTAGAGCGGATGTTGCGTCAACACCAGCTTTCTCTGGAAGAAACGGCTCCGCTCCTAGCCGGCCTCCTGTCCCTTCCTGTGTCCGAGGATCGCTATCCGCCGTTGCCGTTGACGCCGCAACGCCAGAGACAAAAGACCCTGGAGACCATCGTCGCCATCGTGTTTGGGCTGTCGGGGCACCGGCCGGTGTTGTTTATCCTGGAAGATTTGCATTGGACCGACCCCACAACCGTTGAGCTACTCGACTTGCTCATTGCCGGGGTGCCGACCGCTCCTCTGATGCTCTTGTTGACCTGTCGTCCGGAGTTCGAGCCGACATGGGGTTTGCGCACTTGCCTGACGTCCATCGCTCTAAATCGTTTACCGCGCTTTCAGACTGAGACGATGGTAAAACGGGTGATCGGCAGACGCGCCCTGCCCACAGAGGTGATGCAGCACTTGGTTCAGAAGACTGACGGCGTACCTTTGTACGTGGAGGAGATGACCAAGGCGATTCTCGAATCCGGGGTGCTTAAAAAAGACGATCGGAATTACACCTTGACCGGCTCGCTGGCATCTCTTGGGGTTCCGACCACGCTCCAGGATTCTCTGATGGCCCGCCTGGATCGTCTGTCCACGGCCAAATCCGTGGCCCAGCAGGCAGCGGTCATTGGCCGGCACTTCACTTACGCGTTGCTGCAAGCGGTCTCGGAATTGGACGACGCGACATTACAGAGGGAGTTGGGGCGATTGGTCGAGGCCGAGCTGCTGTATCAACAGGGATTGCCGCCCTCGGCGACATATACGTTCAAGCATGCCTTGATCCAGGAGATCGGGTATCAGTCGTTGCTCAGGCGCCTGCGCCAGCAGTACCATCAGCGGATTGCCCGGGCGTTGAAGGAACGCTTTCCGGAGACGGTTGAAACGCAGCCCGAGCTAATTGCCTATCACCTGACCGAGGCCGGATTGGGGCAGAATGCGGTCGAATATTGGATTGCGGCCGCTCACCGGGCCTTGCCGCAAGCCGCGTGGCAAGAAGCCTCCTCGTTTATAGAGCGCGGCCTTGCCGCACGTCCGGAACAG
>JASJCE010000261.1 GCA_030066155.1 Desulfobacterales bacterium | reverse complement strand
TACCGGCGATCTCGTCAATCACGATGCAGCCCGGGTCAGGCTTTTGCATCAATTTTTCAGCATCATTTGCAATCCAAATCGACCCCAGCACCAATAGCCCGGCAATGGCAATAGCGATCGGCAGTGCCAGTTCTGCCAGGACAAAACCAAGCGGCACGCCCAGGATGCTCCCAAAGGTTCCCGGTGCAACGGGAATATGACCGATCCCGAAGCCCGTAGCCAGAAACAGCACCACTTTATTTCTGAAATTCATTGCCGTGTCTATATTTTGCAAAGAAATTTGTCAAGCTCGGTTGCGATCGAGTTCGATCGGTTTCTATTTGCGATCATTCAAACAGCGAGGATAATGAAAAAAATACCCGCCAATAATTTTATGTATACTAAAACGGCAGAGCGAAGCGATACAATCATTATTCATTCGTCAATTGTCAATCGTCATTCCGTTGGTTCGTCATTCCAAACGCTTCCCGGGCAATGGTGTCGTAGACGACTCGCAGGGGCAGATCCTTCTCCCGGGCAATTTGTCGACACACATCGTATTCGGGAACCAGGCGAATCCGGCCCGCGGGATCCCGAATACGTTTTACAGCGACGGTCCCGTAGGTTGTCTTGACCTCGAGTTGATCCCGCCACAGCAGGCGCCTGTAAGCGGGGTAAAATCGCACGCCCAGTGTGGTCGATTCGGATAAAATGCGGTGGATGAGGATATCCCGACGGTCACTTCCACAGAGCACCTGAAGCAGTGTGCCGGGCCGGTTTTTCTTCATGTGAATCGGAATCCAGCAGACATCCAGGGCACCGTCTTCAAACAAACGCTCCATTAAATAGCCGAACCATTCCGGATTCATATCATCGATACTGGTCTCGATAATGTCAATTTTATCTTGATTCATTTTCTGGGAATTGGCGACAACCGTTTGAGAATCGGTCGCCAGTATGATCCTCAGCAAATTGGGTCTTTCTTTAAGATCGCGCTGCCCCGCCCCATACCCAATCTTGTGGATTATGATGTCCTGCATCGCGCCGAATTCCGCTGCCGTAGCAGCAATGATGGCGGCTCCGGTGGGCGTCACCAACTCATGGGGAATTGATGTCCCATATACTGGAATATTTTTCAAAATAGCCAAAGTGGCGGGTGCCGGCACCGGTAATTTTGCGTGACCGCAAGTGACAAATCCTCGCCCGAGAGGAAGAGGAGACGCCGATATTCGTTGAATTGACAGGTATTCAAGACCCAGTGCCGTGCCAACGATTTCCGCTAAGGCGTCGATTCCGTCGACTTCGTGAAAATCTACGTCATCGAGCGGACAGTCGTGAATCCGGGCATCGGCTTCCGCCAGTTTTTGAAAAATTTGCAGGCTGGTTGATTTGACCGTGTCGCTAAACGGGCTGTTTTCGATCAAACGGCGAATCTGAGAAAAATTTCTGGATGTACTGTTTTCCTTAACCTGGACATTCACCAGTTTGGCGTGGACACCGCTCCGCTGAACAGCCGTTACACTAAGGTCAAAATTGGCCAGCGGTAGCCGGTGCAACTGATCCTTCATCCAATCCACTGGCACACCCAAATCAACCAGCGCACCGAGGGTCCTGTCCCCGCTGATACCCGCGAAACAATCAAAATAGGCGATCATCACATCTCTTATTATTATGATTAAAATATTGACAAAAAATACTGCGAATATATTATATGCGTCTTGTTATTAACACCCCTATCGAAATCTATTCAAAAAAGGAAGTGCGCAGCTGGCTGGTGCGGCTCCCGGACTTCAAATCCGGTGTGGGGCGCTAGAACCGTCCCGGGTGGGTTCGATTCCCATGCACTTCCGCCAACATTTTTATTTATATTGAATATTTAGCTCATTCGTCAAGCCTAAAATTCTACTGCAAAACTACTGCAAGAATCTTTATTTCATCCTTATTTCGATTCATCCTAAATTGTGATCACTTGCGAAATGATAAATTTTCTGAGCATGCCGGTTGAATCTGGGGTCGAGATCCAATCGTCAGCAGAGGAATCTAACCAGATTATATCAGGGAGTGATAAATGAATATCAAAAGGGGGACTCAAAGCTATTCAAGTATGGCTTCAAGTGATGATAAATCAAAACAAGCGGCTATCAAAAGATCATGGGAATGAACATATATCTATTTCTATGATAATATTCGAAATAGATAGGGTCATTCAATAATAATTTTTCTTCATACTTGGCTCTAAGATAGCAAGCTAAGCAAAAACTAATAAAAATGGCTAAGTTTAAAGGAGAGAACCGAATCAATAAAAAACAAATGTAAAAATGTATATAGAGTGAGTAAAGGGGGTGACGGACAAATCTGTACATTCCTCCAGTTTGAATTTTTCGATTGGAAGGCAATATTGCAAAAGAACGACCGAGTGAAAATATGCTCAAAATTGAAAAAAATACGAAGATAGCCATGAGAAGATAAATGATAACTACAAATTTGGCAGGTACTAGTACAACTGCGCCCTCGGTTGCGTAAAAATAGGAGGCAAACGTACCATAAATTGCGATCATACACTCTTTAACTTTGAAAGAGCTTTCTTTAGGAGCGTGACGTATAAGAAAGAAGATAGTCAATGAGCTGTTGTTGATGAAGAAAAGGATTTGTATAACCAATATTGACTGCAACGCAGCATTCCAATTGGTATATAGAAAAAGTACATTTAAATAGGAATAATACGCCCAAAGAGATGCCACTATTGCGTTGACAACCCATTGTTTCGTCTTACCGGTCAAAGATATTTTTAATACATGCTCCATAACTATCTAAATAAAATTTTTGAAATTAGGTCAACAGATTATAAGTGTTAAGCGCCTCACAAAGTTCATGTCGAAACTCAATGGGAGACTCGTGAAAAAGGAAACCCGGGCGACGATACTCGCAACCGGTTCCTGTAGAGGCACCCGCTTGATGCAGTTTATCGTCTTTTTCGGTGGAGACTTTAGGTTTTCTTAAGCGAAAAAAGAGGAACAAGCATGTCCTGGTTGATTTTTCGGAATTTTCCAGCTGCCGTCGTTCTGTATTGGCTTTATCTTCCAGCTAATCCATCAATTAATGCCAAGACATTATCACCCAGAACATCATGATTGTATCCGCCTTCAAGAATCGCGAAGCAACCACTGTTGTTTCTGTGGGCGGCTTCACTGACCATTTGACCGATCTGGCGGTAATCGTCTGTCGTCAGCAGGCCGCCCCAATCATCGCGGTGGTTGTCAAAACCGGCTGAGATACCAATAATATCCGCATGACAGTGAGACAGTCGAGTTGAAACCTCATCCAAATAGCCTTGACGTGTTGCCGCTTCCACATTGTGGACAGTGGCATATGGCCTGGTCCCCAGAATATTGACCGTGCCATCGCCATAATGAAGATCGATGTCCAATACGTAGGCGGTTTGAATGGCGTTGGCCCGCCTCAACACTTCCAGGGCGATGGCCATATTGTTAAAATAGCAAAAACCCCAGCAGGAGTCATGGGAAGCGTGATGACCGGGAGGCCGTACCAGCCCGAAACAGGGTTCCACCAATCCGACGGTCGCCGCCTGAATGGCACCGCCGGCAGCGAGTGCGGCCATATCAAAGAGATCCAGATGCTTAATTCGTTCGACATGCGTCTTTGCATGTGCCAGCTCGAGTTGAGTTTCAGTTGCCGCCTGAGCCTCAACAAACTCAACATGTGGGCTGATTGTCTCGACCACGGGCTCCAAACGACCCATGGCCGCCGCCGGATCCGTGGTATATACCGTGTAAAAATCCTTGTGGAATATAACCTTCATCGCAGCCCCCCTTTTTGGAATGACGAATGTCGATTGACGAATGTCGAATGATGGATTCGCTACGCTCAATCTATCAACCTTGATAATCTCGTAAAAACCCAAAATCCGCAAATTTTGATCTCATAACTTATTGAATTTATTCGTTGTCGAATTTATTTTTTGCGCTTTTTGCGGCTATCTCAACTTTGAACCATGAACCTTTTAATCGCCTCAATTTTTGACAAGTTTGGCCACTGCCTCGATGTGGTAAGTGTGTGGAAACATGTCAACCGGCTGCACCTCAACCGGGCAGTATATTTCCTGCATCATTCCGAGATCCCGGGCCATGGTGGCCGGATTGCAAGACACATAAATAACCCGCTCGACACCCAGCTCCAGAATCTGTTTGACGACATCCCTATGCATACCGGCCCGGGGCGGATCGATAATCAGCAAGTCCGGCCTATCCCGTATGCGTGACAGACAGTCCCGGATGTCTCCCTGAACGAATTCGCAGTTTGTCACGCCGTTGTTGCGGCAATTCTGTTCCGCGTCGGTGACCGCACTTTCAACGATCTCGACGCCGATCACTGATTTGCAGTGATCGGATAGAAAAATCGGGATGGTACCCGTGCCGCTGTATAGGTCCAATATAGTTTCAGAACCGCTCAATGCAGCGTATTTGGCAACGGTCCGGTAGAGCGCTTCCGCCCCCCGGCTGTTGGTCTGAAAAAAAGAATTGGCTGAAATAACGAATTCATAGCCGCCGATCTGATCCGAGATATGATCCAGCCCTGCCAGGGTATGTTCAATTTCCCCGATGGCCACCCCCGCTTTGCGCGCCGTTATGTTATTGATAACGGAACCCACCCGGGAATACCGTTTCGTCAGGCTTTGAGCCAGCGGGAGGACCACGCCGGGGTCGTCCTGGGCGGTTACAATGTTGACCATCCATTGGTCATTCCCCACCGAATGCCGCAGCACAACAAATCGCCAGAATCCGATATGACTGCGCAATCCGTAAACCGGTATGCCGGAGGCCCGGATATACTGACGAACTTCATCCAGCAATACATTCCCAAAATCCGGTTGCAATAGACAGGTGCGGGTGTCAATTACCTTGTGGAAGGTCCCGGGCACGTGCAATCCAAGGGCAAATTCCCGATCGATATCCGGTCGATTCAATTCGTCAGGCAAAAGCCAGCGCCGGTCGGTGCATGAAAATTCCATTTTGTTACGGTACCCGAAGATCCGTTCTGACGGTATGGTTGGATGAACCTCGACGTCCTTCAGTAGACCGATATGCTCAAGGGCGTCGATGACATGCCGGCGTTTGTAGATCAGCTGCTGATCGTATGACAGGAACTGCCACTTGCAGCCCCCACAATACCCGCTGTACGGGCAAGGCGCTTCAAGTCTGAAGGGGGAGGCTTTGATCAGGTCGATGACACGGGCCTCGGCAAAATTTTTCTTTTTCTTGTAGATACGAATTGCGGTGCGGTCGCCCGGTACAGCCTGATCAACAAAAACAGCCATCCCTTCCAGCCGTGCAAGCCCCCTTCCACCAAATGCGAGATCTTCGATTTCAACTTCTATTTCAAGCCCTTTTTTGATTTTCATTCAACTTCCGTTTTCAGGAGGTATTGATTTCTGGTCATATTTTACGATATACGCAATAGATTTCGTGCATTTAATATTTCGTGTTTTCGTAACGAAGATTTTTTTCATTTATATAATCAAAGCCGGATAATCATATGACTGCAGGCCTTGCGAAAATAACAACACTCAGCTTTTCCGCCGACGGCTTCGAACTGAACGGGACCCTGCACCTGCCGTCCGTAAATCGTCCGCCGGCTGTCATTGGTTGCCACGGTATGTACAGCAGCCAGGCGTCTCCAAAACAGATTGCCCTGGCGGCGGCGTGCAATGCTATGGGTATCGCTTTTTTCCGTTTCGACCATCGGGGCTGCGGCGTCAGTCAGGGGGATTTTGAGCAGGTAACCTCACTGGTCGCACGTGCCCGGGATCTGAAGATGGCGATTGTCCTTCTGCGCGAACACCCTGATATCGGACCTCCAATCGGCTTGTTCGGAAGCAGCATGGGCGGAGCGGTTTGTCTATCCGTGGCATCCGAGCTTCGAATCGACACCGTCGTCACCTTCGCGGCACCCCTGCGCAGTAAATTAGGCAACCTAAATAAGGGGCAGCATCACGGTATCCATTCGGAGGCTATCTACCTGGACGCCCGCAAAACCGGCTTCGATATCTCGGATAAGATTTCAGGCATCAAACGATTACTCGTCGTCCACGGTGAAGCGGATGAAACCGTACCGGTGGGACATGCCCATAAAATCTATCACCTGGCTACAGAACCGAAACGCTTGATCATCCAGTCCGGGGGAGACCATCGCATGAGTGACGCCGAGCACCAGCGGAAATTCATTCGAGATGCTTCGGAATGGCTAAAAAACGGTTTGATTGGAGACCGCAACGTGAATTCCGATTAAAATACACACAATCGTCATCATCGCACGCGGAAAGGTCCCCTCTGCACTAAACGACCAGCAATTTCTGTCTCAGCAGATTTAGCGCCGTCAGCGCAAATATCCGCTTATTGGTTAGGCGGCCGCGGTCTTCGATATGAAAATGATGGCCGGTCGCTTCCGACCTTGAGGCCAGTCCGATGCAAACCGTACCCACCGGTTTATCGTCAGAACCGCCGGCCGGACCGGCGATTCCGCTGGTTGCGAGACCATAGTCGGCCTCGGTGGCCTGCCGGGCCCCCTTGGCCATTTCAATTGCCGTCTGCTCAGAAACGGCACCGTAGCGTTCCAGAGTCCGGGCTTTTACGTTCAGCACCTTGATCTTGGCCTGATTGGAATAGGTGACGGCTGAAAATCGAAAATAGTCGGAGCTTCCCGGCACGTCGGTCAGCAGATTGGCGATAAGTCCGCCGGTACAGCTTTCAGCCAGCGCGAGTGAGGCTTTTTTCTCAAGCAGAAGACTTCCGACAACCTGCTCCATGTCTTTTCCACTGTCCGAAAAGACCGCATTTCCGAGGCGATCACATGCCCACCGCATAACATCGGTCCCCGGCTCCAAGGTTCTGTGCGTGTAAATCTTAAGGCGTATAATCGGCTCCTCCGATTCCACCACGAACTGAACATCAGGATACCGGAGTTCACCTCCCTTTAGCCGGCCCGCAACAGCTTCCGCGGATAGGCCAAATACCGATAACGTTTTGAAATGGCGTTCCCCGGCACCACCTGGCAAATCAATCGAATTATTTCCCATTATACATTAATAAAAGCTTGTAACTAATTAATATAATATTAATTTAGTAAAAAAATATTATTGCGGTGGATTTAATACGAACATTGAGGACGTTACGTCAACATCGGCCAAATACCGTTTTATATCGAGCTCAAACTGAACGTCCTTGCCGTTGGTGATGTTCAGCCGACCGGGAATCAGATAACTGTTAACGGTCTGCACGGCATCGAATCGCACACGATAAATCAAGTTGCCGGTTCGACTGAAGAACTCGATTTTTCGGGCCTGGGTTTTGCTCTCATCAAGGTATATTTTTTGAATGGTGCCCCACCAGCGTTTTTTAAGCACCAAAGCATAACCCGGTTCGGTTTCCAGTTTATGGAGAATCGCGCGGTGGTGATCACGAATGGGCACCCTGCCGGCCAGTAAACTGAGCACATCGTCGGTTTGGATCGCAATTGAAATGATGCGCTTTAGACTGGCGTTGGAAGCGGCATATTTTTTGTATGTCGGCTCACCTTTTCCGGCCTCATAGTAGTAAAACCACTTTCCGTCGCTTGCCAATTTAACGGCCGGATGACCGCCGATCAGAACCGCAATGTTGATTCTCCCGGGATCGGATCCAACCCAGGCGATTCGCTCATCGATTTTTAATCTCCCCTCCTGCCATATCCGGACCGTTCCGATTCCTTTAAAATTTTTTAGTCCTGCATTGCGGTTGCCCAACGCGGCGAGGATTGCCTGGGTCTCGATCCGGGCTGCTGGATCAGGCGTTCCGTCTTTCCCCGGTGAAATCCCGGTAGTCATAGCACTACATCCGACGACAATTGCAATTACAACGGTGATCAGGATCCCCTCCAACCGGTGAAGACGGTAACGTTTCATAAAAAATAGGCGCAGCCTGACGTAATTAAGGCGCCGATTTTTCAATCTATCAGGTAAATTAAGACCTAGACCCAATCTACAATCCTCAAGTGTTTTGTTGCAGTGCGGATTAAATGGATATGACGGTATAAGGGATGGCTTTATTCTTCGGAATTTCAGGAACCCTGGCGCTTTAGCTGCTGAATTTTATTCTCGAGCTCTTCTCTGTCTTTTTCTTTAATTTTTAAAGATTTTTCATAGTACTTGAGAGCGTTGGACGGGTCGTTCAACTTCAGATAGGCATCCCCGATATGCTCGAGCATTATGGGGTCGTCCGGAACCAGTTCGACAGCCTTTTTCAAATATTTGAGAGCCTTATCGAACTGTCCCTTCTTATAGTAGACCCATCCCAGACTGTCGGTGATATAGCCGTCATTTGGTTTGTATTTCAAGGCGAGTTTAATCAATCTTTCGGCTTCGTCCAGATTTTTTCCCAGGTCGGCGTAAGTATAACCCAGGTAGTTCAGTGCATTGGCATGTTTGGGATCGAGTTCGATCACCCGCCGCATGGCATCCATCGAATCCTGTTTCTTATTTTGCTTGTCATAGACGACGCCCAGGCGAAAATAGTATCGCGGATTGTCGGGGTCTATCGCGATAGCCTGCTTGAGATAGGCTTCAGCTGTTTCATACGCTTCCTTTTCCTCATGGAAGGTGCCGAGATAATATTTAAAATCGGGGTTTTCCGGATCCTTTTGAATCGACTGCTCGAGAAAGAGAATGGCATCATCATTCTTGCCTTCCTCCTGAAGTATGAATGCAACGTGGACAACGGCATCTTGAAAAAAACGGGATTGCGGCGACACCCGCCTGAAATGCGATATTGCGGCGGCATTATCTTTGGTGCCATAGGATGCAATACCCGCCAAATGGTGAAGATCCGGACTGTCCGGTAATCCGTTCAGCATTCCGTTCACAACAATTAACGCATCATCATATTTCTTCGGATCGATATAAAGCTGTATGATGGTAATGATGACCTCAAATTCATTTCGGCTCCTGACTCCCAGTTGAGCCAGTGTCTGAGTGGAGGCAGATTTTCTTCCCAATTGGCGATAATACAGTCCAAGTTCGACCAAGGCCCGGATATTGTCGGGATCATTACCAAGAATATCTTCATAAAGTTTAATAATTTCAGTTGTCTGGCCTCGTTCTTTATATAGATTTATTAACTCGAATCGAGGTTCGGAACGACCGGGAGCCAATTCGAGCGCTTTTTTGTACTGCCGTTCGGCCGCCTTGACTTTTCCTTGCTTGGCGTTCAGTCGTCCAAGATAGTAGTGTCCCTCAAATGAGGCCGGAAAATTTTTAATGAGCCGCTTAAAGGTGGCCTTGGCGCGGGCATCATCACCGGATTGCAGATACAGATTTCCGAGAAGCGAATAAACCCGTTGCTGTTTAGGATCCAGGGCTAGGATTTTTTCATAGGCTGCAATCGCGTCCTCGTTTTCTTTGCGAACCTGTTTGGTGCCACCATAGATAATGAGAGCTTTGACATCGTTGGGATGCCGCTTCAAAAGCGCCTCCAGAACCTCAATTGCCTTCTCGCCCTCTTTATTCTGCAGATAGACCGTTGCAAGTTCCCGCTGGAGATAGACGGAATCCGGATCAAGTTCTATCGCTTTGCGCAGCGATACGATGGTTTTGTCGAGGTTGCCTTTTTTTCGTTCAATTTGGGCCGTGGTAAAATAGTAATATTGATTGTTGGCACCATGGTAAGTGGGCGCCTGGATTGTTTTCTTTTCGGTTACCGGCGCTTTTTCTACTGTGTTCGTTGCACATCCGAAGGCAATGCTAAAAGCGAATATGGTGACGATTCGCAGGATTGAATAAAATTTCATAAGTTGATAGTCCACTTTAATTATCGCTTACCGGTTACCGTATGAATTTTTCTTGACGATCGAACCGGTATCTAGTCCGAGGTGCCATCTTCGGTGTAAGAGGCAAAATCGGGGATTTCTTTTTTAAAAAATTCTCTCATTTTCTTAATAATGTTCTTTTCGACCTGTCGCACCCGTTCCCG